>DGFE01000210.1 GCA_002391525.1 Competibacteraceae bacterium UBA3908
CAACTCCGGCAAATACGACGGCCTGGATTTTCAGCAGGCGACCGATGCCATCGCCGCCGATCTGAACGCCAGGGGGCTGGGCGAGAAGAAAGTCACCTGGCGCTTGCGCGACTGGGGCATTTCCCGGCAACGCTACTGGGGCACGCCCATCCCGATCATCCATTGCGAATCTTGCGGCGCGGTGCCGGTCCCGGACGACCGGTTGCCGGTCGTGCTGCCGGAACATCTGGTGCCGGACGGTTCCGGCAACCCGCTCAGCAAGTATTCGGAGTTCCTGCATTGCGCCTGCCCGAAATGCGGTCGATCCGCCCGGCGGGAAACGGACACCATGGACACCTTCGTGGATTCGTCCTGGTACTTTTTCCGCTACTGCACGCCGGGCGCGGACGCGATGGTGGACGCGCGAGCCGATTACTGGATGCCGGTCGATCAATACATCGGCGGCATCGAACACGCCATCCTGCATCTGCTCTATTCCCGGTTCTGGACCAAGGTCATGCGCGATCTGGGCCTGACCACGGTGTCCGAGCCGTTCGTCAACCTGTTGACCCAGGGCATGGTGCTGAACCACATCTTCTTCCGCAAAGGCGAAAAAGGCGGGATTAACTACTACCCGCCCGGCGATGTGGAGATGACCCGCGACGAGCAGGGTCGGGTGACGAGCGCCGTTTCCAGCGTGGACGGCCAGCCGGTGGAGTACGGCGGCATCGGCACCATGTCCAAGTCGCGCAGGAACGGCGTGGACCCGCAGACTCTGATCGAACAGTACGGCGCCGATACCGCCCGACTGTTCATGATGTTCGCCGCCCCGCCCGAACAGGCGCTGGAATGGTCGGACGCCGGGGTCGGCGGCGCGTACCGTTTTCTGCGGCGGTTGTGGACGTATGCCGCCGAGCAGCAGGACGCCATCCGCGCCGCCGGCGAGCCGGATGCCGCGACCTTGCCGGAACCGCTGCGCGCCGTGCGCCGCGAGGTCCACGAGGCGTTGCGCCAGGCGTTGTTCGACTTCGGTCGTCATCAGTTCAACACCGTGGTTTCCGGCGGCATGAAAATGCTGAACGCGCTGGCGCGGATCGAGACCGGCGCGCACGGCGCGGCGGCTGCCGTGCGGCGCGAGGGGTTGAGCATCCTGCTGCGGCTCCTGTCGCCCATTGTGCCGCACATCACCCATACTCTGTGGCGGGAACTGGGTTATGGCGACGACGTGCTGAACGCCGCATGGCCGACGCCCGACGAAGCGGCGCTGGCGCGGTCCCTGCTGACCCTGGTGGTCCAGGTCAACGGCAAACTGCGCGGGCAGATCGAAGTTCCGGTCGATGCCGACCGGAGCGTCATCGAAGAGACCGCACGGACCGAACCCAACGTCCTGCGCTTCGTCGAAGGCAAACCGGTTCGCAAGATCGTGATCGTGCCCGGCAAACTGGTCAACCTGGTCTGCTGAGTCGCGGGATAAAACACCCTTCTCCCTTTGGGAAAGGGGTTGGGGTGAGGGTTGTCATGCGCTGGATCGTTCGATGTGGAGTGGGATTGGCGACGCTGCTGCTGGCCGGATGCGGGTTCCAGTTGCGCGGTCAGGCCCAATTGCCGCCGGAACTGAGCGTGACCTACGTGCAGAGTCAGCAGGCCATCGGCACGCCGCCGGGGGTGCTGAGTCGCAAGCTGCGGATGCTGTTGGCGAGCAACGGCGTCACCGTCGCTCGCGACCCGGCCCAGGCGACGGCGATCATCACCATCCTGCGCGAAGGCAGTGGCCGCCGCACGGTGGCCGCCGACCGCTTCGATGTCAAACGCGAGTATTTTCTGGTTTACGATGCCCTCTACGAGGTCAGGCTCGCCAACGGCAAGATGCTGATTCCGGCGGAGGGCGTCAATGCCAACCGCGCCGTGCTGTTCGACGAGAACCGGGTGCTCGGCTTCGAGGCCGCGCAGGAATCCCTGGTGGACAGCATGGCCGAAGATCTGGCCTGGCAGATCCTCCGCCGCTTGCAGGCCGTCAAATCTTGAAACTGCGCCCCGAGCAACTCGCCGCGCATTTGCGCAAGACCCTGGCGTCCCTGTATCTGGTGTACGGCGAGGAAACGCTGCTGGCGCGGGAAGCCGCCGACGCCATCCGCGCCGCCGCCCGCGAGCGCGGCCATGACGAACGGGAATGCCTGACGGTCGATGCCGGCTTCGACTGGCAGGTCCTGCGCCAATTGGCGGCCAGCCCGTCGCTGTTCGCCAGCCGGCGCTTGCTGGAGCTGCGGCTGGATGGCGCCAGGCCGGGCGAAGCGGGCGCGAAGGCGCTCTGCGACTACGCGGCGCGGCCAGCCGGGGATTCGGTGCTGCTGATCACCGCCGGCAAGCTGGACTGGAACACTCAGAAAAGCCGCTGGTTCGCCGCGTTGGACGAGGCGGGCGTGACGGTGCCGGCGATGCCGGTGGAACCGCGCCAATTGCCGGCCTGGATCGAACGCCGGTTGCGGGAGCGGGGTCTGAATCCGATGCCGGAGGCGGTGACGCTGCTGGCCGAGCGGGTGGAAGGCAATCTGCTGGCCGCCGCCCAGGAAATCGAGAAACTGATGTTGTTGGTCGGCGACCGCGAGTTGACCGTCCAAGCCGTGTTGGCCGCGGTCGGCGACAGCGCCCGTTACAGCATCTATGATTGGGTGGATGCCGCCCTGCTCGGTCAGACGGAGCGGGTGGCCCGGATCCTCGACGGCTTGCGCGGGGAAGGTGTCGAACCGGTATTGGCCAATTGGGCGTTGCACCAGGAAATCCGCCGGCTGACGGCACTGGCCTTTGCCCGAAGCCAGGGCCAGCCGCTGGAGGCGGCGCTGACCGCCCAGCAAATCTGGGAAAAGCGCAAACCGCTGGTTCGGCAAGCCTTGCAGCGGCTGACGCTGGCCGACTGCCGGCGCGTGTTGCGCGCCTGCGCCCGGACCGACCGGACGATCAAGGGCGTCGAAACCGGTTCGCCCTGGGATGCCTTGCTGGCGAACGGCCTGCGGCTGGCCGGCCTGGAGTTGCTGGCCGACGAGGTTTGAAGATCACGACCCGACGCGCGCGTCGCGTCGGCCACCAGATGGTCCCAATTCGATGAACACGAACGCGGATATACCCGATGCCATGCATCGTTACATGACTGAAATCGGCCAGCGCGCCCGTGCCGCTTCCCGCCTCGTCGGATGCGCCGAAACGCGGACCAAGGACGCCGCTTTGCTGGCGATTGCCGATGCCCTGGAAGCAGCCGAGGATTCCTTGCTGGCCGCCAATCGGCTGGACCTGGACGCCGGACGGAACTCCGGCCTGGACGCCGCCTTGCTGGACCGGCTGGAACTGACGCCCAAGGGCGTCCGGGCGATGGCGCGGGGCCTGCGGGAAATCGCCGCCCAGGCCGACCCGGTGGGCGAGATCACCGATCTCAAGTACCGCCCCTCGGGGATTCAGGTCGGGCGGATGCGGGTGCCGCTCGGCGTCATCGGCATCATCTACGAATCGCGCCCGAACGTCACCGCCGACGCCGCCGCGCTGTGCCTGAAGGCCGGCAACGCCGCCATCCTGCGCGGCGGCTCCGAGGCGCTGCATTCCAATCGCGCCATCGCCGCCTGTATCCAGCAGGGCTTGGCCGCCGCTGACCTGCCGGCGGATACGGTGCAGGTGATCGACACCCCCGACCGCGCCGCCGTCGGCGAACTGATCCGCCTGACGGAGTACGTGGACGTGATCGTGCCGCGCGGCGGCAAGGGGCTGATCGAGCGGATCAGCCGCGAGGCGCGGGTGCCGGTGATCAAGCA
>DGFE01000140.1 GCA_002391525.1 Competibacteraceae bacterium UBA3908
CTTGACGTTCGGCGCGATCCGCAGCCGGCGGAATTCCTTGATCCAGTCGCCGCCGCCGGACTGGCGGATGTCGGCTTTGCGGCAGCCCTCCACCTGCACGTTGATGGTGTTCGGCCACAGCAGCCCGGCGGGAACACTGGCGGTGTAGGTGTATTCACCGCCTTCGCCGGCGCTGGCCTGAATCGCGTCGCCCTTGATCAGGTGTTGCCCGTCCGGTGCGTGCAGGATCACTTGCGGGAACGGAATTTCACCGTCGGCGACGAAGCGGATGGTGAACGCCGGATTCTTGCCGGACTCGTCGCATTGCAGCGACTCGGGCAGATCGATGCGCAGGATACGGGTGAAAACGTCAGCCATTGAAAACCTCGCGTGGATTGGTTCGCGCCTCTCGCCCGCTGGCGGGGGCTGAGGCTGAGGATGAGGATCTTACAGCGCCGGTATCAGTTTAATCCGGCTCGCGCGAATTGCCGCCCGCGCTCCGGAAAACGCGACCCCGTGGACGATCTGTTGAGTTCCGCCACCGACTTCCTGCTCAACAAGGGCATGGTGCGGGAAGGCGAGATCGTGGTGTGCAGCGCCGGCGTCCCGGTCGGGGTGTCCGGCGGCACGAACATGATCAAGGTGGTGAAGGTCGAAAGAGCGGATTGAGGTGGTTTCGGTTTCACGTCGGATCGTGGGGAGGTAGTATCGGCTTCCTCATGTTGCCGCGCTTGCGGATGTGATGAGGTGTTCGGGAGACGCCAATGAATTCGCGAATACCGGTTGATCATCGCGTTGAAGCGAGTCCTTGGCGACCTGTCCGCTGGCTCCCCGGCTTGCTGGGCGCGATTTGGCTGATCGTGGGCGGCGCGAACCCGGCCTGGTCCGCGCCAGTGTCCGAAACGGAGGCTGGAGCGGATACCGCGATGCAGGAACCCATCGCCCCCCTGCCGCTCGCCAGCACGGAAGATCCGACCAAGGTGGCGTTGGGCGAGCGCTTGTTCGGCGATGTCCGCTTGTCGCGGGACCGTTCGATGTCGTGCCTGACCTGCCACCACTTCGACCGGGGCGGCGCCGACGGCCTGCCCGTGGCCAGGAGAGCCGATGGTTCGTTGCTGTCGCGCAATACTCCAACGATTTTCAATGTCGGATTCAATTATTTTTACAACTGGGATGGATCGACGGAGACGTTGGAAGCTCACGCGGAAAGGCTAATGCTCAATCCCGAGGTCATGGATGCGGATTGGTCCGAACTGCTCGAACGCCTGCAGGCCGACCCGGCTTACGCCTCGGCTTTCAAGGCCGTGTATCCCGACGGACTCACCAAGGCGAGCGTGCTGGATGCCGTGGCGACCTACGAACGCTCCCTCGTTACCCCCAATTCCCGCTTCGACCACTATCTGCGTGGCCGGCGGGAGGTCCTCACCGAGGAGGAGCGGCGAGGTTACCGGTTGTTCAAGTCCTACGGTTGCGTCGCCTGCCATCAGGGCATGAACATCGGCGGCAACATGTTTCAGAAGTTCGGGATCTTCCCGTATTCCCCCGCGCCAGCCCATGCCGGCGAGTCCGATGGCCGGGTCGATTTCGGACGCTTTCTGATCACCCAGGTCGAGCGCGACCGTCATGTGTTTCGGGTGCCGAGCCTGCGCAACGTCGCGCTGACCGCTCCGTATTTTCATAATGGCCGGGCCGCCACGCTAGAATCGGCGGTGGACACCATGGCCCGGGTCCAGTTAGGCAAAACGCTCACATCCGAGGAGATCGGCCTGATCGTGAGTTTCCTGCGCACCCTGACCGGAGAGTATCAGGGCCAGCCGCTCACGACGCCCCCACCGGAGTCGCGGTGATGAGCGCGTTGTGGAAGCCGGTCTCGATCATCGCGGGCCTGCTTCTGCTCCTCACCTACTTGCTGTCGCAGAGCAGAAGCCCGGACCTGGCGTTGCGGACGCGCATGAACGAGGCGCTCGACGCGTTCGAACTGCACGACACCGCGCTCGACCGCGACGTTCTGCTGGTGCGCGCCGGATTGCTGACGTATTACGATTCCCTGGCCGTCGCCAGTCGCGACGTGCGGCGCGCGGCCACCGATTTGCAGCGCGGAAGCCGGGCTGCCTCGGCGGAGGCTGCCCGGTTGCTCGGCCCGCGGGCCGACGCCTTGATCGAGGCGGCGCGGCAAAAAACGACCGTGGTCGAGTACTTCAAATCCGACAACGCTCTGCTGCGCAACTCGCTCGCCTACGTCGTCCAGGCCGCGCAGGCGCTGCGCGCCAAGGCCACGGTCGCCGAGGAGCAATCGGTGGCGGCCGAGGTCGGCGCGCTGGCTACCCTGCTGCTGCGGTTCATCCAGAGGCCGGAGCCGGAGCTGGGCGCGGCCATCGAAACGCTGCTCGGCCGCTTGCCCGACATTCCCTCGTTTCAGCCCGATTTGCGAACCCTGGCCGCGCACGGGCGACTCATCGTGCAGGTGTTGCCGCGCGTCGATACCGAATTGCGGCAGTTGACCCAGGGGCCAGCGATAGTGCAAGCGCGGTCCTTGCGGGACGCGATGCTGCGTCATTACGGTCGGGCCGAGGCCCGCGCCCAGATCTTTCGGATTCTGCTGTATGCAGTCGCCGTCCTGCTGCTGGGCTATCTGGGCTACCTGTTCGCCCGCCTGCAAGGCAACGCTCGCGTCCTGCGCCGCGTCAACGAGGATTTACGCCTGGAAATGGCGGAGCACCAGCGGGCGGAAACCGCCTTGCGGATCAGCGAGGAACGCTTGCGCGCCATCACCGAATCGGCCAGGGAAGCGATTGTTTCCGTCGACGGCGCGGGGACGGTCGTATCCTGGAACGCCGGAGCCACGACCATGTTCGGTTACGCGCCCGACGAGGCGCTCGGCGCGCCGTTCGCGGGTCTGTTGACCGCGCGGCACCGGGAAGAATACGCCCGCCGGCTGGCGGAGTGGTCCACCGATGGAGAGTGCCGCCTGACCGGCACGGTGGTCGAACTGGACGGCCTGCGCCAGGATGGCGGCGAGTTTCCCCTGGAGGTGTCGCTGTCCAACTGGCGCACGGCGCAAGGCACTTTTGTAACGGGCATCATCCGCGATCTGACCGAGCGCAAGCGCCTGGAGGAAAAGGCCCGCCAGCAGGAATTGCAGCTCATCCAGGCGAGCAAAATGACCGCCTTGGGAACCCTGGTGTCCGGGGTCGCGCACGAGATCAACAACCCCAACCAACTGATACTGTTGAACGCCCGATTGTTGGCGGACGTTTGGGGCGACGCGGCGGCGATTCTGGACGACCAGGCGCGGGAGCAGGGCGGTTTTCTGCTCGGCGGGTTGCCGTACCAGGAGATGCAAACCACCGTCCCCGCCCTGATCGACGACATGCGCGACGGCGCGCTGCGCATCGAGGCCATCGTCGGCGATCTGAAGGATTTCGCCCGACCGGGCGGGCAGGGCGCGCGGACCGAGTTTTCGCTCAACGACGCCGCGCGCCGCGCCGCGCGCCTGCTCGCCCACCCGATCAACAAGAAAACCACGCGGTTCCAACTGGATCTCGCCGATGAGCTGCCGCCGGTGAAAGGCAATCCCCAACAGATCGAGCAAGTCATCGTCAATCTGGTGAGTAACGCCCTGGAAGCCTTGCCCGATGCCAGCCGGGGGATTTTCGTTTCCACCCGCTGGCGAGCGGAGGAGCGTTGCGTCGTTCTGAACGTGCGCGACGAGGGAACCGGCATCGCCCAGGAGCATTTGGCGCGGCTGTGCGATCCCTTTTTCACCACCAAGAGCGGCAGCGGCGGCACCGGCCTGGGTTTGGCCATTTCCTCCGAATTGGTGCGCGCCCACGGTGGCCAGTTGACCTTTGAATCGGAGCCAGGCCGGGGCACGCTCGCGCGAGTCGCGTTGCCACCCGCCGTCGACGTGCCGTCCGTTCGCCCGCCCGCGCCCGAGTGAGGCGCTGAATCGAGGAGGTCGATACCCATGGCCTATATCACGTCCCATCGACTGCCGGTGTTGCTGGTGGACGACGAGCCGCCCTTGCTGCGCAGCGCCAGCGTGCTGTTGCGCGCGTCGGGGATCACCGACGTGCTGACCCTGGAGGACAGCCGCGCGGTGTCGCCACTGCTGGCGGAGCAACCGGTCGGGGTCCTGGTGCTCGACCTGACCATGCCCTACCTTTCCGGGCAGGCGCTTCTGGAGAGCGTCACGGCGGATTACCCCGATATCCCGGTCATCGTGATGACGGCGACCAACGATCTGGATACCGCCGTGCAGTGCATGCGGATGGGCGCCAGCGATTATCTGGTCAAGCCGGTCGAAAGCAACCGGCTGGTTTCGTCGGTGCGGCGGGCGCTGGAAATCCGCGCCTTGCGGGCGGAAGTGCTCTCCCTGAAGGACAGCCTGCTGACGGCGGTGCCCCACGACCGGGAAGCGTTCGCGGAAATCGTCACCCAGAGCAAGGCGATGGCGGCCATTTTCCGCTATGTCGAAGCGGTCGCCTCTTCGCCGCAGCCCGTGCTGGTCACCGGCGAAACCGGCACCGGCAAGGAGCAGATCGCGCGGTCGCTGCACCGGTTGTCGGGCCGGACGGGCGAATTCGTCGCGGTCAACGTGGCCGGGTTGGACGACACCGTGTTCGCCGATACCCTGTTCGGTCATGCCCGCGGCGCGTTCACCGGCGCGGACCGGGCCAGGGACGGGCTGATCACCAGCGCGGCCGACGGTACTCTGTTCCTCGACGAAATCGGCGATCTCTCCGCGCCCTCGCAGGTCAAGTTGCTGCGATTGCTCCAGGAAGGAACCTATTACCCGTTGGGGGTGGACCGTCCGCGCCAATGCCGCGCCCGCATCGTGGTGGCGACCAATTACGATGTCGTCGAGCGGGTCAAGGCGGGAGCGTTCCGCAAGGATTTGTATTACCGGTTACGGACCCATCATGTTCATCTGCCGCCGCTGCGCGAGCGGCTGGAGGATATCCCGTTGCTGGTCAACCATCTGCTGGAGAAGGCCGCTCACGCGCTGCATAAACCGCCGCCGACCCCGCCGCTGGAACTGTACCGGCTGCTCAAAACCTACTCGTTTCCCGGCAACGTGCGGGAACTGGAAGCGATGATCTTCGACGCGGTCGCGTTGCATCAGGGTGCGACCTTGTCCCTGCACAGCTTCAAGGCGGCCATGGGCGCGGGGCCGTTGTTGGCCGAGGAGAGCAACTGGTCAACAGATCTGACGGCGCTGTTGCCCGAACAGCTTCCCACCCTGGACGAAGCCGAGGAGGCGTTGGTTCAGGAAGCGTTGCGGCGTGCGGGCGGCAACCAAGGCGTGGCCGCCGGGATGCTGGGCCTGTCGCGACAGGCGTTGAACAAGCGGCTCACCCGGCGCAAGGAGCGCGATGCGTCCTTTGGCGAGGATGCCTGACGCTTCCGCTATTGCTTTTCGACGGCTCTCGGCTGGAGGAACCACATCACTTCCTACCACCACGGCAAAACCGGCCAGGGCCGGTCCTCGGATCGCTGTCGAAGCGGGTCGGTCCGGCGAGGAAACCAGGACCGCTCGTTGCGGCCGGTTCAATCGCCGCCCCAGCTCACTTCTCTCGCCCTTGCCCCAACGGTCGCATCGCCCAACTTCTTGCGACAAAAGTATCGGGCATCAATGATTGTCTCATCCCGATGAGTGATTTATTTTCAATGAGTTAATGGCTGTTCCCGCTATCGCCCTGTCGCCTTCCGTCTCGCTCGACCGGCGCCGGTCGTGGGGAGAATCGATAAAAATCTTTGATTGGTAACAAGTTACCTGATCGATCCGGTTTGGTGCGCTTCCTGCCAACGGTTGAGGGTAAGGATAACCCCACCAGGGGTATCCGGTATGAGGAGACAACCTTTTCAACCGTGCTTTTGAAGACCTGAGGAGGCCCACACCATGTTTTTGAATTGCTACGAGGCGGGGCTGGCATTCGTCGAGCGTCTCCACGCAAAGCCCAAAGTCGCGGCCCGCGCGACCAGAAGCCCCCAAGATCCGCGGCGCGTCAAGATCGTGGCGACGGCCTGCCACGCGCCGCCGAATGTCGAAACGTCCGTCGAACTGGCGCCCAAAGTGGGACGTAGCGAGGATTGGATCTTGTCGCGAACCGGCATCCGGGCGCGACGGATCGCCGACGAACCGGTCGAGGTGTTGGCCGCTCGCGCCGCTCGTGCCGCGCTCGCATCGGGGCCGGCTCCCGATCTGATCCTCAATGCCTCGACCACCGCCCGACAATTGATTCCCGACACTTCGGTGTTCATTCAGGAACAGCTCGGTTTCGAGGGTATTCCTTCCTTCTCGATCCACGCCACCTGCCTGTCCTTCCTGGTCGCCCTGAACACCGCCGCGTCGCTGGTGGTCTCCGGCGCTTACCGACGAGTGCTGGTGGTGTCGGCCGAACTCGGCAGCAAGGCCCGCAACCCGCGCGAACCGGAGAGCGCGGCCCTGCTGGGCGACGGTGCCGCCGCCGCAATCGTGGAAGCGACGCCGGAAGACGAGGCCAGCGAACTCCTGGGCTGGCGCATGACCACCTGGCCCAAGGGCGCCGAACTGTCGGAACTGCCCGGCGGCGGGATGCGCCGCCACCCCAACGATCCGGCCACTCGTCCCGAAGACAACCTCTTTACCATGAAGGGACCCAAGCTTTTCAAAATGGCCCGGCAACGGGTGGCGGATCTCGTCGGCGACCTGCTCGACCAGTGCGGTCTGCGCATCGAGGAGATCGATCTGGTGGTGCCTCATCAAGCCTCGGGGCCGGCGCTCGAGGCCCTGCCAAAGCTTGGCTTCCCGCCAGAGCGCATCGTCAACATCATCGCGGACTACGGCAATTGTATCGCCGCCTCTATCCCCATGGCGCTCGCCCATGCCGACCAGGCGGGACGCCTGCGCCGGGGAGACCGGGTGCTGCTGCTCGGCACCGGCGCCGGACTCAGCATCGCCGGCGCGCTGCTGCGGTGGTAGACGCCGCCATGTTGCAGCGTATCTGGCAAGCGTATCAAGTGACAGGACGGGTCTTCAGGGCGTGGCTATCGCCCCTGCTTACCCTGTTCTTGTTCCTCAACCTGCGGATGAGCGTGGCTGTAGGGATGCTGGTCGATCCTTTCCTCTTTTCGCGGCTGCGCCAAACCCGGATCGAGCGGCCTATCGTCATCGTCGGCAATCCCCGCACCGGCACCACGTTCTTGCACCGGTTCCTGGTGGAACAGCGTCTCGGCGCGGGCATGGAACTGTGGCGAATGCTGTATCCCTCACTCTCCCTTCAAACCTTGCTACGACCGCTCATGCCCCTCCTGGAGCGGCTGAGTCCCACGCGGCATCATGCGGCGGCAGCGCACCACACCAGTCTGACCGCCGTGGAAACTGACGACGCGGCACTCCTGTTCCGCTATTTCGACGGCTTCTTCTTGTACGGCTTTTTGATGGCCTGGGCCGACCAGGACCGCTACGCCGACTTCGACCCCGCTCACCGGGATACTTCGGCGCGCGACTTCGCCTGGCTGCGGGCCATCTGGCGCCGCAACCTGGTCGCGACCGGCGGTTCCCGCGTGATCGCCAAGCTCTTCTCCATCGGTCCGCGCCTGCCGCAATTTTTGGCGCGGTTTCCCGATGCCCGGATTCTTTATTTGGTGCGCGATCCCGTGGCCGCGATTCCGTCGGCCATGAGCCTGGTGACCGGCGTGCTGGACAGTCGTTTCGGTTTCTGGAACCGCCCACCGGCACTGCGACACCGTTACCTGGATCGACTGTACCGGGCTTTCGTCGAGCTATTGCAGCGCTTTCACGATGCCTGCCAGTCGGGCGCCATCGACCGCAGCCGGGTATTGATCGTTCCCTACGAGCGGCTGATGAGCGATTTCGAGGCATTGATGGCTGAAATTTTAGCTTTCCTCGACGTTCAGCCGACTCCTGCGCTGCTCGCCGCTATCGCCCGGGAAGCCGATACCCAGCGTCGTTATAAAAGCGAACATCATTACGACTTGGCGAGATTCGGTCTCGATGCCGAGCAAATTCGGCGGGACTGCGCGTTCGTCTATGCGAGCTTTCTCAACTCGCGGTCCACCGTTATCCAGACGGTATCCCTGCGGCCCATGGAAGCGAAAGACCGCGTTCATGACGATGCACGGCTACATCCTCGCGGTGTTTTGGAGGCAGAGCATGGCGGTCATTGAAGTGATCGGCATCGGCATTGTCATCTATGCGGCCACCTTGGCGCGCTACTTTCTGTTTGCGGGCGGTGCTTATGGATTCTTCTGGGTATGGAAAAAGCATCGTTTTCAGCACCGGCGAATTCAACAGCGCGCGCCAGACGCGGGGCGTATTCGCAGTGAAATTCATTATTCGCTGTTAACCGGTTTAATTATTGCTTTAACTGTCATGATGATCCTTTATGCAACGCTCAACGGTTGGACGCGAATTTACGTCAATCTATCCGATTACGGTGCGGCTTATTTCTTCTTCAGCATCGCGCTGCAATTGGTCCTGCATGACGCCTATTTTTACTGGACTCATCGCCTCATGCACCTGAAAGGATTATTCAAGCTCGCCCATAGGGTACACCATTTTTCCATCAGTCCTTCACCATGGGCCGCCTACTCTTTTCATCCATTGGAAGCCATCGTTCAAGTGGCGATATTACCTGTTTTCGCTTTTACGATTCCTCTTCACTACGCGGCGCTCTTTATCTTTATTACTTATAACCTGGGCAATAATGTTCTAGGTCATCTAGGC
>DGFE01000228.1:0-15808 GCA_002391525.1 Competibacteraceae bacterium UBA3908
GTCTGCCTGGCGCGCACTGCACCCCGAAAGGTCGGGCGTTCGCCAGTTTCCGGCTGTTTCGGCGCGAGGACGCCACGTATCTGGAACTGCCGCGTGAACTGCTTGAACCCGCCTTGAGCCGGCTGCGCAAATACGTGCTGCGGGCCAGAACCACGCTGGAGGACGCCAGCGATGCCCTGGCGCGGATGGGGGTCGCGGGACCGAACGCGGCGGCGCTGATTGGCACGGCTCTGGGCGCGGTCCCGGAGCTCATGAACGGCGTCGTTACCACCGCCACGACGGACCCGGACGGCGTCACCGTGATCCGTCTGCCCGGCTCGACGCCGCGCTTCGAATTGCACGGCGCGGCGCAGGAACTGAGCACGGTCTGGAGCGCCCTAGCCCCCAAGGTGACGCCGGTCGGAGCCGAGCCGTGGCGGCTGCTGAACATCCTGGCGGGAACGCCGACCGTCTATCCCGAAACCGTGGAGGCGTTCGTGCCGCAGATGCTCAACCTGCAACTGCTGGGCGGGATCAGCTTCCAGAAGGGTTGCTACACCGGGCAGGAGATCGTGGCGCGCACCCATTATCTGGGCAAGCTGAAGCGGCGGATGGTTCTGGCGCGGGTGGACAGCGCCAGCCCGCCCCGTCCCGGCGACCCGCTGTTCTCACCCCAGGCCGACGCCAGCCAAAGCGCCGGACAACTGGTCGACGCCAGCCCACACCCCGACGGCAGCTACGCCGTGCTGGCGGTGGCGCTGATCGACTGCGCGGAACACGGGACGCTGCAACTGGGCGACGCCGGCGGACCGATACTGCGGCTGGAGCCGCTGCCGTATGGGTTCGAGGCAGCAGGCTGATCGCCGGGGGCGCTTGCCCGTCCGAATCGTTGGATTTTGCAACAAGAGCCCACAACGTGGATGACGACCTCATTACACGACTCCAGGCCGAGAACACCCGATTGCGCGCGGACAACGAGCGGCTCGAACAAGCCTTCTCCGAGATTTTGTCGACGCGAGGGGTGCCTCCTGGCTGGGACGCGCGAGTCAATGCCGCCTTGGCCGAGGTTTCGCGCGCACTGCTTGGGGGGATGTCGGTCGATGACATGGCCTACCTGGTCCTGGAGCACGCCAAAAGTTTTACGGGCAGCCCATACGGCTTCGTCGGTTACATCGACCCTCCGACGGGCTACCTGGTGACAACCACGTTCAGCAGAGACGTTTGGAATGCCTGCCGGGTCGAGGACAAAGGCGTAGTCTTCAAGGAATTCAAGGGGTTGTGGGGCTGGGTGTTGAATAATCGCCAATCGTTGCTGACCAACGCGCCCGCGGGCGATTCACGCTCGTCCGGCACGCCAAATGGCCATATACCGATCCGGCGCTTTATCTCCGCGCCTGCCTTGGCCGAGGGAACCCTGATTGGACAAATCGCCCTGGCCAACTCGGACCGCGACTACACCGAGCGGGATTTGGCGTTGATCGAGCAGTTGGCTGATCTCTATGCCATTGCCGTCCATCGCCGACGAATGGAAGAAACCTTACGAGAGAAGGAAGAACGCTTTACCGCCTTCATGGATTATCTGCCCGCCGTGGCGTTCATCAAGGATCACCAATCCCGGTATGTGTATGTCAATCGATACCTCCGGAACCATTTCAGCGCCCATGATTGGCTCGGCGAGACCACTGAGGAGGTGCTGCCACCGGCAATCGCTCAGCCCTTGATCGTCAATGATCGAAAAACGCTGGCCGAGGGGGTATTGGAGTTTGAGGAAACGCTGAAAAAGCCTGACGGTGAAATACGGTACTTCCAGACCATCAAGTTCCCCATGCGGACCAGCGCGGGATCGCCCCCGATCGGCGGCATCGCCATCGACATCACCGAGCGCAAGCAGGCGGAAGAGCGGTTACGCCAATCCGAGCGACAATTTCGGGAATTGCTGGAACACGTCAACCTGCTGGCGATCATTCTCGACGTCCAAGGCAATATCATATTTTGCAACGATTATTTTCTCGCGCTGGTGGAATTGCAGCGCGACCAGGTGGCGGGGCGAAACTGGTTCGATCTGTTTGTTCCCGCCGAGTGCCGGGAAACGGTCAGAGGACTTTTTTTGGAAGCCATCCAGACGGGCCGGTTTCGCACGATTCATTACCAGAATGAAATCGAAACGGCTGCCGGCAGACGGCTGATCGCCTGGACCAACACGGCGCTGCGCGATTCCCTGGGGAAGATCGTCAGCACGGCCAGTCTGGGCGAGGACATCACCGAGCGCAAGCAGGCCGAGGACGAATTGCGTCACTATCGGGAACGCTTGGAGGAGATGGTCGGCGACCGCACCCGCAAGCTGGCGTCGGCGAACGAGCAATTGCGACTCGAAATCAGCGAACGGCAGCGAGTGGAGGAAGCCTTGCGGGACAGCGAGACCCGCCTGCGCGTGGCGTTGCGGTCAGCCCAGGCCGGGGTTTGGGAGTGGAACATCAAGACCGGCACGGCCAAGTGGTCGGACGAGAATTACCAGGTACTCGGCTTGCAACCGGGCAGTTGCGAGCCCGCCTATGAGAACTGGCTGCGCGCGGTTCATCCCGACGATCGCGAAGCCGCCAATGCCAAGGTTGCGAAGGTGGTGGAACAACGCGGCGATCTTAATTTCGAAATGCGCGTGGTGTGGCCGGACGGCACGGTGCGCTGGGTCGCCGACATCGGCAGGATTCTGTATGACGCCGCCGGCGAACCGGAGCGGATGATTGGCATCTTGATCGACATCACCGAACGCAAGAAGGCGGAGGAAGCCCTGTGGAACAGCGAGGCTCGCTTGCGCCTGGCCTTGCAAGCGACCAACGCGGGAGTTTGGGACTGGGACTTGCAAAACGATCTGAACACGGCTTCCAAAAGGCTTTTGGAAATCCTTGGGATAACTCCGAAGACCTCAATCTTCCCGCTGGAAACGCTTCTGAAATCCATACATCCCGAGGATCGCGCCTGGGCGAAATCCGAGGCTTGGGAAATCGTGGAACGCGGCAACGATATGGACCTCGAGTTTCGCATCGTCCGCCCGGATGGCGAGATCCGTTGGGTTCACGATCTCGGAATCCTGATCCGCGATGACGCAGGCCGCCCCTTGCGGATGATCGGCACCATGACCGATATCACCGAACGCAAGCGGGCCGAGCAGGAACTGAAGAACTACCGCGACCATCTGGAAATCCTCGTCGACGAACGCACCGCCGCGTTGGAGGGAACCAACGCGCAACTGCAACAGGAAATCGTCGAACGCCAGCGTGCGGAACAGAAAATCAAAGCCTCGTTGCAAGAAAAGGAAGTTCTGCTCAAGGAAATCCATCACCGGGTCAAGAACAACCTGCAAGTCATCACCAGCTTGCTCGATTTGCAAGCCGAAACGATCCAGGATCGGGCCACTCGCGAGAAATTCCGTGAAAGCCGCAACCGGGTGCGGTCGATGGCGCTGATTCACGAGCGCCTGTATCGCAACGTGGACTTGGCGAGCATCGATCTCGCCGAGTACGTAAAAAACCTGGCCGAATCCCTGTTTTCGTCGTACAACATCAATTCCAACACCGTCACCCTGCAAGTGGACATGGAGCCGATATGGATGAGCGTCGAGCGTGCCGTTCCTTGTGGCCTGATCATCAACGAACTGATCACCAACGCGCTCAAGTACGCGTTCCCCAAGGGCGAGGCCGGCATCGTCGGCGTCGAGATGAAGGCGCTGGCGGAGAATCGCGTCATCCTCCGCATTTGGGACAATGGGGTGGGATTGCCGACTCATGTCGATCCTGGCCGGTCGGTATCACTTGGATTGACGATTGTCGCCACCCTGGTTAAGCAATTGCGGGGCACCCTGAGTCTGCAACGCGAGGGAGGCACCGGATTTACGATTGCCTTCCTGGACCCCTGGGTGAAGACGGCGCAATCCGCCACAGAGAGAATGAAATGACGAAAGCGAACGTCATGGTCGTTGAGGACGAAGGACTGATCGCCCTGTCGATTCAACGCACCTTGCGCAATCTGGGATACGAAGTACCAGCGGTGGCCGCTTCCGGCGAAGAAGCCGTGCATCAGGCGCTCGCTCTCCGGCCCAATCTGGTGCTGATGGACATCATGCTGGAAGGCGATATAGATGGGATCGCCGCCGCCGCCCAGATTCAAGCGCGCCTCGATGTGCCCATCGTCTACTTGACCGCCTATTCGGACGACCACACCCTGGAGCGGGCCAAGGTCACCGGCCCCATGGCGTATTTGATCAAGCCGTTCGAGGACGCCGACTTGCGTTCCACTCTCGAAATGGCCCTGTACCGCCACGACATGGAGCGCAAGCTGAAGCAAAGCGAACATTGGTTGGCGACCACCCTGAAAAGCATCGGCGACGCGGTCATCGCCACCGATGTCGACAGCACCATCATGTTCCTGAATCCGCAGGCGGAATACCTGACCGGCTGGCCCCAGGAAGAGGCCACCGGCAGGACCATCGCGGACGTGTTCCAGATCGTCAACGAAACCACGCGGCGACCACCCCTCAATCCCCTTGCAACCGCCCTCAGGACCGGGGTCGTGACGGGTCTGGCCAACCACACCCTGCTGGTGGCCAGGGACGGCACGGAACGCCCCATCGACGACAGCGCCGCTCCCATCCGCGACGACCAGGGCAACACCCTGGGCGCCGTACTGGTCTTCCGCGACGTGACCGAGCGGCGGCGCACCGAGGCGGAACTGCGCCGCCACCGCGACTCTCTGGAGGAACTGGTCACCGAGCGCACGCTGGAGTTGCAGCGCGCCAAGGAGGCCGCCGAAACCGCCAGCCAGGCCAAATCGGAGTTCCTGGCGACCATGAGCCACGAAATCCGCACCCCCCTGAACGGCGTGCTGGGCATGGCGGAACTTCTCTTGAGCACTCCCCTGAACGACGAGCAGCGGCGCTACGCCAGCATCCTGGTGCAATCCGGCCAGACGCTGCTCGGTCTGATCGATGAAATCCTGGACTTCTCCAGGATCGAAGCGGGCAAGCTGGAATTGCAGCAAATGGATTTCGATTTGCGCGAAATACTGGAGGAAACGGCGGCGCTGTTCGGCGAACGGGCGCGCGCCAAGGGCTTGCAACTGCGCATGGAACCGGCGCCGGATTTCCCTGCCCGCGTGCGCGGCGATCCCATCCGGCTGCGGCAGGTGGTGGTGAATCTGGTGGGCAACGCCATCAAGTTCACCGAAACGGGCCAGGTGGTGATTCAGCTGCGCGCGCTGGAACGGGTCGCCACCGCCCTCACCGCGCGCATCGACGTGGTGGACACCGGCATCGGCATCACTCCGGACGCGCGGGCGCGGATTTTTGAATCGTTCGTGCAAGCCGATGGCTCGGCCACCCGGCGCTACGGCGGCGCGGGATTGGGTCTCGCCATCTCGCGCCGTCTGGTGCAATTGATGGACGGCGACATCGGCGTCGAGAGCGTCCCCGGACAGGGTTCCCGTTTCTGGTTCACGGCACGCCTGGCAACCAGCGATACGGCCCAACAAGTCGCACCCTCCTCGCGCGCCGCGCCGAGCGTCGACCCGCCAACGACCTTCACCGCCAAGGTGTTGGTGGTGGAGGACAATGGGGTCAATCAGGAAGTGGCCGCCGCCATGCTGGAACTGCTGGGTTGCCAGGTCACCGTGGTCGGTGACGGCCGGCAGGCGTTGGCGGCACTGGACAAGCAGCGCTACGATCTGGTGCTGATGGACTGCCAAATGCCGATCATGGACGGCTTTGAAGCGACCGCCGAACTGCGACGGCGGGAGACGCCGGGCCAACACCGGGTCCCGGTCATCGCCCTGACCGCCAGCGTCGTCCGAGGATTCCGCGAGCGTTGCATCGCCGCCAGCATGGACGATTATCTGAGCAAACCGTTCAACCGGGAACAACTGGCGACCCTGCTCGCGCGCTGGTTGAACCCCCCTGGCAAACAGGTGGCGTCCGCGTCCGTCCCTACGCCGACTTTCGCCGGTTTGCCGACGCCGGAAACCTCGCCGCTCGCCCCGCAATCGCTGGACGAGATGCGTGTCCTGCAACGACTGGGCACTCCCAGTTTGTTGGATACGATCATCAACCTCTATCTGATCGGCACGACGGACGCGCTGGCGAAGCTGCGGTCGGCGGTGGAACAGGCCGATACCGCGACGGTGCGGGATGTGGCGCACGGCCTGAAGTCGAGCAGTGTCAACGTGGGCGCGCTCGGTCTTGCGGCCTTGTTCGAGGAACTGGAGGAGCAGGGGCGTCGCCGGCAACTGGACGGGGCGGTGGAACTCCTGAACAAGGCGGACAGCGAGTATGCGCGGGTGCGCGAGGCGCTGCTTGCGGAGCTGGGCAAGCCCGGCTCATAGTGTGGCGCGAAGCCGCACGGGACAGGAAATCGTACTCGAAAGCGGTCAATCGTCCTCGGTTTTCCAACCACCCAGATCTTTCCAGCGGTTGACGATCTGGCAGAACAGCTCCGCCGTGCGCTCGGCGTCATAGATCGCCGAATGCGCCTCGCGTTCGTCCCAGCGAATGCCCGCCGCGCCCAGCGCCCGCGCCAGCACCGTCTGGCCATAGGCCAGTCCGGCCAGCGAGACGGTGTCGAAACTGCTGAAGGGGTGGAAAGGATTGCGCTTGACCAGGGCCCGGGCCGCCGCCGCGTTCAGGAACGCCAGATCGAAAAAGGCGTTGTGGCCGACCAGAATGGCTCGGGTACAGCCGGTTTCCCGCATCTCCCGGCGCACTTCGCGGAAGATGGCGCTCAATGCCTCGTTTTCCGGCACCGCGAACCGGAACGGATGGTAGGGATCGATGCCGTTTACCGCCATCGAAGCGGGGTCCAGCCGCGCGCCGGGGAACGGCTGCACGTGATGGGCCAGCGTACCGGCGGGACACAGATAGCCTTGCCAATCCATGCGCACGATGACGGCGGCGATTTCCAGCAGCGCGTCGGTCTGGGCGTTGATGCCACCGGTTTCGACATCCACGATGACCGGGAGAAAACCTCGGAATCGGCGGGCAATGAGGGGATTGGGAGCGGGTTCGTTCATTCGGGCAGCATAACGGATAGCCGGACAGAACGCACTCGCACGGCTTCAGACCGCTCAACCCGGCGTGTTGTGCTCCACCCAGCGCGCGCCGGCGGCGGTATCCTCGCGCTTCCAGAACGGCGCCTTCGACTTCAGTTCCTCCATGATAAACCGGCAAGCCGCGAACGCCGCCGCCCGGTGCGCCGACCAGACCGCCACCAGCACGATGGGATCGTTTGGCCGCAACTCGCCGACCCGGTGAATGACCAGCGCATCCAGCAACGGCCATTCCCGGTGAGCGGTTTCGACGATGCGCTGCAAATGCCGCTCGGTCATGCCGGGATAGTGTTCCAGCGTCATCCCGCGCACCGGCTCGCCGTCGTTGCCGTCGCGCATGGTGCCGATGAAGATTGCCGTCGCGCCGTACCGGCCTTGTAGTTCGCTCAAACCGGCCTGATAAAAACCCAGTTCCAGCAGCGGGTCGAAGGGCCTTGCCCGCAATTCGATCTTCACGCCCTATCCTCCCGTCACCGGCGGAAAAAAGGCTACCTCGTCGCCATCGTGCACGATTTGCGTCGGTTCGGCGTATTCCATGTTGACCGCCGTCAGCATGTTCGGCGGCAACGGCGTGTCCGGCCACAGCATCGCCCAAACCTCCGCGACCGTCAGCCCGGCGGCGGCGTCCAATCGATCTTCGGCGCGGCCCAGGCGGTCGCGCAGACTGGCGAAGTATTTCACTTGAATGGCCATCGGTTTTGCTCCAAATGCCCTGACCCCCAACCCCCTCTCCCGCAAGCGGGCGAGGGGAGTCATCGGTTATTTGACCCGCGCCAGACTCAACAATAGCGCTCCGCTCCCCAATAGCGCCATCATCGCGTACTCGAAGCCATGCGCGCCCATGCCGCTGCCTTTGAGAAATACGTTGCGGATCACCACCAGGTAATACCGCAGCGGGTCCAGCCAGGTCAGCAGTTGCACGCCTTCGGGCATGTTGTCGATGGGGAACGCGAAGCCCGACAGCACCACCATTGGCATAATGATAAAGAACGCCAGCAGCATCGCCTGCTGCTGGGTTTCCGCATAGCTGGAAATCAACAGGCCGATGCCCAGCGAACTCATCAGAAACAGCAGGCTGCCCACCAGCAGACCGACCACATTCCCCCGAAACGGCACACCGAACCAGGCGACCGCGATGATGCTGATCAGCGCCACGTCGAACAGACCCACGGTGGCCACGGCCACCATCTTGCCGACCAGGAATTCCAGCCGGGCGACCGGCGTGACCAGCAGACGTTCCAGCGTGCCGAATTCGCGTTCCCGAACGACGGTCATCGCGGTCAGAATCACGGTGGTGATCAGCACGATGGTGGCGATGATGCCGGGCACGAAATACGGCCGGTCGTCCAGATTTTCGTTGAACCAGGCCCGCTCCTCGATTTGCACCGGTGGTTCGATGCCGGCGCTCAGGCGGGCGCTCTGTTGCAAGGTCTGACTCAACTGACCGGTGATCATCTGCGCGCTGTTGGAATCCGAGCCGTCCGACACGATCTGCGCGACCAGTTGTTCCTCGAAATCCGGGGCGAAGCGCAGAATGGCGCGGATTTCGCCCCGGTCCATGGCTGTGGTCGCCGCACCGATGTCCGGGAAGTAATGCAGGGTAAACCGACCGGTAGCCGCCGTGGCGGCCAGCAATTCGCGAGTCGTCGGCGTTCGCGCCTGATCCACCGCCGCGATTTCGGCATGGCGGACATCGAAGCTGGCCGCGTAGCCAAACACCATCAACTGAAACAGCGGCGGCACCAGCATGAAAAACCGCAGCCGGGGATCGCGCAGCAGTTGCCGGAACTCCTTGCCCAGCAACGCGCGCAGCCGGATCAAACTCGCCGCTACCGGATTCATGGCAGCAATCCCAGCTTCCGCGACCGAGCCAGCGTCAACCGCAACAGCACCAGCAGGATCGCCAGCAGCGCGGCCACCTGCGTCCACAACAGCAGCGGCGTAATGCCCTTGAGGAAGATGGCGCGGGACAGGGCGACATAGTAGCGGGCCGGCACCACCAGAGTGATGTACTGGAGTACGGTCGGCATGTTTTCGATGGCGAAAATGAATCCCGATAGCAGAAACGCCGGCAGGAAGGTGCTCACCATGGCCATCTGGCTGGCGAGCAACTGATTGCCGGCGTTGATCGAAATCAGCGCACCTTGCAGCATCACCACCAGCAGAAACAACGCCGACAGCAATAGCAGGACCGGCAGCGAGCCCCGCAGCGGCATCTCGAACACGAACACCGCCACCGCCACCGCCACCGCCAGATCGAGCAGGCCGATGAACAGATACGGCAGCAGTTTGCCGAACAGGAATTCGCGGCGGGTCAGCGGCGTGGTGCGCAGCATCACCAGATTGCCCTGCTCCATTTCCCTGGCGATGGTCAGCGAGGTCATCAATGCCCCGATGACCGCCATCACCATCGCAATGATGCCGGGAATGATCGCCAGCCGGCTTTCCTTGGTTTCGTTGAACCAGGTGCGATCCTCAATGCGAATCGGCGGTTGCCCGCCCCGGCTCAGCAGATAGTCGTTCACCAGCACCAGCGCGTAATTACGCAACAACCGGGCGGTGTTGGCGTCCACGCCGTCCAGCAACAACTGAATCCGCGCTGCGCCGCGCTCCAGTTGCCGGGCGTAATCGGTGGGGAAAATCACCGCCGCCCAGATCTGGCCTCGTTGCAAAGCCATCGCCGCATCCCGGCGGTCGTTGGAGCGCAGTACGACCTGGAAAGCCCGACTGGCGGCGAAATGAGCGGCCAGTTCCTCGGTGGCGGCGTCGCGGGATTCCTGGACGATGGCGATGGGGGCGTGTTGCAAATCCAACCGGATGGCGTAGCCGAACAGAAACAGCAACATGCTGGGCATGATCAGGATCAGCGCCAGGCTGCGCGGATCGCGCAGCAGGTGCCACCATTCCTTGCGCGCCATCGCCCGGACATGCTGGACGTTCACGTTTCGTTCTCCTCCAGCACCGCCACGAACACGTCCTCCAACTCCGGCGCGGCAGGATGCAGGGCGCCGACGGTCAGACCGCGTTCCGCTGCCATCGCCCAAATTTTCGCCGTCATCGCGCTCGCTTCCGTCCCCGCGTGCAGGCGTATCCGCAGTTGCCCGGCGTGGGGAATGATCTCGCGCGTTTCCGGCCAGGTTTGCGCCAATTGCTCGAACGCCACGGCATCGGGGCTGTCCAGTTCCAGAATCGGCGTCGGCAAGGGCCGGCGCAGCAATTCGTCCGGCGTGCCTTCGGCGACGATGCGGCCGGCCTGCATCAGCGACAGCCGGTCGCAGAACAGCGCCTCGTCCATGTAATGGGTGGTGACCAGAATGCCGATGCCGCCGTCGGCCAGTTCGTAAATCAGTTCCCAGAATCGCTGGCGGGCTATCGGATCCACGCCGGAGGTCGGCTCGTCCAGAAACAGCACGCGCGGCTCGTGCAACAGCGCGGCCGCCAAGGCCAGGCGCCGCTTGTAGCCCAGCGGCAATGCCTCGGCCATGGCGTCTTTACGGTCGATCAACTCCAGATGCGCCAGCGCCCATTCCAACCGTTCCCGCTGGCGCGCGCCGGTCAAGCCGTACAGGCCGGCTTGCAGCTTGAGATTTTCCAGTACCGTTAAATCACCATACAGCGAGAACCGTTGCGCGACGTAGCCGATCAGGCCGCGCGCACGACGGGCGTGCCGCACCATGTCCACGTCCGCCACCCGAATCCAGCCGGCGGTCGGCGGCAACATGCCGCACAGCATCCGAATGGCGGTGGTCTTGCCAGCGCCGTTGGCCCCCAGCAGGCCGAACACCTCGCCAGGTTGGACGGTGATGTGGATGTGATCGACAGCGGTGAAATCGCCGAAGCGGCGGGTCAGATTCTCGGCGAGGATAACCGGAGTGGCGTCCACGTCCGGTTTTAGCGCGCTCATGCGGTGATTTTCATCGGGTTTGTCATGGGGTGTGAGGGTAGACTAAACCATATCAGGTGAAACAGGAGAAACGACAATGGCGAAAAAACTGGTCGAGTATCAATTGGCCGATGGCAGCCCGGTTTATATCGAAGTGGAAGCACCGGCGGGCGAACGAGTGGAGCGAGTCGGTCGGTCGGGCGAAAGCCTCCCGGAAAAGGTACAAACCAGTTTCAACGAGGCGATAGCCCGCCTGCGGCCGGCCGCCGACGCGGTCTTGCAGGCATTCCAAGGCTTGAACACTCCGGCGGAAATCGGCCTGGAATTCGGCGTCAAGTTTGGCGCCAAGGCCGGCGCGATCATCGCCTCGGTGGACAGCGAAGCCGTTTTTAAAGTCTCGCTCAAGTGGAGCAACAGAGCCTGAGCGCCGTGCCATGACCCCCGCCGATCTACAAAAAGGTCTGGTGCGCATCCTGGCCGATGGCGACGAAGCGCGGCGCGTGGTGGGGGCAGGTTTTTTAGTTTCGACACGATACATTCTGACTTGCGCCCATGTGGTGGCGGACGCGCTGGGGATTCCAGAGGATGCGCCCGCCGCGCCGACCGCGTCGGTCTGGCTGGATTGGCCGCTGGTGGCGGGTTCGGCACCGGTGACCGCCAAGGTCGCGTGCTGGCACCCCGTCAAAGCGGAGGCCAAGCGGGGCGAATTGGAGGACATCGCAGTTCTGGAACTGGCCGACGAACGACCGTTGCCCGACACGGCCCAGCCCGTGCCGGTGGTGGTGGTCGAGGATCAGGCGTTCTTCGACCGTCCGGTGCGAATGTACGGATTCGCGGAGGATCGGGGTGATTGGGTCAACGGTCACTTGCAGGGACCGGTCGCCACCGGCTGGGTGCAACTCGATCACGAATTGGGTCGCCTGTGCGTGGCGTCCGGTTTCAGCGGCACGGCGGTTTGGGACAAGCGGGAAAACGCCGCCGTCGGGATGATCGTCGGCATCGCCACCCGCGAAAACGTCCGTTCGGCCTACATGATTCCGGCGGCCAGCCTGATCCGGGCCTGGCCGGCGCTGGACGAGCACAGCCGACCACCGAATCCCTATCGCGGCCTGGAAGCATTCCGTGAGCAGGACGCCCGCTATTTCATGGGCCGGGACAGCGATATCGAGGACGTGCTGGCAGCCGTGCAGCAACGCTCTTTTGTGGCGGTGGTAGGAGCCAGCGGCAGCGGTAAATCATCGCTGTTGTTCGCGGGCGTGGTGCCGCACCTGCGCCAACGAGGGAACTGGCTGATTGCCGATTTCCGGCCGCGCGGCGATCCGTTCCGGGAAGTGGCCACGGCGCTGACGCTATTGCTGTATCCCACTCTGGATGAGTTGGGGCGGCTGGAAAAGCGCAAGCAACTGGCGGACAAACTCAGCGAGCGCAGTTTGAATCTGACGGATGTCGTTGATCTGCTGCTCAAGAAAAATCCCGCCAAGCGGGTGTTGCTGATCGCCGATCAGTTCGAGGAACTGTACACCCAGAACCTCGCCCCGGAGCGGCAGCGGCAGTTCGTGGATGAACTGGTGGCCGCCGTGCGGGCGCAAGCCAAAAAACCGGCTTTCACCCTGCTGTTGGCCTTACGCGTCGATTTTCTGGGTCAGGCGCTGGATTACGAACCGTTCGCCGAATGGGTCAAGCCCAATCATCTACTGCTCGGGCCGCTGGGCCAGGCCGGTTTGGAAGCCGCTATCGAGAACCCCGCCCGGCAGTTGGGGGTGAAGCTGGAGGAGGGTCTGGCCGAGCGCATCCTGCAAGACTTGGGACAGGAACCGGGCGCGTTGCCCTTGCTGGAGTTCGCCCTGACCCAGTTGTGGGAACGGCAGCAGCACCGGCAACTGACCCATGCCGCCTACGAAGCCATCGGCGGCGTGACGCAGGCTTTGGCCCGCCATGCCGATGAAACCCTGGCCCGATTTCCAGGACGAGCGGGAACGGCTGCGGCGGGTATTCGTGCAACTGGTGCGACCCGGCGAGGGCACCGAGGATACCCGGCAGGTCGCGACCCGCGAGCAGGTGGGATTAGATAACTGGAATCTGGTGACGGAACTGGCGGACGAACGGCTGGTGGTCACCAGGCGCAATACCCAAGGTCAGGAAACCGTCGAAGTGGTTCACGAAGCCCTGCTGCGGCACTGGCAACCGCTGCGGCAATGGATCGAACAGGATCGGCAGTTTCGGGTTTGGCAGAACCGGTTGCGACTGGCGGTGCAGGAGTGGAAGGAAAAAAAGCGGGATGAAGGTGCGTTGTTACGTGGCACGCGGCTGGCAGAAGCGGAAGAACGGCTAAACGACCACCTGGATGAATTGAGCCAATCTGAAAAGGAGTACATCAAAGCCAGTATCGCGTTGCGGGAATGGGAGACCGCCACGCGCCGGCGTAGTCGGTGGTGGGCTATCGTCGGCTTCATGGCGTTTTCAATATTAGTGTCGATACTGGCTGGATCGGCAACATTGCAATCGCGAGAGGCCATCAAGCAACGCGATCTCGCCTTGGCCCGACAACTGGCTGCCCAAGCAGGTTTGAGGCTAGACAACACCGGCGTAGGTCTTGTGCAGAGTGCATTGCTGGTTACTGAATCACTCCAGCGCAACCTAACACCGTCTGCTTCTGTGACCTGGACGCAAACGATGGACCTACTACCCCGTCATCAGCCAATCCTGTTGCCTTATAAAGGCGGAGTATCAGATGTGACCTTCGAGCCCAACAGCCAGCGTTTGGCCACCGCCAACCTGGACGGCACAGCATGGACGTGGGACGCCGCCACTGGCCAGAAGCTAACCCAGTTAACTTATGCGGGCTCGGTAGAACCCATGACTTTCAGCTCCAATGGCCAACGGCTGGCTATGGCCAGCGTTGACGGGTCGGCGCGAGTGTGGGATGTCGCCAGCGGCCGAGAACTGGCTCGGTTGGTCCATGAAAGTAAGGTAACGACCATCGCTTTTAGTCCCAGCGGCCAGCGCCTCGCCACCGCCAGCGGGGACAACGCGGCCCGGGTGTGGGACGTTACCAGCGGTAGGGAACTAACCCGGCTAACTCATGCAAGTTTGGTACAGAACATGACCTTCAGTCCCGACGGCCAGCGGCTCGCTACCGCTAGCCGGGACAAGACGGCGCGGGTCTGGGACGTGGCCAGCAGCCGGGAATTGGTCCGGTTGACCCATGAGGCTCCGGTATACCGTGTGGCCTTCAGTCCCGATGGTCAACGACTGGCTACCTTCAGCGACGACAAGACAGCGCGGATATGGCTCTGGCGGGCGGAAGATTTAATCGCCGAAGCCTGCAAGCGGCTCCCGCGCAACTTGACCCACCAGGAATGGCGGCAATACATGAGGGAGGAAGTGCCCTATCACGCCACCTGCCCCAATCTGCCGGTGCCGAAGGATTGAAGAAATGCAAGACCCATCAAGGGCGCAACCTCATTTCTTCTCCTCCCGCAACCCCCGCACCTCCGCCTCGCTCAATCCAATCCTCTCCGCCAGCAACCGATCATCGGCGATCACATCCAGCAAGCTCCGGGCAATGCGCAAGCGTTCCTGTCGCTGGCCTTCCTGACGGCCCTCCTGCCGACCTTCCTGCCGGCCTTCCTGCCGGCCTTCCTCCAAGCCTTCGGCGAACACTTCCTGATAAAAACGAGTCTGTTTCAATTCCACATTGAAGATGTCCAGCATTTTCCGAATCTCCTCCCGCGACAGGCGCGGCAATTTGTACACCAGCAGCGTCTCCACCCAATCCACCAGCGCCACTCCAGTTAGACCCCCATCCGCCGCTGGTTCTTCCGCCAGCAGCGCCTGGGCCTCGGCCACCACCGTCGCCGGCGAGGCCAGAATCAGGCCCAGCACCCGCACGCCCCGCGTCGGCGCGGGCGCGCGGAGCGCCTCTTCCAGATACACCCGTTTGACCCATGGATGGGCCAACAGTAGTTCGTAAGCCGCTTCCACCGTTCCCTCCGCCGCCCGGTTCGGGAACAGCGCCACCGCCCGCCAGGCCCGGCGCGGGGGACGCCGATACAGATACAGGAACAGTTCCGAAAACCAGCGGGCATGAAAATCCGGGTCATGCTGAAACTGCGTCTCGACGAACACCAGCGGCCAGTCCGGCTGATCGTCCGGCGGGGCCAGTACCCCATCCAGCCGGAATCCGGTCTGTTTGACCTCTTCGGCGCGCAGGGTATAACCCGTGGCCGATATTTCCAGCCCCGCCAGTTCCAAAACCAGTTCCGGCCATTCCTGAAACAGTCGGTAAAACAGACTATCCGTTTTCATCACCGTGTTCCTTCATTGCCAATTCCCGCAGCGCCGCATCCTGCAAGGTCGGTTGTAATGGTTGTGCGTCCAGTTTGGAATCGAGCGCGCGCAATCGAGCCTTAAACTCGGCCAACGAACAACTAACATCAAGCCAGACCCGCAACTGCCGCCCGACCGGAAACACCAGTTTCACCATCGGCAAAGCCAACAACGCCGCGCGCTGTCGCCGCGCCGTTGCCCCGGACACCCCGACCAGCACCGCATCGCCACCGGTCGTCAATTCCAGCGGCGTCCCCTGTCGGTCCAGCCGTCCGGCGTGCAGCAATCCCACCCGGTCGCAGCGTTCCGCTTCGTCCATGTTGGCGGTGGCGTACAGAATCGCCACGCCCTCGACCCGCACCCCGTTCAACAGTCGCCAGAACGCCCGCCGCGACACCGGGTCCACGCCGGTAGTCGGCTCGTCCAGAAACATCGCCCGCGGCTGGCTGACCAGGGCGCAGGCCAGCGCCAGCTTTTGCATCATCCCGCCGGATAGATTCCTGGCCCGGCGATCTTCAAATCCCGCCA
>DGFE01000228.1:16075-16898 GCA_002391525.1 Competibacteraceae bacterium UBA3908
GAGATTTTCCCGCACCGATAAATCGGGATACAGGCCGAAACCCTGCGGCATGTACGCGATCTCGTCGCGCAAGGCCGGATCGGCGGCATCCCGCCCCAGTACGGTGATTCGCCCGTCCCTCGGCGGTAATTGCCCAACCGCCAGTTGCAGCAAGGTCGTCTTGCCCGCGCCATCCGCGCCGACCACCCCGTAAATCTCGCCCGGCGCAACGCGCAACGTCACCCCGGCGAGTACCGGCTGCTCGCCATGGGCAAAACGCAAGTCGGCAATTTCAATCACCGCCCCGGTCATGGCGGGGCGGCTTTCAGGATCACATCCGCCGGCTGGCCCAGCTTCAGCGCCCCGTCGAGGTTGTCCACTTCAACCTTGACGCGATACACCAAATCCACTCGCAGAGCACGGGTTTCCACGGTCTTCGGAGTGAATTCGGCATCGGGGGAAATGAACGCGAGCCGGCCATTCAAGACCTTGCCGGGCAGACCGTCCACCCGAACCTCCGCCGACTGTCCCAGCCGGACGCGCGTCAAATCCGCCTCGTTCAGATAGGCGCGCACCCAAGGCCGACTGATTTCGGCAATTCGCAACACCGCCTTGCCAGGCGACACCACTTCACCGGCTTCCGCCAGCCGCACCGAAACCACGCCCGTGATCGGACTGTGCAGTTGGACGTATTCCAGTTGCTGCCGGGCGGTTTCGACCGCCGCCTGCCGGGCGCGGCGCGTGGCGGCGGCCTGGTCGATGTCCTCCCGACGCGGCCCTTCCCGCAGCCGCGCCAGACTCTGCCGCGCCTGTTCGACTCCCGCCTCTTATACACATCTGACAC
>DGFE01000228.1:17013-20648 GCA_002391525.1 Competibacteraceae bacterium UBA3908
GGACTGTGCAGTTGGACGTATTCCAGTTGCTGCCGGGCGGTTTCGACCGCCGCCTGCCGGGCGCGGCGCGTGGCGGCGGCCTGGTCGATGTCCTCCCGACGCGGCCCTTCCCGCAGCAGCGCCAGACTCTGCCGCGCCTGTTCGACTCCGGCGAGAGCGACGTTCTGGCGTTGCTGCGCCTGATCCAGTTGATCCTGAGGCGCCAGTTTCCTGGAAACCAGATCGGCCACCCGCTTGAAATCGACGCGGGCGTAATCGAGATCGGCCTGCGCCTTGGCCAGTTGCGCTTCCGCCACCCGCAATTCCTGAACGCGAGTCCCGGCTTGCAGGGCCGCCAGCGCGGCCTGCGCCGCCTCCGCCTGAGCGATGGCATTGCGCAACGCCAGCTCGTAATCGCGGGCGTCCAACTCGGCGATCAACTGCTCAGCCTTGATGGCATCGCCCTCGTCCACCAGTAGCCTGACGATGCGCCCGCCGACCTGAAAAGCCAAGTCCACTTCCCGTCCCTCCACCGTGCCGGACAGTTCGATCCGTTCGGCATCGCCGGCGCTTTGCCACGGCCAGCGGAAGGCCAGCAACAGCGGCGACAAAATGATCACCGCCAGCCACGGAAGAACACGTCTCTTCGAGATATTTTCCAACACCATAAAACCTATCCAGCGAGCCAAATAACCAAATTGCATAAATTACTTGGATGCAAATACAAAATTTTCTGGGTAGACTTGCGGTTTAAAATATCGCCTTTTTGGCAAACCAAATCCTGCTTGCCGCAACTGCGCTGTTCGAGGATACGCCATCCCATGAGCCGAACCTACCTGTTCACCTCCGAATCCGTCTCCGAAGGGCATCCGGATAAAATCGCCGATCAGATTTCCGACGCCGTGCTGGACGCCATCATCGCCGAGGACCCCAAAGCCCGCGTCGCCTGCGAAACGCTGATCAAAACCGGCGTCGTCGTCCTGGCCGGCGAAATCACCACGGCGGCGTGGGTGGACTTCGATCAGATCGTGCGCGACACCGTGGTCGGCATCGGTTACGACAACTCCCATGTCGGCTTCGACGGCGCCACCTGCGCCGTATTGTCCTGCATCGGCAAGCAATCGCCGAATATCGCCCAGGGCGTGGATCGCAAGAGCCCGGAGGAACAGGGCGCCGGCGATCAGGGTCTCATGTTCGGCTACGCCACCAACGAAACCGACGTGCTGATGCCCGCCCCCATCACCTACGCTCACCGGCTGGTGCAACGGCAGTCCGAGATGCGCAAGAGCGGCGTGCTGCCCTGGCTGCGGCCCGACGCCAAGAGCCAGATCACCTTCCGCTACGAGAACAATCAGGTCGTCGGCGTCGAGGCGGTGGTGCTGTCCACCCAGCACGATGCCGAAATCAGTTACAAACTGCTGTGCGAAGCGGTGATGGAAAACATCATCCTGCCGGTGCTGCCGGCGGAATGGCTGGACAAGCACACCAAGTACCACATCAACCCGACCGGCAGCTTCGTCATCGGCGGACCGGTGGGCGACTGCGGCCTGACCGGACGCAAAATCATCGTCGATACCTACGGCGGCGCCGCGCATCACGGCGGCGGCGCATTTTCCGGCAAGGATCCGTCCAAGGTGGACCGCTCCGCCGCCTACGCGGGCCGCTACGTCGCCAAGAACATCGTCGCCGCCGGCCTGGCGGACAAATGCGAAATTCAGGTGTCCTACGCCATTGGCGTCGCGGAGCCGACCTCGATCAGCATCAATACCTTCGGCACCGGCAAGATCGACGAGGACCGGCTGGTAGAGATCGTGCGCGGCCATTTCGACCTGCGCCCCTACGGCCTGGTCAAGATGCTGGATCTGATTCGGCCCATCTACAAGAAGACCGCCGCCTATGGCCACTTCGGGCGCGAGGAACCGGAGTTCACCTGGGAATACACCGACAAGGCGGACGCGCTGCGGGACGCGGCGGGACTTTAAGCAAACCCAACCTTTTTCGCCCCCATGCCGAGGGGCGCTGCAGCGGCTCTCACCGTCAGGCTCGGCGTGGCGCGGCTTTCACAAGCCAACGGCGCCCGTTCAACCGTATATGGAGTACGTTATGAACGCCGTTGCGCGCGAAAAAACCCTCAACGATTACTACGTCGCCGATCTCTCCCTGGCCGAGTGGGGCCGCAAGGAAATCGCCATCGCCGAAACCGAAATGCCCGGTCTCATGGCACTGCGCGAGGACTATCACGCGCGACAACCCCTCGATGGCGCCCGTATCGCCGGCTCGCTGCACATGACCATCCAGACCGCCGTGCTGATCGAGACGCTGGCGGCGCTGGGCGCGGACATCCGCTGGGCCTCCTGCAACATCTTTTCGACTCAGGATCACGCCGCCGCCGCCATCGCCGCCGACGGCATCCCGGTGTTCGCCTACAAGGGCGAAACGCTGGAAGAATACTGGGATTTCACCCATCGCATTCTGGAATGGCACGACGGCGGTACGCCCAACATGATTCTGGACGACGGCGGCGACGCCACCCTGCTGGTCACGCTCGGCGCTCGCGCCGAACAGGATCGTTCGCTGATCGCCAACCCGACCTGTGAGGAAGAGCAAGTCCTGTTCGCCGCCATCCGCAAGCGGCTGGATCGCCAGCCCGGCTGGTATTCCCGAATCCAGGCCAACATCAAGGGCGTGACCGAGGAGACGACCACCGGCGTCCACCGCCTGTACACGATGGAAAAGGAGGGACGACTGCCCTTCCCCGCTATCAACGTCAACGACTCAGTCACCAAGTCCAAATTCGACAACCTGTACGGTTGCCGCGAGTCGCTGGTGGATGGCATCAAGCGCGCCACCGACGTCATGATCGCCGGCAAAATCGCGGTGGTGCTGGGCTACGGCGACGTGGGCAAGGGTTGCGCCCAATCCTTGCGCGGTCTGGGCGCGACGGTGTGGATCACCGAGATCGACCCGATCTGCGCCCTGCAGGCGGCGATGGAAGGCTATCGGGTGGTCACGCTGGATGACGTGGCCGACAAGGCCGACCTCTTCGTCACCGCCACCGGCAACGTCAGCGTCATCACCCACGACCACATGGCGCGGATGAAAAATCAGGCCATCGTCTGCAACATCGGTCACTTCGACTCCGAAATCGCGGTCGCCAGCCTGCGGCAATATCGCTGGGAAAACATCAAGCCGCAGGTGGATCACATCGTCTTCCCCGGCGGCAAGCGCATCATCCTGCTGGCCGAAGGGCGGCTGGTGAATCTGGGCTGCGCCACCGGCCATCCCAGCTTCGTGATGTCCAATTCCTTCACCAATCAGGTCTTGGCGCAGATCGAGCTGTTCACCCGCGGCGGGCAGTACGAGAACAAGGTCTACGTGCTGCCCAAGCATCTCGACGAGAAGGTCGCCCGGCTGCATCTGGACCGCATCGGCGCCAAGCTGACCCAGTTGACCCCGGAACAGGCGGCCTATATCGGCGTCGCGGTCGAAGGGCCGTATAAAACGGACAGCTATCGATATTAAGCGTGAGGTCCCGGTGACAGGCGCGAGGTAATCTCACGCCTGTCACCCGTATTCCGTCTTCAAAACCCATCCCTCACGATCATCATGGATTCCCAGAAACGCCATCGCAAGGTTTTCAGTTGCGAGTTCTTTCC
>DGFE01000006.1 GCA_002391525.1 Competibacteraceae bacterium UBA3908
GTATAAGAGTCAGGGATGCCTGCGCCGCCGGAGTTCCGCCCACGATCTTCGCCGCCGCCGGTTTGAACGGAGCCGATCTCCTGGTGGACGCCATTCTGGGCACCGGCCTGGAGCGGGAGGTCAGCGGCGGCTGGCGGGACGCGATAGAAGCCATGAACGCCCATCCCGCCGACATTCTGGCCATCGACATCCCCTCCGGTCTGCACGCCGATACTGGCGCCGTTCTCGGCGCGGCGATCCGGGCGACGGCCACGATCACCTTCATCGGTCTCAAGCAGGGCTTGTTCACCGGCCAGGGACCCGCCTGTTGCGGTGATGTGCATTTCGCCAATCTGAGCGTGCCGCCCGACATCTACCCGGCCATTCATCCGGCCTGCTGGCGCTACGCCGGCGAGGACTTGCCGGCTCTGCTGCCGCCGCGCTGGCGCAGCGCGCACAAGGGTCATTTTGGCCACGTGCTGGTGATCGGCGGTGAACGGGGCCTGGCCGGCGCGGCGCGGATGGCCGGCGAAGCCGCCGCCCGTTGCGGGGCGGGCCTGGTCAGCGTGGCGACTCGCGCCGCCCACGCCGGCTGGCAGGCGACGGCTCGACCGGAACTGATGTTCCACGGCATCGAAACCCCCGCCGAACTCGACCCGCTGTTGAATCGGGCGACGGTCATCGCCATCGGGCCGGGACTGGGGCGCGGCGACTGGGGCCGGGGAATGCTGCAAGCCGCGCTCGCTCGCGACAAACCGCTGGTGCTGGACGCCGACGCGCTGAATCTGCTGGCCATCGATCCGGTTTTCCGCGACAACTGGATTCTGACGCCGCACCCTGGCGAAGCCGCCCGGCTGCTGAAGATGACCCCCACCGAGATCGAGGCCGACCGCTTCGCCGCCGTCGAAGATGTGGCGCTGCGCTTCGGCGGCGTGGCCGTGCTCAAGGGCGCCGGCTCGCTGATCGCCAGCAAGACGGATGGGTTGGTGGCGCTCTGCGCGACCGGCAATCCGGGCATGGCCAGCGGCGGCATGGGCGACGTGCTGACCGGCGTGATCGCCGCGCTGGTGGCGCAAGGGTTGCCGCTGTTCGCGGCGGCCAAGGCCGGCGTCTACCTGCACGGTCGGGCTGGCGATCTGGCGGTGCGAACCGACGGCGAGCGTGGGCTGCTGGCGACCGATCTGCTGCCCTTCCTGCGGCAACTGGTCAACCCCTGAACCATGCTGGACCGCGCTCTCGACTCCGCTGCCGCCACCGAGGCGCTGGGCGCGCGACTGGCCGGGGCGCTGACGCCCGGCTTCGTCCTCTACCTGCGCGGCGAACTGGGCGCCGGCAAGACCACGCTGGCGCGTGGTCTGCTGCGCGCGCTCGGCCATCGCGGCGCGGTGAAAAGCCCGACCTTCACTCTGGTGGAACCGTATCAACTGGACGGCTGGCGGTTGTTTCACTGGGATTTGTACCGACTGACCGACCCCGAGGAACTGGAATTTCTGGGCCTGCGCGATCAATTGGACGGCGAGGCGGTGCTGCTGATCGAATGGCCGGAACGCGGCCAGGGCGAGTTGCCGGCGGCGGATCTGGACGTGGCGCTCGCCTACGCCGACGCAGGCCGAAGCTGCCGGCTGGAGGCCCGCTCTCCAACCGGCGCGGCCATGCTGGCACGGCTGGCCGGTTAGGTCACGACTCTTCCAGGTCCGCCCACAGCCCACCCAGTTCAAGGGCGATTTCGACGAAGGGTTCGACGGTCACGGCATCCTGCTCCTGAAACAGCCCGATCACCGTCCAACACCCGTCGCGCAGGGCGAACGCCTCCAGGGTATGGACCAGCGGATCCACCAGCCACAGGTAAGGGACGCCGAAACGGGCGTAGACCGGCATCTTGACTACCCGGTCCGTCCGGGCGGTCGATGGCGACAGGATTTCGCAGACCCAATCCGGCACGACCTCGAAGCGATGATCACGCGGCAGGCGCGGCATCCGCTCCCGCCGCCAGCCGGCCAGATCGGGAACCAGCACTTCGGTGTCGCGGATGAAGTGGATTTCGGGTTCGTCCAGGATCCACCAGCCGCCCGGTCCACCGCGCCCGCGATGATAAGGACCATACAGTTCCCCACCCAATCCCGAACCTGCACCTGTATGAGGGCCGGCCGGGCGCGGCTGGGTATAAAGCCGTCCATCGATGATTTCGCCGGTCAGATTTTCCGGCAACGCTTCGAGTTGCGCGTACAAATCGGGAGACGCTGGAGTCTTCATCACGGCGGACATGGTCTTTCTCTCGCTACGCCACTTTCTTCAATATGCGCCCAGACTGTTCGCCCATGACTCTGATCGGGATGGAGTTCAACCGCGAACAGCGCAAGCTCGTCGGCTTCGAATGGGCGCGGGAAGGATGATTCGGAAGTCGGATAATGCGTTCCAGGACAGCGGCATGACGGCGCGGCTTCACGCCTGGCTTTTTTCCCTCTCCTCTTCCAGATGCTTGCAGTCGATGCACAATTCCGCCGTGGGCCGCGCTTCCAGCCGGCGCAGGCCGATCTCCACCCCACAGGCTTCGCAATAACCGTACTCGTCGAGGTTCAGCCGATCCAGCGCCTTGTCGATCTTGTGCAGCAATTTGCGCTCCCGGTCCCGCGCTCGCAGATTGATCGTGAACTCCTCCTCCTGGCTGGCCCGGTCGTTGGGGTCGGGCAGGTTCAGGGGCTCATCCCGCATGGTGCTGACGGCGCGCCGGCCCTCCTCCATGAGTTCCTGTTTCCAGGCCAGCAGAATGGCGCGGAAATGGGCTTTCTGCCGGTCGTTCATGTAGTCCTCGCCCTCTCCCATGCGATAGGGCGCAACTTCCGCAAGCATATCGGTCATCGTTATCCGCCTTCAGTCGTTTCCAGAACTCAAAAATAACCAAACCCAAAAATCAAACGTCGGTTGTCACGCCGGATCGCCGGGTACAACCGACGGCTGCGCATAACACCATAGAACATTCTGGAAGGAAATACCGGCGTCCGCGCGTCGCGCCGTTCCGAACAGCCGTTCAAGCACCGCTCAAACAGCTTCGCAAGGCGTCGGCCAAGCGCCGCAGCAGTTGAAAATAGGCTTCGGGACCCGGCGTCAAGTCCGCTCCCCCCGCGGGATCGAGCACGCCACGGCGGGCATTACCGCCGGCGATGATCGTCTCCACCAGGGCCGGCTGAAATTGCGGCTCGCTGAACACGCAGCGAACCCCGAAATCGCGGACGCGCGCCTGGATTTCCGTCACCCGTTTCGCGCCGGGCCGCCGCTCGGGGTCGAGCACCACCGAACCGACCGCGTTCAGGCCGTAGCGCCGCTCGAAGTATTGATAGGCATCGTGGAACACGAGGTAAGGCTGATTCCTGACCGGCGCCAACTCTGCCGCCAATTGTCGATTCAGTTGATTCAGCCGCTCGACCAGCGCCGCGCCATTGCGCTCGTAATCGACCCGGTGAACGGGATCGACCTCGCCGAGCGCGGCGACGATCCGGCGCACCATGGCGACGGCATTGACCGGGTCCAGCCAGACATGGGCGTCGCGAGCCGTTTCATGGTCGTGGTCGTGCTCCTCGTGCCCGGCGCTCTCTTCATGGCCGTGCCGGTGCGATTCCCAGGCGCCGCCTGCCCGTAGCGGCAGTACCGCGACACCCGGCGCGTCCAGCAACGCCACCGACCGCACTTTGCCCTTGACGTTGTTCAGCGGCTTGACCAGAAAACTCTCCAGCTCCGGCCCGATCCAGAACACGATGTCGGCCTCGTTGATGGCGCGCGCATCCGAGGGCCGCAGGTTGTATTCGTGCGGCGAGGCACCGCCCCGCACCAGCAGCGACGGCTCCCCGACCCCTTGCATCACACCCGCCACCAGCGAATGCACCGGCTTGATGCTCGCCACGATCCTGGGTTCGGCAAGCACCGCCAGCGGGAACACCGCCAGCAGCAGGAGGAGCAACAGTCTCAGCAGTTTTCGCGGTAATTTCAGGCCCGTCGGCTTGCATGGCATCGCTTGTCCCCTCGATTATGTTATAGAGTAACAATTGTTATAAGATAACATTTACTATCCTTGGTCAAGCCGGAGCCGCCATGACCCTATCCCCCGATTCCTGTCATCCTCTCTCGTCCGATCCACGGCAGGCGCTGGAGCAGGCGGAAATCCTGTGCCAACGGCGCGGCGCCCGTCTGACCGAATTGCGCCGGCGGGTACTGGAAATCATCTGGAGCAACCCGACTCCGCTGAGCGCCTATGCGATCCTGGACCTGTTGCGCGACGACGGTCGGCAGGGCGGGCCGCCCACGGTCTACCGGGCGCTGGATTTTCTGCTGGGGCAGGGCTTGATCCACCGCCTGGCCTCGTTGAACGTGTTCACCGGCTGCCGCCAACCGGACAGCCGCCACAACGGTCAATTCCTGATCTGCCGGGATTGCGGCCAGGTCGATGAACTGAGCAATCCGGCGGTCGAGGAACTCCTGCGCGCCGAAGCGACCGCCCGCCAGTTCGAGGTACTGGCGCAGATGGTGGAAGTGCTGGGCCGCTGCCCGGATTGCCGGGGGGGAGAGACGCCTTATGCCGGCTGAACCGCTGCTGACGGTCGAGAACGTCAACTTCGCCATTCGCGGCAACCCGATCCTGCTGGATGTCGATCTCCGGGTCACGGCGGGCGAGATCGTCGCCCTGATCGGCCCGAACGGCGCGGGCAAATCCACCCTGGTGCGGATCGTACTGGGACTGCTCCACCCGGACAGCGGCCAGGTCCGGCTCAAACCGGAACTGCGAGTCGGTTACATGCCGCAACGGCTGACGGTAGCCGACACCCTGCCGCTGACCGTGCAGCGTTTCGTCACTCTCGGCACGCCAGCGCCGCGCGAACGGGTGCGGACGGCGCTGACGGAAGTGGGCGCCGCCCATGTGCTGGATGCGCCGGTGCAGGCGATTTCCGGCGGCGAACTGCAACGGGTGCTGCTGGCGCGGGCGCTGTTGCGCGAACCCGATCTGCTGGTGCTGGACGAACCGATCCAGGGCGTGGATTTGAACGGTCAGTACGAATTGTACGATCTGATCAGCGGCCTGCGGCGACAGCGGGGTTGCGGCATCCTGATAGTGTCGCACGAACTGCATCTGGTGATGGCCGCCACCGATCACGTGATCTGCCTGAACCGGCACGTCTGCTGTTCCGGGCATCCCGATCAGGTCGCCCGCGATCCCGCCTATCTGCAACTGTTCGGCATCGAAGGCGTGCGCACCCTGGCGATTTATCACCATCATCACAACCATCGCCACGACCTGCACGGCGCCGTGGTGGCGGCGGAGCACGACCGCGATGGATGACTTCCTGCCGCGCGCCCTGCTGGGCGGCGTCGGCGTGGCGCTGACCGCCGGACCGCTCGGCACGTTCATCGTCTGGCGGCGCATGGCCTACTTCGGCGACACCCTGGCGCATTCCGGCCTGCTGGGCGTGGTGCTCGGCACGGTACTGGGCGTCAATCCCGAGCTGGGCGTGGTTGCGACCTGCCTGACGGTGGCGCTGGCCCTGGTGGTGCTGCAACGGCAGCACTGGCTGGCCACCGACACGCTGCTGGGCATTCTCGCCCACACCACCCTGTCGCTGGGGCTGGTGACGCTGGCCTTTCTGGAAACGGTGCGGGTCGATCTGATCAGCTATCTGTTCGGCGATATTCTGGCGATCAACGCCACCGATCTTTATTGGATCTGGGGCGGCAATCTGCTGGCGCTGGGCGTGCTGGCGGGACTGTGGCGACCGCTGCTGGCGGCCACCGTGCACGAGGAACTGGCGCGGGTGGAAGGCGTGCCGGTGTTTCCGGTGCGGCTGGCCTTCATGCTGCTGATCGCCATCGTCATCTCGGTGGCGATGAAGGTGGTCGGCATCCTGCTCATCACCTCGCTGCTGATCATTCCGGCGGCAGCGGCGCGGCGCTTCGCCCGCTCGCCCGAAGGCATGGCCCTGCTGGCGAGTCTGTTCGGTTGCGCGGCGATAGGCTTGGGACTGTGGGCCTCGTTGCGCTGGGATACCCCAGCCGGCCCCTCGGTCGTGATGGCCGCCACCACTCTGTTTTTAGTGGGCTCCGTTATTCCCAGCCGGTCGCGGCGCTGACAAGCCAAACATCCCATCCATACCAAGGCGAACCTGTTCCCGCGAGGCGGTTTTCGAGACTTTCCCTTATTTTGCGGCGCGGCATTTTTATTGTGCATTGTGGCAGTTAGCGCGGCCAACTTGCCGGAAACGCCAATTTTCAGCCAATTAGTGTGTTTATTCTAACAATGGTGGTTAATTTGTTGGGCGACGGTGGGTTTTGGGTATCGACTGAGAGGGCAGACCGTTCGATTCTGGATTTAACCTACTATCTGACAAGGCTTTTCAAATTCGTCACGGGAAAATCACGATCAGGGTTCGGATCGCCCGGAACCGACGGACATGGATCGTTGCCACCGGCATTGATACAGGAGTAGCGAGCGATGACGTACCGACATTTACAAAAACGACTGCGTGAAACGCGCAGGCTGGAAAATACGATGACATTGGCCAGCCAGATCTGGCTGGCGGGACTCGGCGCCCTGGCCCGCGCCCAACAGGAAGGCCGCGCTTTCTTCGACGATCTGGTGCAGTGCGGCGAGCTGATGGAGGCCGTCGAGGACGACGGTTTGCGGGAACTCAAGCAGCTGGCACGACGAGTTCTCGCCAGTTCCAACCCGGACCGGACGGATGCGCCCACGCCGGAAGACATTCGGAACCTGGCGGAAGCGATCCAGAATTTCGATCTGCATTTGCCCGAGCTGGAATCGCGTTAAGCCGGCTGGTTTCGCCGCCCGTTCGCGACGGGGCGGCTCACGCCGTCCGCATCGCAACAGGTTTTCTTCTACAGTTCCCGCAGCGCCCGCCAGGGCGGCTGGCTCAGCGCCGAGCGCGCGCCGAGCAGCCCGGCCAGCCCCACGCCCAGCACGCCCGCGCCGCCGCCCAGCAGCCAGATCCACGGGTTCCACCGATACGGAAACTCGAACACCTGGGTGGCGAGCACGAAACTCAGCACCGTCGCGGCGGCGGCGGCCAGCACGCCCGCCAACAGGCCCAGGGTGGCGAACTCCGCCAGCAGGCTTTCCCGCACCACCGCCCGCCGCGCGCCCAGCGTGCGCAAGACGGCGCTCTCGAATCGCCGCTCGTCCTGAGTGGCTTGAATCGCGGCGTACAACACCACCAGCCCCGCCGCCAGCGTGAACAGGAACACGTATTCGACGGCGGCGATCACCCGGTCCATGATCTCGCGAACCTTGTTCATCAGCGCCTCGACATCCAGCACCGTCACCGACGGGTACTGGCGCACCAGTTCCGCCAGCAGCGGTTTTTGCCCGGACGGCAGATGGAAGCTGGTGATCCAGGTCGCCGGATAGGCGTCCAGCACGCCGGACGGAAACACCACGAAGAAATTGACCCGGAACGAATCCCACTCCACGCCGCGCAGACTGGTCACCCTGGCTTCCAGGTCCTGCCCGGCGATCTGAAAGCGCAGGGTATCGTGCAAGGCGATACCGAGTTCCCGCGCCAACCCCTCCTCCACCGAGGCCACGCCCTGGCCGCGATCCCCGGCGTTCCACCAGCGACCGGTCAGGATGCGGTTGTCCTCCTGCAAGCGGTCGCTCCAGGACAGGTTGAATTCCCGCTCCACCAGCCGCTTGGCGCGCGGATTCTCGTAATCGTCGGGTCCCACCGTGCGATTGTCGATGGCGATCAAACGCCCGCGCACCATCGGGAACAGTTCGACGCTGCTCAAGCCGCGTCCGCGCAGAAATTCCCGGACTCCCGTCACTTCGCCAGGCTGGATATTGATCAGAAAATGATTGGGGGCGTCGGCCGGCAGACTGGCCCGCCAACTGGTCAGCAGATCGGTGCGCACCAGGGTCAGCATCAGCAGCGCCATCAACCCCAGGCCCAGCGCCACCACCTGCACCGCGCTGCCGGGACCGCGCCGGGCGATGTTGGCCAGTCCGAACCGCCAGGCCACGCCGACCTGGCCGCGCAACAGGTTGAGCGACCTGACCAGGCCCAAGGCCGCCAGCGACAGGACGATGATCGTCCCCGCCACCCCGGCGCAGACATACAGCGCCAGCCGCCATTCGCCGGCCTGCCAGATCAGCAGCGCGGCGGTCGCCGCCACGGCGGGACCGTACAAGGCCAACAGACGTGGATCGACCGGACCGAGATCGCGCCGCAACACCCGCAACGGTGGCACTTCCCGCAAGCGCAACAGCGGCGGCAGACCGAAACCGAGCAGGGTGATGAAACCGGTCGCCAGCGCCGGCAAGACGGCTTGCCAGGACGGCGGCGGCAGTTCGGTGCGGCTGATCAGTTGCCCGAGTACACCGCTCAGGCCGTATTGGGCCAGGTAGCCGACCGCCAGGCCGGCCACGCCGGCCAGCACCGCCAACGCCAGCAGTTCCAGCACGAACAGCCGCACGATCAGCGGTTGGGTAGCGCCGACACAGCGCAGAATGGCGACGCTGTCCCAATGCCGGGCGGCGAAGCGGCGAGCGGCGATGGCCACGCCGACTCCGGCCAGGATCACGCTGACCAGCGCCGCCAGGTGCAGAAACCGCTGCGCCCGCTCCAGGGCCAGCCGCAGTTCGGCGCGAGCCTCGCGCACGCCTTGCAGCTTCTCGCCGGCCGCCAGCCGGGTTTGCGCCCAGGTCTTGAACGCTTCGAGCGCCGCCGGTTCGCCGGCCAGCAGCAGGCGGTGCTCGACCCGGCTGCCACGCTGTACCAGCCCGGTTGCGGGAATGTCTTGCAGGTTCAGCAACAGGCGCGGGGCGATGCTGAACAGATCGCCGGCCCGATCCGGTTCGTAGGCCAGGACCTGCTCGATCTGGAACCGGCGGGCGCCCAAATCCACGCTGTCGCCCACGTGCAGGTCGAGCGTTTGCAGCAACCGTTCGTCCAGCCAAACCTGACCCGGACCGGGGATGACGGCGACGGTGCGGGGCGGCGCGAACGGTTGGTCGCTGACCTGAAGGGCACCGCGCAGCGGATAGCCGGGGCCGACCGCCTTGACCTCGGTCAACTGGGTGACATCGCCGGCGACGACCACGCTGCGGAAATTCAGGGTTTCGGCGGTCAGCAATCCCTGTTGTCGCGCCGCTTCCGCCAGCGACGGCTGAATTGGATTTGGCGCGACCACGACCAGATCGGCGCCCAGCAGTTCGCTGGCCTTGCGCTCCATGGCCTGCTGGATGCGGTCGGTGAAAAAGCCGACGGCGGCGACGCTGGCGACGGCGATCAGCAGCGCGACCGCCAATACCCGCAATTCGCCGGCTTGCCAGTCGCGGCGCAGCGCACGCAGAGCCATGCGGGTCAGTGCGAGCCACTCGTGAACGGGCGCCTTGGCTGAAGACAGGATTTTAGCTGACATGATGCTATCGACCTTCCACCTTGTGCCTTTCGCCTTGCAGCCGGCCATCGTCCAGTTCCAGAATCCGGTCGCAATACGCCGCCAGTTCCGGGTCGTG
>DGFE01000046.1 GCA_002391525.1 Competibacteraceae bacterium UBA3908
AGATGTGTATAAGAGACAGCCCAGGTGTTGATCGGCTCGGATTAGGTCTAACCGGTTCGGTCCGCGCCAGGCGGAAGTTTCCCGCGTCGAAGCGACGACACCTGCTTTCAGGAAACCAGCGGCGCGAGCACCTCCAAACCGGGTACTCGCGCGAATTCAGCGGTGTTGGTGGTGAGCACCGCGCAGCCATGACCCAGCGCGGTAGCCGCGATGATCAGGTCGTGTGCCCCGATCATCTGGCCTTGCTGGCTCAAGGCCGCGAAGAGACCCGCATGAACGCGCGCCGTTTCCGTCGTGAAATCCAGCACTGGCAACCGCGCCAGGATTGCCTCGACAAACGCCGAGCGCCGCGCGCGCCGCGCGTCGCTGTCGGCGCGATGCACGCCGACCAGCAGTTCCGACACCGTTATCGCGCTGATGAAGGCATCGCCATAATCGGCCCACGGTGAAAAATCCAGCGACCCGCCCCGTTCGGCGCGAATGATAATGCTGGTGTCCAGCACTAAGCCCATGGATCGGGTTCCGGCTTCGCGGCCTTGCGGATCGCCTCAAGATCTTGGGCGAAAGATTCGGCATCTTCGTACAGCTTGGGTAATTCCGCGAACAGACGGTTGAGATCCCGTACCGCGACCCTGCGGGACGTCAAGGCAGGGCACAACCGGGCGATCACCTTGTTCCCGCGTTCCAGCTCGAAGCTGGCGCCTTGATAAAACACCCGGTTGAGCAAATCGGAAAATTGCCGTGATGCCTGAGTGACGTTGATTCGCTCCATACAGAATTGCCATAAATAATCTGATAATTTGATTATCAGGCAACGAGCAGATGAAAATCAAGCGACAACGCTCGGCGCGTCTTCAACAAATCCTCGGTAACTGCTCCCCGCTCAGCCAATCCACCAAGCGCCGGCCCCCGAATACCGTTTCCATCTCCACGAAGCCGTGATCGTCCGCCACCACCTCGCCGATGATGGCGGCTTCCCGTCCCAGCGGATGATCGCGCATCGCCGCCAAAAGCGTTTCCGCCGCTTCCGCCGGACAGATCGCCAGCAGTTTGCCTTCGTTGGCGACGTAGAGCGGGTCCAGCCCCAGGAATTCGCACAGGGCCCGTACCGGCTCGCGCACCGGAATCGCCGATTCGCGCAAGCGCATCCCGACTCCGGACTGTTGGGCGATTTCATTGAGGGCGCTGGCCAAGCCGCCGCGGGTGGGGTCGCGCAGACAATGAATGCCGGGAACCGCCGCGACCATCGCCGCGACCAGCTCGTGCAGCGCCGCCGTGTCGGATTGAATCGGCGCGTCGAAGCCGAGATTCTCCCGTTGCGCCAATACCGCCATGCCGTGCTCGCCCAGCGCGCCGCTGAGCAGGATCGCGTCGCCTGGTTGCGCTCGGCTGGCGGAAATCGTCACGCCTTCCGGCGCCACGCCGACGCCGGTCGTGGTGATGAATACCCCGTCGCCCTTGCCGCGCTCCACCACCTTGGTATCGCCGGTGACGACGGGCACGCCCGCCCGTCGCGCCGCTTGCGCCATCGACTCCACGATGCGCTGGAGATCGGCGAGGGGAAAGCCTTCCTCCAGAATGAAGCTGCTGGCGAGATAGAGCGGACGCGCGCCGGCCATCGCCACGTCGTTGAGGGTGCCGTGGACGGACAGACAGCCGATGTCGCCGCCGGGAAAGAACAGCGGGGAAACCACGTGGCTGTCGGTCGCCATCACCAGCCGGCCGGCGGGAACGGCGAACTGGGCGCAATCGTCCCGCGCCCGCAGCCATTCGTTGTCGAACGCGGCCAGGAACAGCTCCTCGATCAATTGCGCCATCGCCCGACCGCCGCCGCCGTGGCTCATCTCGACGCAACCGTGCGTCAAATCGAGACCGCGGGCGAAAATCTCCCGCCTTGGGCTCATGACGCCGCCGCCTGGCGGAAGCGGCCGTAGTGATAATAGGCCGCGCAAGCGCCCTCGGCGGACACCATGCAGGAACCGAGCGGGTGATCGGGCGTGCAGGCGGTGCCGAACACTTTGCAGTCCTCGGGATGCTTGATCCCGCGTAGCACCTCGCCGCAGGCGCAGGCTTTGTGGTCGGTCGCCTGAATCGGGGGGATGGCGAAGCGGTTTTCGGCATCCCATTCCGCGAATTCCGGTCGAATCGCCAGGGCGCTGTCCGGCAGCCAGCCCAATCCGCGCCATTCGAAGGTCGAACGCAGCGCGAACACCTCGGCCATCAACCGCTGGGCCTTGCGGTTGCCTTCGGCGCTGACGGCGCGGGTATATTCGTTCTCCACTTCGGCCCTGCCGGCGTTGATCTGGCGGATCAGCATCGAGATCGCCTGCAGCACGTCCAGCGGCTCGAAGCCGGCGATGACCAGCGGGCGATGGTGGTCGGTGGCGACGAATGCGTAAGGCTGGCTGCCGATGATGGTGCTGACGTGGGCGGGACCGATGAAGCCGTCGACCACCCCGGTGGCAGGCTGGGTCGCCAGCAGCGCCCGCAGCGCCGGCGGGGTGAGGACGTGATTGCAGTACACGCTGAAATTGCCCAATCCTTCCCGCCGGGCTTGTCGGATGGCGACAGCGGTCGGCGGGGTGGTGGTCTCGAAGCCGATGGCGAAGAACACCATCTGTCGGTCCGGTTGGGCGCGGGCGAGGTCCAGCGCGTCGTTGATCGAGTACACCATCCGCAGCTCCGCGCCGCGCGCCCTGGCCTTGAGCAAGGTGTCGCCCTGCGCGCCGGGCACGCGCAACAGGTCGCCGTAGCTGCACAGGATCACCCGTTCCCGTTCCACCAGGTCGATGGCCGCTTGCAGGCGTCCGCTCGGCAGCACGCACACCGGGCAACCGGGACCGTGGATCAACCGGACGTTATCCGGCAACAGATCTTCGATGCCGTAGCGGCAGATGGCGTGGGTGTGGCCGCCGCAGAATTCCATCAGGGCGTAACGGCGGTTCGGCTCGACTTCCTGGCGGATGCGGGCGGCGATTCCCCGCGCCCGTTCGCCGTCGCGGAATTCATCCAGATATTTCATCGTTGATCGCCTCGGCCAGTTCGGCGAACAGTTTGAGGGTCTCCGCCGCTTCTTCCGGGTCCAGCCGACTGAGGGCGAAACCGACGTGGACGATGACGTAATCACCCACCGCCACCTCGTCCAGCAAGGCGGTGGAAATCGGCTTGCGCACGCCGCCCATGTCCACGATGGCTTGTTCGTGTTCCAGAATCTCGATGATCTGGGCCGGAATGGCGAGGCACATGGCGATTACCTCTCGTGTCGGATGTTCGAGCGTGGTGGATGATACTTGACTGTAATGCTAGGTGATCGAGCCGAATCCGGCTTGAAAAAATCCGGATTTCAAGCTGCCGCGGCCAGCATCGCCACCCAGGCTTGTCCCAGGCTCAGACCCCCGTCGTTCGGCGGCGCCTGGCGGGCGGTGAAAATCCGCCAGCCTGTCGCCCCCAGCCGTGACCGGAGTTGCGCCGTCAATAATCGGTTGAGGAAACAGCCGCCGCCCATGGCGACTTGCCGGATACCGGACTTGTCGCCCGCCCAGCGCAGCCATTCGCTCAGGGCCAGCGCCAGGGTGGCGTGAAAGCAGGCCGCGCCCTGGCCCGATTCCACGCCATCGGCCAGCCAGGCCAGCGACGGCAGCAAATCCAGTACGCCGTCGTCGCGCAAATGGAAACCGTCGGTCAGCGGCGGCGCGGGACCGTGCCGATGCGCCAAGGCTTCCAGTTCCATCGCCGCCTGTCCCTCGTAGGCGCTGATCTCGCGCACGCCCAGCAACGCGGCGGCGGCGTCGAACAGACGACCGGCGCTGCTGGTTTCGGGGGTATTGAGGCGCCGCTCCAGCATGTGCCGGATGATCGCAGTTTTTGGACCGAAGCGGCGGGGGATTTCATCGCCGCGTCCCAGTATGTGCAGCGCCGCCGCCGCCAGCCGCCAGGGCTCGCGGGCGGCCCGGTCGCCGCCGGGCAGGGGCAACGGTCGCAAATGACCGAGACGCTCGAAATGCGCGCCGTCCACCCGCAGCAGTTCCCCACCCCAGAGGCCGCCGTTCGCGCCCAATCCGATGCCGTCCAGCGCCAGACCCAATACGGGTTCCTGTAACCCATGTTCGGCCATGACCGCCGCGACATGGGCGTGGTGGTGCTGCACGGCGATGCAGGGTAAATTCCGCTCCGCCGCGTAAGCCGCTGCCAAGCGGCTGCTGGGGAAATCGGGGTGAAGATCGCAGGCGATGCGTTCTGGCGCGATCCGCAGGATGGCCTGTAAATGTTGTACCGCCTCTGCCAGCGCCCGGCAGGTTTCGGCGTTGTCGAGGCTGCCGATATGCGGCGAGAGATAGGCCCGGTCGTCGCGGGTCAGGCAGACGGTATTCTTGAGGAAACCGCCCAGCGCCAGGACCGAGGGTCCGGCCTGGGGCAGACGGATGGCTTGGGGGGTGTAGCCACGGGCGCGGCGGACGAACGCGCCATCAGCCAATACGCTGTCGTCGCAGCGCGCCAGAATCGCCCGGTCGTGAGTGACGAAACCGTCGGCGATGCCGCGCAACCGCCGCACGGCTTCCGCGTCGCTGATCACCAGGGGCTCGCCACCCGGATTGGCGCTGGTCATGACCAGCAGCAGCGATTGGGGTTGTTCCAGCCACGCCGCGCCCGCCGGTCGGCCCGCCGCTTCGTGGAACAGCAGGTAATGCAGCGGGGTGTAAGGCAGCATGACGCCCA
>DGFE01000255.1 GCA_002391525.1 Competibacteraceae bacterium UBA3908
AGATGTGTATAAGAGACAGCTACCCCATCGTGCTGAAAATTCCCGACGGCTCGTTCTCGCGTGGGGTATTCAAGGTCAACGACCGCACCGAATTGCTGGAGGTGGCCGGAAAACTGTTCAAGTCGTCCGATTTGTTGCTGGCGCAGGAATTTCTCTACACCGAGTTCGACTGGCGGGTAGGGATTCTCAACCGGACTCCCCTGTTCGTCTGCCAGTACTTCATGTCCAAGGAGCACTGGCAGATTTACAACCACGAATCCGGCCAGGCGCGCGGCGTCCGCGAGGGCGATTCCAAAACCTTCCGGGTCGAGGACGCGCCCGAGATCGTGGTCAAGACCGCGGTCAAGGCCGCCGGCTTGATCGGCAACGGCTTTTACGGGGTGGATCTGAAGCAGACGACCAAGGGCGTGGTGGTGATCGAGATCAACGACAATCCCAACATCGATCACGGCATCGAGGATGCAGTGCTCAAGGAGGACCTGTACCGCAGGATCATCGAGGATTTCGTCTGGCGGCTGGATCGCAAGCGGGGGAAATGAGGTGGCAGTGAAATTCTACCCTCCCAGCCACTGGTGGCGTTGGACGCTGCTGGCCGGTGGCGGCCTGCTGGCGCTGCTGGCGGGTTGCGCCGGCTGGCTGTACGGCCAGTTGCAGGGCAGCCTGCCGCGACTGGACGGCGCGGCGACGCTGGCCGGGCTGAGCGCGCCGGTCGGCGTCGAGCGCGACGCCCTGGGCGTCCCGACGATCCGCGGCGAAACCCGGCTGGACGCGGCCCGCGCCACCGGTTTCGTCCATGCCCAGGAACGGTTTTTCCAGATGGACCTGCTGCGGCGCGCGGCGGCGGGCGAATTGGCCGCCCTGGTCGGTCCGGCGGCGCTGGCTCTGGATCGCGCCAACCGCGTGCACCGGTTCCGGCATCGCGCTCGCCAAATCGTGGCGACAATGCCGGCGGAAGATCGGGCCGTGCTCGCGGCCTACGTCGCCGGCGCCAACGCCGGGCTCGCCGCGCTGGCCACCCCGCCGTTCGAGTATCTGCTGCTGCGAACCGCGCCCGCGCCCTGGCAACCCGAGGACACCCTGCTGGTGGTGTACGCCATGTATCTGGACCTGCAGGGTCAGCAGTGGTTGCGCGAATCGGCGCGCGGGGTGCTGCACGAACGGTTGCCGCCCGCGCTCGCCGCATTCCTCGATCCTGCCGGCACCGACTGGGACGCGCCGCTGCAGGGCGATCCCCTCCCGTCGCCCGCCTTACCGGGTCCCGAAACGTTCGACCTGCGTCGCCGACCGGTCGTCACCACCGTTCCCGCGGCTGCCGCCAGCCGCCAGCCGCCGGCTTTCGCGCTCTATCCCACCGTATCCTTCGGCGAATCCGAAACGGCCAGCGGCAGCAACAACTGGGCGGTCGCCGGACGGCTGACCGCGCACGGCGGCGCGCTGTTGGCCAACGACATGCATCTGGCCTTGCGGGTGCCCAATATCTGGTATCGGGCCACCCTGGTTTTTCCCGACGAACGGAGCGGCGAGCGCCGGATCGCTGGGGTGACCTTGCCGGGTGCGCCGGCCATCGTCGCCGGCAGCAACGGCCGGGTCGCCTGGGGCTATACCAACAGCGAAGGCGACTGGGCCGATCTGGTCGTGCTGGAACCGGGGACGGAAGCCGAAACCTACCAGACCCCCGCCGGACCCCGTTCCTTCACCCGTGTCCGGGAAACGTTGACCGTCAAGGACGGTCCCCCGGAAATGCTGGACATCCTGGAGACCCTGTGGGGACCGGTGGTGGATCGCGACCACCAGGGCCGGCGACGGGCGCTGCGCTGGGTGGCGCACGACCCGCAGGCGGTCAATCTGGGACTGCTGGCGCTGGAACGGGCGGATACCCTGGAAACGGCGCTCGACATCGCCAATCGGGCTGGCGCGCCGGCGCAGAACATCCTGCTGGTCGGCGCCGATGGTCGCATCGCCTGGACCCTGTCCGGTCCGATTCCCCGCCGCTTCGGCCACGATGGCCGGCTACCCTCTTCCTGGGCCGATGGTCGGCGCGGCTGGTCCGGCTGGCTGGAACCCGCCGAGTACCCGAGCATCGTCGATCCGCCCGGTGGCCGGCTGTGGACCGCCAATGGCCGGGCGGTCGATGGCGCGTGGCTGGCGCGACTCGGCGATGGCGGCTACGCCCTCGGCGCCCGCGCCCGGCAAATCCGCGATGGCCTGCTGGAACGGGACCGATTCGACGAACGGGATCTTCTGGCGCTGCAACTCGACGACCGCGCCCTGTTTCTGGAACGCTGGCGCGAATTGCTGCTGGCGACCTTGACGCCGGAAACGGCGCGCGCCGATGCGCGCCGGGACGAGCTGCGACGCCAGGTCGCGGACTGGGGCGGGCGGGCGGCGGTGGAGTCGGTCGGTTATCGGGCGGTTCGCGCCTTCCGTCTCGCGGTCCAGCAGCGGGTGTTCGCGCCGCTGATCACCGCCTGCCGGCAGGCCGATCCGCGTTTTCACCACGACCTGTTCCGACAGAATGAAGGCCCGCTGTGGCAGTTGCTCTCCCAACGCCCGCCGCATCTGCTCGACCCGCGTTATCCCGACTGGTCGGCGCTGCTGCTGGACGCGGCGGACGCGACGCTGGCGGATCTGATCGCCGATGGCCGACCGCTGGCGGCGCACACCTGGGGCGATTACAACCAGGTTCGCATCCAGCATCCGTTCAGCCGCGTCCTGCCCTGGTTGAGCGACTGGCTGGATCTGCCGACCCAGCCGTTGCCGGGGGATCTGTACATGCCGCGCATCCAGACGCCGGGCAGCGGCGCGTCCGAACGGCTGATCGTGGCGCCGGGGCGGGAGGCGTCCGCCATCCTGCACCTGCCCGGCGGGCAAAGCGGCCATCCGCTGTCGCCCTTCTACCGCGCCGGGCATTCGGCGTGGGCGCGGGGCGAACCGTCGCCCTTGATCCCTGGATCGACGCGGCATCGGTTGGAACTCAGGCTGGAAAAGCGTTGACCGGGCATGGAGACCGAAGAGCCGCTTCCGTGGAACCTCCAGTGGTCAAGGTCATCGCTTCGGAACGATTGAGTCGAGATGTAATCGACCAAGGTGGGCCGTGCCCACCCTACCCACTAATCGTCATCCTCATCCTCGTCTAGCAGGGCGATTTTCCGTTGCGGCACGGTCTTGGGATCGGCGGTGACCGGTCGGTAGATTTCCACCCGGTCGCCCTCGTCGAGCGGCGCGGTCAGTTTGGTGATCTTGCCGAAAATCCCGATCTTCTGTTTCCTGAGATTCAGGTGCGGGCACCGCGACAGAATCCCGGACAGTTCGATGGCCTGTTGCGCCGTGCTCCCTTCCGGCACCTCCACAGTCAGCCAGAGCGGTTGCCCCGGTTCGATATAAGCGACGCTGACTTGCATGAGGACCTCACTTTAGTTGGCGGGACTGCTCATTGGCCCCGGCGCCGACGCCGTGCGCTCGACCCGTCGCCGGCGCTGCTCCAGCACCCGCTTGCCGGCCAGCAGAAACCCCAGCACCAGAAATCCGCCCGGCGGCAACAGCATCAGCAGGAAACCCTGGTAATCGTGGATCAGGGTGGTTTCGAGAAAGGCGAAGCGCTGGCCCAGCAACAACGAGGCGCCGGCGAACAGGGTGGCGCTGCCCAAGAGCTCGCGGCAGCCGCCGATCACGATCAACGCCAGGGTATAGCCCAGCCCCATGGCCAGTCCGTCCACCGCCGCGGCCCGCACCGGCTGCCTGGACGCGAACGACTCGGCCCGCCCCAGCACGGCGCAGTTAACCACGATCAGCGGAATGAACAGGCCCAGCACCTTGTACAACTCGTGCAGCCAGGCGTTGATCGCCATGTCGGCCAGCGTGACCAGCGCTGCGATCAGCAGCACGAACACCGGAATCCGCACTTCCTGGGTGATCCAGCGGCGCAAGCCGGCAATGACGACATTCGCCGCCAGCAGCACCCCGGTGGTCGCCAGTCCCATGCCGAGACCGTTGGTGGCCGTGGTGGTCACCGCCATCAGCGGGCACAAGGCCAGCATCTGAGCCAGCACCACGTTGTTGTGCCACAAGCCGTCGGCGAAGATGCCGCGATAGTCGTTCACGGTCCGACCCCCCTCATCCCAACCGCTCCATCCGCCGGGGAAAGCGTGGAGGGTTCATCCAGCAACACCGCGCGATGCGCGGCGAAGAAATCCAGGCCGCCCCTGACCGCCTTCACCACCGCCCTCGGCGTGATGGTGGCGCCGGTGAACTGATCGAAAATCCCGCCATCCTTTTTCACCGCCCAACCCGCCGGCGGCGGATCGCCCAGCGAGCGGCCGTTGAAACCGAGTATCCAGTCGGACTTTCTGAGTTCGATCTTGTCGCCCAGGCCCGGCGTTTCGGCATGGCTGATCACCCGCGCCCCCAGCAGGACGCCATCGCGGTCCACGCCGATGATCAGCACCATCGCCGTGTTGCCATAACCCGGCGCGGTCACCTGGTAACACACCGCCCGCACCTGCCCCCCCCGCCGCGCCCGATAGACCCGTACCGACCGGTCGCCATTGCCGACGGTCACCGTATCGCGCACCAGCGCGTTGTCGTAATAAGAGGCGGGCACCACCTGCTGCAAGGTGGCCTGCAAATCCTCCAACTGGCGCTGGGCGATGTCGGCGCGGGTCAGCCGGTCGGCGACGCCAATCGTCAGGCTGACCAGCAGGGCCACGCCACCCAGCAGCAGCGGGTGATAACCCAGGGTTTGCCGGGTTTCCGGCTTCAACAGTCGCTCAATCATGCCGGTCCGCTCCGGGTTTAGGCCCGGATGAACGCCGAACGCGCGCCGGCACGGGCCGCGACTGACCGCCCCAGGTGCGGCCATAGGCGCGCGGACGGAGGTAATGATCGATCAGGGGGGCGGCCGCGTTCATCAGCACCACCGCGAACGCCACGCCCTCGGGATAACCGCCCCAGGTACGGATGATGTAGACCAGCGCGCCGCAACCGGCGCCGAACACCAGTTGCCCCAGGCGAGTGGTCGGCGAGGT
>DGFE01000161.1:0-1940 GCA_002391525.1 Competibacteraceae bacterium UBA3908
GTGGTGCCGGTGCTGGATTTGCCGGAACTGCTGGGCGCGCCGTTGGCCGGTCATGTCACCCCGTCGCCCGCGGAACCGGCGCACCCATCGGCCCCAGAACCCAGGCGGCGCACGGCCCTGGTGGTGGACGATTCCCTGAGCGCCCGCCGCGCGCTGGCGCAGGCGGTCGAGGATGCGGGTCTCGAGGTGCGCACTGCCCGCGACGGTCTGGAAGCGGTGGCGATGATCGAAACGCATCGGCCCGACCTGCTGTTGGTCGATCTGGAGATGCCGCGCATGAACGGCCTGGAACTCACGTCCCATGTCCGCGGGCGGGACGCTACCCGCGCCTTGCCGGTGATCATGGTGACGTCCCGCTCCACCGCCAAACATCGACGGGAAGCCCAAGCCGTGGGCGTAAGTTTCTATATGACCAAGCCCTTTGCCGATGAGGAATTGCTCCAGAACATCAATGCCGCCTTGAGCGGCGCGTAACCGCAGTCGAATTGCGTGTGAAATCCCAATCCCTGGCGTGGACGTGATGGCAAGAATTTCCGAACGGATGTCGGCTGAAAACCCCCTGTGGGTGGCACTGGACTTCGATGACCACCGCTTGCTGCTGTCCCAGCATGAAATCCGTTCGCTCGAATCGGTGCTGGACGTGCGGCGGCAGGATGCAGTTCCGCCCATCGCTGGAACGATCACGGTGGCCGGAGAGACATGGCCGGTCTATTGTCTGAGCGGGGAGGAGCTGGTGGTAACGGCGGATATCCCATCCCATCATCGCGTTTGTTTGCTGCTGGATGATGGCCGTCACCGGTTGGCCATCGTCTGCGGCCAGATCGAGATGCTGGCGCTTTCCCCCCGACGTTATCCATTGCCGGCCTGTCTGGCCAAACCGGCGGCGTTGATCGAGGCGCTGGTCGTGCACGGCGAAACCGTCGCTTGCCTGACCACAACCGCGCGCCTGGCGGCTTTTTGCCAGCGCGATACCGCCTGGGGAGAAGAAAATGGCTGAGGCGCCGGCCTGGTTGCTGACTCTCGACGCGGAGCTGCGAGCCGCCGTGGGCGAACGGGAGATGATCCATCTGGTGCAGGCTCCTGCCTTGTTCGCGATTCCCGACACGCCCCCCTATTGCCGCCATGTCCTGCTCTGGCAGGATGAAATCGTGCCGGTTCTGGATTTGGCGGCCTGGCTACGCGGGGATCGCGCCGCGGCGAAGCCCCCGCTGGTGGGTATTTTCGCCTACCAGACCCCTACGGCGACCATCGCTTATGGCGCGCTGCCACTGCTGGCGGCGCCAGCGCGCCGACGGGTGAGCGACGATCAGGCTTGCGCCTTGCCCGAGCAACCGCCGGGCTGGGCGCGCGTCGCGCTGTCCTGCTTTCGGGAGGGTGACCGGCCGGTGCCCATCCTGGACTTGCCTTATCTCTTTTCCGGGGCGTTGCCGCATGATATCCATCCGCTGGCCGAAACAAAACAGGGGGCGATCCGCCAATGACGAGCAACGAACTGATAGAAAACGATTGGGACGAGGAAGAGAGGCGCGCTTACGAGCGTTACAGCGTTGAATTTTATCTCTGTGTCTACAATCGCGATACCGACGCCCTCCTGGGCCATGTCGTCGACATCAGCCTGGGCGGGATGCAATTGTTGAGCGAAACGCCTATCGCTGGCGGCGAACTGTTCCGGTTCCGAATGGATGTCTCCCTGGAAAGCGGCAGGAAAGAAGTTGTTGAATTCGAGGCGCGAAACATCTGGCAGGCCGAGGACCCGAATCCCGGTTTTTACAATGCCGGGTTCCAGTTTCAGGCATTGTCTCCGGCGGCTATGCAAAGCATTCAGGAAATCGTCGAGGAAATCGTCGCCAGTATGTAATCGCCGGCAACAGATCGAACGCTTGCCAGCCATCATGGCCGGCGGCGGCGCCTGGCCATTGGAAACGCCGGCGGTTTGACCT
>DGFE01000161.1:2096-4905 GCA_002391525.1 Competibacteraceae bacterium UBA3908
GCGGCATGAAACCTGGCGCCGCGACCAGGGTCCATTTCGCTATGCGACCCTCCTCATTCCGAATCGTGTTTCGCGGGCTGGCGCTCGGATTTTTGGCGCTGTTACTGACCGGCTGTAGCGCTACCCGCCTGGCGTATTCTCAACTGGACAGGTGGATTGCCTGGCGGCTGGGGGACATCGTAACCCTGAACGCGGAGCAGAGCGCCTGGCTGGATGCGCGCCTGGAAGCCCATCTGGCATGGCATTGTCGCACCCAACTGCCGGCTTACGCCCACTGGCTTCGCGCCTTGCGAGCCGAGGTGGACCATGTCCCACCGAACCACGCCCGGCTCGAAGTCCACGCCCGACAACTGGAACGCTTCATCGAGGCAGTGCTGGAACAAATCGGTCCTACCGCGGCGGAGTTGCTGGCGCGGCTCGACGAGCGCCAGCGCGCCGAATTGTTTACCGGCCTGGATCGACAGCTCGCCGAAGCGCGAACCGAGTATCTGGATCCGCCACTGGAACGGCGACAGCGGGCGCGGGCCGAGCGTTTGGCAAGCCGTCTGGAACGCTGGGTGGGCGCCATGACTCCCGCGCAAACCGCCCGCATCCACCAGTGGAGCGTGGCCGTGAGCGGACAGACCGCTGGCTGGCTGGAGAACCGGCAGCGCCTGCACACCGCCGTGCGCGACGCCTTGGCGGAACCGGACCCCGGCGGCGCCCGGCTGCGCCTGGTCCGCCTGTTCCAGGCGCCGGCGTCCGTGCGCACCGCGGACTACGACCGGCAGCTCGCCCATGGCCGGGCCGAAGCCATCGCCCTGAGCGCCGATTTGCTGAAGCTGGCCACCGATTCCCAACGTGTTCAACTGAAACGACGCCTCGGCGAACTGGCTGCGGATTTCGATGGCTTGCGCTGCGCGGACGCGGCGGTCGCGGCAACGGCTGCGAGCCAGCCGCCGTCATGGCCCGATTGAAACCCGGCGGCGCCACGCCGGGGTTGCGGTAACAGGCGCGCGGATGCTGAAATGGGTCTGGCCACCCGCGCAACGCTGCAAACAGCAGGCAATTTTCTGGAGGTGACGCATGAGCCAACCCGCGAACGAACCCATGTCCGGTGGTATCCCCTACGCGGTGGGCCAGAGCAGCGTTGTCCGCATCCCGGTGCCCGGCACCAATGGCCTGTGCATCGAATTACGCCCGAGAGGCCATATACCTCCCAGCGGATCGACATCGACCCTGTTCTTTCAGGATCCCAGCGGCAAGCGACACCTGCGGCTCGACTACGGATACAACAAGACCACCAAAACCATCGATTATCATTGGAATCAAAAAGGTACTCACTCGAATTTCGGGATCGCCGACCATACCCCCGCCGGCCAGACCGGATCGACCCTCTATAAGGCCGCGAAATATTTTCGTTATGCCGGGCGCGTGCTTGTCGTGGTCGGGGTGGCCGTCGACGTGGTCTCCATCGTTCAGGCCAGCAAGCCCATGCGCCGCGCGTCGCAGGTCGTCGCTGGCTGGGCGGGTGCGTGGGCCGGCTGCAAGGTCGTGGGGGCGGGCGGCGCCGCGCTGGGTACCCTCGCTTCGCCGGCGGGGACGGCTATCGGCGGTTTCGGCGGCTGCATCATCGGCGGTATCGGCGGCTATTACGGCGGTTCGGCCCTCGCCGGTGAGGTCTACGACTGGGCGGAAGATACCTTTTTCGCTCCCTTGCCCGAGGTTGCCGCTCCGTAATGAACGCCAACGCGCTGTTCGCCTGCCTCGATCCGCGTAAAGCGATCTGGCAGTTGGGTCCCTTGCCCGCCGCGGTGGGCAGGGTGATGCTGGTCGGCTGGCAGGTGACGCCACCGCCGCGCGATGCTGGAGTTCCGGCGGTGATCGCCGCGGTGTTGGCGCGCGCGCTCACGTCGGTCGCGCGGGTGACGTTTGCCGGCACGGTCGCCGATCCGCCGGCGACCGCTTCCTGGACGCCTTGCGGCGCCGACCTGATCCGCGTGTTGGACGCGGGCGGTTATCTGGAACGCATCGGCAGGGCCATCAAATCCGCCTCTTCCGCCGTGACGCTGGTATCGACCCGCAGCCCGGAGACCGCCATCCGGCTGTTCGAGGAGCCGAACTACCCCTGGTGGTTGCAGGGGCAGGTTGCGCTTCTGAGCGAACCCGACGCGCCGCCGCCGGATATCGACCGTCAACGCTTCCTTGCCCTGCTCGGGGATGACTGGGCGGCGCGCGCCGCCGCCCTGGCGGTTACCGGCTTCCGGGGTATTCTGCGGCCAGGCGTGGATGGCGATCTTGCCGGAATATTGTCGCTGAGCGAGGAATCCGAGCGCGAGTTGCTCACCGCGCTGGAGCGCGCGGCCGGACAGGCCGGCCTCGACTGGATGCCGTTGACGGAAGACGCTTTCGCAACCGCGTTGTCGTCTTGAACGTAGCTCGTCGTCGAACAGATAGCGCCGGACCTCGGGCGTCGCCCAGATCGACCAGAGGGCGTCGAGGTCCGCTGCGACGGCCTCGCGCAGAGTGAGCCGGGTCGTGGTGAAGGCGGGTAGAGCCATCTCGATGACGCCCGATTTCAGGAAACGACGTACTTTCCTGGCTTCAATGATGCAGGATCTGACTCAGAAACAGCTTGGTCCGCTCCGACTCGGGATGGGTGAAAAACTCCGCCGGCGGTTTCTCTTCGATGATCTCGCCGCCGTCCATGAAGATCACCCGGTGCGCCACGGTCTTGGCGAAGCCCATTTCATGCGTCACGCAGATCATGGTCATGCCGTCCTCGGCCAGCGCCACCATGGTATCCAGCACCTGTCTCTTATACACATCT
>DGFE01000097.1:0-370 GCA_002391525.1 Competibacteraceae bacterium UBA3908
AGATGTGTATAAGAGACAGCGGGTGCCGGTGATCAAGCATCTGGACGGCGTCTGCCACGTCTACATCGACGACCGCGCCGATCTCGACAAGGCGGTGACGGTGGCCTACAACGCCAAGACCCAGCGGTATGGCACTTGCAATACCATGGAAACCCTGCTGGTGGCGGAAGGTATCGCCGACCGGGTATTGCCCGTGCTGGGCCGGATGTACCGGGACGCCGGCGTGGAACTGCGCGGCTGCGAGCGAGCCCGCGAGCTGCTGCCGGGCAGCAAGGCCGCCACCGAGGACGATTGGTACGCCGAATATCTGGCGCCGATCCTGGCCGTTCGCATCGTGAAGGACATGGACGAAGCCATGGAACACATCGCC
>DGFE01000097.1:698-10972 GCA_002391525.1 Competibacteraceae bacterium UBA3908
ACCCGTTTCGCCGACGGCGGCGAGTACGGCCTGGGCGCGGAAATCGGCATCAGCACCGACAAGCTGCACGCACGGGGGCCGGTCGGAGTTGAGGGATTGACCTGTCAAAAGTTCGTGGTGCTGGGCGATGGTCACATTCGCTGCTGAGGCGGCCATGAAGACGATCCACGTTCGGTTCGAGCGGAGACCTGGTTGATGCCGCTCCTGGGGCGGCGCCCAATCGGCGTGCTGGGCGGCACCTTCGATCCCATCCATTACGGCCATCTGCGGCCGGCGCTGGAGTTGCTGGACGCGCTGGAACTGGCGGAAATCCGCTTCGTGCCCTGCCGCATTCCGGCCCATCGGGGTACGCCATGGGTGACGGCTGAACAACGACTGACCCTGGTGCGGCTGGCCACGACCGGGCAGCCCGGTTTCGTGACCGACGACCGGGAACTGCGCCGGGAAGGACCGTCCTACATGGTCGATACCCTGGCCTCGCTGCGGGCCGACTTCCCCGATGCGCCCCTGTGCCTGATCGTCGGCACCGACGCCTTCCGGGAACTGCATACCTGGCGCTGCTGGCGGGACTTGAGCGGGCTGGCCCATATCGTGGTGATGCAGCGGCCCGGTGTGCTGCAACCCTTGCCGCCGCCGCTGGACGCATTCATCGCTCCCCGCGTGATCCACGCTGCGCCGGCGCTGCGCCGGCGGCTGGCCGGCGACGTCCTGTTCCAGCCGGTCACGCAACTGGACATTTCCGCCACCCGGATTCGCGCCCTGCTGGCGCGCGGCCAGTCACCTCGCTATCTGCTGCCGGAAGCGGTGCTGGCCTATATCCACGACCGGGGCTTATACCGGTCGCCGCTCGCCTCCACTCTGGTCACTGCGTGAGGATAAACCCGACTCCATGCAACTCGAAGCCTTGCGGAAGATCGTTGTTGACGCGCTGGAAGAATTGAAGGCGCAGGACATCAAGGTCCTGGACGTGCGCGGAATCGCCAGCTTCACCGATTTGATGATCGTCGCCAGCGGCTCCTCGACCCGTCAGGTCAAGGCGCTGGCCGACAAGGTCATCGAAAAATGCGCCTTGGCCGGGATTCGCCCGCTGGGCGTCGAAGGGCAGCGGGAAGCCGAATGGGTCCTGGTGGACCTGAACGACATCGTGGTGCATGTCATGCTGCCCCAGACCCGCGACTTCTACAATCTGGAAAAGCTGTGGTCGGTGAGCGACCGGAGCGGCGCCAACCGCACGGCGGGGGCTTGAAGCGCCTGTCGGTCCGATGAGGATTCATCTGCTCGCCGTCGGCACCCGGATGCCGGGCTGGGTCAAGACCGCTTACGCCGACTATGCCGGGCGGCTGCCGCGGGAATGCGCGCTCGATCTGGTGGAAATCCCCGCCGGCCCGCGCGGTCCGAACGCCGATGTGGCGCGCGCCGTCCGCGTCGAGGGTGAACGGTTGCTGGCGGCGATCCCCGCCGGTTCTCGCATCATCGCCCTGGACGAGGGGGGCCGGGAATGGAGCACGGCGGAACTGGCCCGGCAGTTGAGCGACTGGTTGCGGGATGGCCGCGACCCGAGCCTGCTGGTCGGCGGTCCCGACGGCCTGGATTCCGCCTGCCGCGCCCGCGCCGAGTCGCTGTGGTCGCTGTCGCGGCTGACCCTGCCGCATCCGCTGGTGCGGGTGATGGTGGCCGAACAACTGTACCGGGCGTGGAGTTTGTTGCACAACCATCCTTACCATCGCGCTTGACATGCCGGCTATCCACCTCTATCTGGCCTCCGCCTCGCCCCGCCGCCGTCAACTGCTGCGTCAGATCGGCATCGCCCATCGCCTGCTGCCGGTCGCGGTGGACGAAACCCCGTTGCCCGCCGAATCGCCCGCCGCCTATGTCGCCCGGCTGGCGCTGGCCAAGGCGCGGACCGGCGCGCGAACCCTGGGTCGGCGCCAGCCCCTGCCGGTGCTGGGCGCGGATACGACGGTGGTGGTGGACGACGCGATGCTCGGTAAACCCCGCGACCGGGACGAGGGGTTGACGATGCTGGCGCGGTTGTCGGGGCGCGAGCATCGAGTGCTGAGCGCGGTGGCGCTGGCAACCCCGGCGCGGGACGCGGTCAAAGTTCAGGAGAGCCGGGTCCGGTTCCGCGAACTGTCGCCGGCGGAACGCACGGCCTATTGGGACAGCGGCGAGCCGCTGGACAAGGCCGGTGGTTACGCGGTACAGGGACGGGCGGCGGCGTTCATCGCCGAGTTGCACGGCAGTTATTCCGGCGTGATGGGCTTGCCGCTGTTCGAGACCGCCGAACTGCTGCGGGAGTTCGGCGTTCATCCTCGGTAGTCTTCCACTTCCTGACGGATCGTAGAGGGTATGGCCACACGCGTCGAAGGCGGCACGGGCGATGAAATCCTGATCAACGTCACGCCTCGGGAAACCCGGGTTGCCGTGGTCGAGAACGGCGTCTTGCAGGAAATCCTGATCGAGCGGGCCGGCAAGCGCGGCCTGGTCGGCAACATCTACAAGGGCCGGGTGTGCCGGGTGTTGCCCGGCATGGAAGCGGCGTTCGTGGATATCGGGCTGGAACGGGCCGCGTTCCTGCACGTGTCCGATATTCGCCCCGATACCGCGCCCGAATCCGGCGCCGACGCCAACGGCGACCGTTCGGCGTCCGCCATCACCGAGTTGGTGCGCGAGGGTCAGGATCTGGTGGTGCAGGTTATCAAGGACCCCATCGGCACCAAGGGCGCGCGGCTGACCACCCACATCACCCTGCCGTCGCGGTTTCTGGTGTTCCTGGCCGATTCCGACGTGGCGGGGGTGTCGGTCAAGATCGACGGCGAACGGGAGCGGCAACGACTGAAGGAGATGGTCAACGCCTTTCGGACCGAGTTCGGCGGCGGCTACATCGTCCGCACCGCGGCGGAAGGCGCGGAAGCCGGGGCGCTGCGGGCCGACATGGAGTTCCTGCAGCGTCTGTGGAGTTCGATCCGGGAACGGATCGCGCAAACGAGCGGCGTTATCGCCTTGTACGAGGATCTGCCGCTGGTGTTGCGGGTGCTGCGCGATTTCGTCGGCGACAGCGTGGAGAAGGTCCGTATCGACTCGCGCGAGACCTGCCAGCGCATGCTGGAATTCGCCGACAAGTTCGTGCCGGAGATGATGTCGCGCCTTGAACACTACCCCGGCGAACGGCCGATTTTCGAGTTGTACGGCATCGAGGACGAAATCCAGCGGGCGCTGGGCAAGAAGGTGCCGCTCAAGTCCGGCGGTTATCTCATCGTCGATCAGACCGAGGCGATGACCACCATCGATGTCAATACCGGCGCGTATGTGGGGCATCGCAATCTGGAAGAGACCATTTTCAAGACCAATCTGGAGGCGGCCGCTTCCATCGCCCGGCAATTGCGGCTGCGCAATCTGGGTGGGATCATCATCCTGGATTTCATCGACATGGCCAGCGAGGAGCACCGGCAGGCGGTGCTGAAGGCCTTGGAAAAACATCTGGAAAAGGATCGCGCCAAGAGCCACATTTCCCAGGTGTCGCCGCTGGGGCTGGTGGAGATGACGCGCAAGCGCACCCGCGAGAGCCTGGAACAGATCTTGTGCGAGCCGTGCCCGCTGTGCGATGGCCGCGGTTCGATCAAGACCGCCGAGACCGTGTGCTACGAAATCTTCCGCGAACTGCTGCGCGAGGCCCGCCAGTATTCCCCCCGTCAGTTCGTGGTGCTGGCCGCGCCGGACGTGGTGGACGCGATGCTGGATCAGGAATCCAACAGCGTGGCGCAACTGGAGGCGTTCATCGGCATTCCCATCAAATTCCAGGCGGAAGCCCTGTATACCCGCGAGCAGTACGACGTGGTGCTGATGTGAAATGGCATCCCCAAAGCGCGCCCCGCCGGGTCTTGCGCTGGACACGCCGGCTGGTGCTGGCCCTACTGCTGCCGTTCCTGCTGCTGGCTGGATTCGGACAGTGGTGGCTGCTGCCGCGCCTGAACGATTACCGCGACGATCTGGCCCGCGCCCTGGAGGATTATCTGCGGGTCCCGGTGCGAATCGCGGCGGTGAGCGCCACGCGGGACGGCTGGCGGCTCGGCCTGCGGCTGCGGGGCGTCAGTCTGAGCGATCCCGATGGCGACGCCACGCTGGCCAGTTTCACGCAAGCCGTGATCACCCTGAACCTGTGGCGCTCGCTGCGGGAGTGGCGCCCGGCGCTGGGCCGCATCCGCCTGGAGGGCGCCAAGCTGACGCTGGAACAGGGGCCGGATGGGACGCCGCGCCTGCTGGGCGACGCCGCTGACGCCGATGTCGCCTCGTCCCTGCCGGAGTTCGTCCGCTGGCTGTTCAGCCTGCCACGACTGGAGATCATCGGCGAACGGCTGGTCGTGCGCCGGCCCGACGGCGTTACCCTGCGATTCCCGCATCCCTATCTCCAGCTCAAGGAAACCGCGCACGGCCAGCGCCTGGCGTTCACCGCCGAATTGCCGGACGGTTTCGGCGGCCGTCTCCAGTTGATCGTGGAGCGCCGGCATGAGGGGCTTGCCGATCCAGAACGCGGGCAGGGCCGGTTCGAGCTGCGCGCCGACCGGCTGAACCCGGCCGCCTGGCCCCTGCTTCCGACCGCCGCCGGCCAGGCCGGACTGGAACTGCGCGGGGACTGGCGGGACTGGCGACCGGTCCGGCTGGAAGGCCAGTTGCGGCTGGCGCGGGCGGCACGGGGAGGGGAGGGACATCCCGTCCCGCCGGAATCGCGGCAGGCGCGGTTGCCGGAGGGCGAATTGCGGTTCGACGGGCGGCGGCTGGCAACGGGCTGGCAACTGCAAGGCAACGCCCGGTTTGGCGACGGCAAGGGGCAGGTTGCCGCCCAGCCAACGTTTGAGTTGAACCAGACCGGCGGGCAATGGCAGGGCAGCGTGCGCGAGTTGCGCGCCCAGGACTTGCTGGCCTGGGTGACGCCCTGGCTGGACGAAGCGGCCCGGCGCTGGCTGGTTCCGCTCGATCTTCACGGCGAACTGCCGGAAATCGCTTTTCAGGCCGGCCCCAATCTGGCCGACTACTCCGCGACCGTGCAATTGCGCGGCGTGGCGTGCCGTCCGGTCCGCGGCCTGCCGGGATTCGACAACGTGACCGGAACGCTGGAGTTCGGTTCGGATCGTGGCCGAATCGAGTTGGACAGCCGCAAAATCCGGGTGAATACCGACGGCCTGCTGCGCGCTCCGATTACCCTGGATGCGTTGCGCGGTACGGTGAACTGGCGACGCTCCACTGACGGCCTGTCGTTGGAAAGCACCGGACTGACGCTGGCCAACGCGGATCTCGACGCTCGGTTCTGGGGCAGCGTGACCGTCCCCGACGCCGGTGAACCTTCGCTGGACATCCAGGGCCAGTATCGGGATGTCCGGGGCGAGCAGGCGCGGCGCTATCTGCCGGTGGCCGTGATCCCCGCCGAAGCGGTGGCCTGGCTGGATCGGGCGCTGGTCGGTGGTCGGGTGGTGGCGGGGGAGGTGGTGTTTCGCGGTCCACCGGCCCGCTTCCCGTTCGACGGCGGCGAAGGCTTGTTCGAGACCCGGTTTCGGGTCGAGAACGCGGTGGTGGACTACAGGCCCGGCTGGCCGCGGCTGGAGCAGGGACGGGCGACGGTGACGTTCCGCAACCGCGGCCTGCGGGTGGAGGTCGAAGCGGGGCGGCTGCTGGATGGCCAGGTGGAAAACGCCTCGGCCTGGATCGACGATCTGGCGAACGTGGTCGTGCAAGCCAGGGGGCGCGTCAAGGGTGCCGGCGCCAGCATGTGGCACGCGCTCGAAAACAGTCCGGCGGGCCGCGCCCTGGGCGAAAATTTGCCGGCCTTGCGAATCGACGGCGTCGCCACGCTGGATTTGGAACTGGCGATTCCGCTGGACCCGCGCCCCAACCGGGTGTGGGGACGGGTCGGACTGGCGGGAAACGGCGTAAGCCTGCCGACCTGGAACATCGAGCTCGACCGGCTGCGCGGTGACGTGCGATTCACCGAGTCGGATCTGGAGGCCAATAACGTGCAGGCCGCGCTGCGCGGCGAACCGGTCCGGCTCGATCTGGATTTGGCGGGTCGCGAGGGACGCCGTGAATTGCGGGTGCAACTACAGGGTCGCCTGAGCCTGCCGGCCTTGCTGGGAGAACCGGCGGTGGCGCTGGAACCATACCTCGCCGGCAGGAGCGCCTGGGAGGCGGTGCTGACGGTGCCAACTCATCGCCGCGAGCAGCGGAACGCGCCAGCGTTCACGCTGGACCTCGATTCGGATTTGCGCGGTGCCGCCGTTCGGTTGCCGGCCCCGCTGGGCAAGGCCACTGGCGAAGCCCGTCCGCTCAGGATCAGCCTGTATCCCTCGGGACGGGAGACGGGTTTGTCCCTGGCGCTGGAATACGGTCCAGCCGTGCGGGCCGCGCTGGAACTGGAGGATTTCCCGCGCCAGCCCCGGCTGGCGCGTGGCGAACTGCGGATCGACGCCGGACCGGCGAAACTGCCGGATGCACCGGGTTTGGTGGTCTTCGCCAATTTGCCGCGCTGGAGTCCGCATATTCCGGTCGGGCCGTCGGACACGAATGATTCCGTTGCCGGCTCCGCCAGGCGCCGTGCCGCCGCGGCGGCTGGCGCCGAACCGAAAACCGCCGAATTCTGGCGCGTTTTGCGCGGCGTCGAAGCCCGAATCGGCGAGCTGGTCATCGGGGGGCGGTCCTTCTCCGGCGTGACGCTGCGAGCGGTCCGCGAGCAGGACGGGATGCGGGTCGAGCTCGATGGCGAGGCCCTGGCCGGGCGCGTGACCGTGCCCGACGAACCCACGCCGCGGCGACCGGTGAACGCCGCGCTGCAACGCTTGCATGTGGGCCGCACGGTGGCTGAAGCGTCCGGGCGCGCGCCGTTCGCCGAGATAGATCCGCGACGGTTGCCGCCCCTGGTGCTGACCGCGGCTGAATTGCGCGTGAACGAGGCGACGCTGGGCCGGTTGCGTTTGATCGCCATGCCGCGCCCCGACGGTATCCGCCTGACTGAACTCGACTTGAATTCCGAACGACAACGGATCGATGCCAGCGGCGAATGGTGGTGGACCGGCGGTGGCCAGGCGTCCCGGCTCCAGGCCACGCTGCGCAGCCAGGCGCTGGGTGAAACCCTGGCGGCTTTCGGCTATCCGGGCAGCGGCGTCGACCGGGGCGAGACCCAGGCCGAGCTGGCGGTCGAATGGGCGGCGCCGCTGCCCGATTTCGCGCTGGAGCGTCTGGAGGGCAACCTGAAGTTTGAGGTGGGTTCGGGGCAGTTGCGCGACATCAACCCCGGCCTGGGGCGCATGATCGGCATGTTCGGCGTGCAGAACCTCACGCGCCGGCTCAGTTTCGATTTCAGCGACCTGTTCCAGCCGGGAATGGGATTCGACCGGATTGCCGGCGAGTTCACGTTCAAACGCGGCCAGGCGTACACCGACGATCTGTTGATCGAGGCGCCGGCGGCGCGGATTGAAATCCAGGGCCGGGTGGGGTTGCAGGCGCGCGATTACGATCAGACCATCACGGTGGTTCCACATTACGGCGGTGCGTTGCCGGTCGCAGGCGCGATTGCCGGCGGACCGGCGGTCGGCGCGGCGGTGTTCGTCGCCGAGCGGCTGCTGCAAAAGGGCATCGAGCACGCCACCCGCTACCGCTACCACCTGACGGGTTCCTGGGACAATCCCCTGTTGAAATCGCTGCAGGAATCACCCGCCGCCGAGGTCAAGGGATTCGCGAGCGACAAATGAACGAGGTCAACACCATGCCGATCATGGCCGCTATTCAAATGGTTTCCGGCCCCGACGTTGCCGAAAATCTGGCCGCCGCCGCGGAATTGCTGGCCCGCGCCGCCGCCAATGGGGCGCGACTGGCCGTTCTGCCGGAAAATTTCGCCCTGATGGGGCGCGGGGAAAACGACAAGGTGCGGGTGCGCGAGGCCGAGGGCGAGGGACCGATTCAGTTGTTTCTCGCCGAGCAGGCGGCCCGGCATGGTCTATGGCTGGTCGGCGGCACGATTCCGCTGCGGACCGTCGGCGACGACGACCGGGTGCGCGCCGCCTGCCTGCTGTTCGACGACCGGGGCCGGCAGGTCGCCCGTTACGACAAGGTGCATCTGTTCGACGTGCAGGTCGTAGGCAGCGCGGAGCGTTACGCGGAATCGGCGACTATCGAGCCGGGCGACCGCTACGTCGTCGCCGCTACCCCGCTGGGCCGGCTCGGGCTGGCGGTGTGCTACGACCTGCGGTTCCCGGAGCAGTTTCGTTGCATGGTGGAGCAGGGCATGGAGCTGCTGGTCCTGCCGGCGGCCTTCACCGCCGCCACCGGCAAGGCGCACTGGGAAACGCTGCTGCGAGCGCGGGCTATCGAGAATCAGTGTTACGTCATCGCCTCGGCGCAGGGCGGGAAACACGCCAACGGTCGGGAAACTTATGGCGACAGTCTGATCATCGATCCGTGGGGGGAAATCCTCACCCGATTGCCGCACGGGCCGGGCGTGGTGCTGGCCGAGTTCGACCGGGAACGGTTGGCGAGCGTCCGGCGGCAATTCCCGGTCCTGGAACATCGCGTGCATTGTGAAATTTGAGGCATGGGGTGGGCATTGCCCACCCTACTTAAGGCGTAGGTGGGCAATGCCCACCTTGAGGCTGAGAAAACCATGACCACCGATACCTTCGCTCTTGCCCGTCAGCAGTTGCTCGTTCCCGCCGGTCTCGGCGAAAACGACCTACAGCAGACTTTGGCCTGCCTGCTGGGCCATGCCATCGACGGTGGCGATCTGTATTTTCAGTCCCGCCGCGCCGAGTCCTGGGCGCTGGAGGACGGTCAGGTCAGACAAGCCAGCCACGCCATTCAGCAGGGCGTCGGCGTCCGGGCGGTGAGCGGCGAGAAGACCGGTTTCGCCTACTCGGACGAAATCGTCTTGCCCGCGCTGCTGGAAGCCGCGACCGCCGCCCGCGCCATCGCCCGTCATGGTAGCGACGGTCGGCTTCAGGTCTGGCAATCGACCCGGCGGCCAGTCCTGTACGAACCGCTCGATCCGCTGGAAACGCTGTCGGCTGCAGCCAAGGTGCGATTGCTGGAGCGGGTGGACGCCGAAGCCCGCCGGCAGGATCCGCGCGTTACGCAGGTCATGGTCAGCCTCGCCGCCAACCGGGACACGATCCTGGTGGCTGGCAGCGACGGCACGCTGGCCGGCGACGTGCGACCGCTGGTGCGGCTGAACGTGACGGTGATCGTCGAGCACCAGGGTCGCCGCGAGCAGGGGAGCAGCGGTGGCGGTGGCCGGGTCGGCTACGGCTGGTTTCTGGACGAGGATCGCGCGTTGGGCTACGCACGAGAGGCGGTGCGATTGGCGCTGGTCAATCTGGACGCGGTTCCCGCGCCCGCCGGCACGCTGACCGTGGTGTTGGGTCCGGGCTGGCCGGGCATTCTGTTGCACGAAGCCATCGGCCATGGTCTGGAGGGCGATTTCAACCGCAAGGGCACTTCGGCCTTCAGCGGGCGGATCGGCGAACGAGTGGCCGCGCCAGCCTGCACGGTGGTGGACGACGGTACGCTGGCCAATCGGCGTGGCTCGCTGAACATCGACGACGAGGGAACGCCGACCCAATGCACCACCCTGATCGAACGCGGCGTGCTCAAGGGCTATTTGCAGGACAAACTGAACGCGCGGCTGATGAAGATGACGCCGACCGGCAATGGCCGGCGCGAGTCCTACGCCCATCTGCCGCTACCGCGCATGACCAACACTTACCTGTTGCCGGGCGAACACGAACCCGCGGAGATTATCGCCTCGGTAGAGCGGGGGCTGTACGCGGTGAACTTCGGCGGTGGCCAGGTGGACATCACCTCCGGCAAGTTCGTGTTCTCCGCCAGCGAGGCGTATCTGATCGAGAAGGGCCGCGTGACCCGCCCGGTCAAGGGCGCTACTCTCATCGGCAACGGCCCGGACGTCCTCACCAGGGTCTCGATGGTCGGCAACGACCTGAGGCTCGACGCCGGGGTCGGCACCTGCGGCAAGGACGGGCAAAGCGTGCCGGTCGGGGTCGGCCAGCCGACCCTGAAGGTCGAGGCGCTGACCGTGGGCGGGACGCAAGCCTGAACCCGCATTCACCAATCTCATCTCCGCCGAAGCGATTCCTCATGTCCGAAGCTGTCGTTCACACCGCCGCGCCGTTGCCGGCGCGGGAACAACTGGAAACCCTGGTCGCCGACATCCTGACCGAAGCGCGCGCCCAGGGCGCCACCGCCGCCGAGGCGGCCGTCAGTTTCAGCAGCGCTCT
>DGFE01000056.1 GCA_002391525.1 Competibacteraceae bacterium UBA3908
TCTACACTACCCTCTTCGTCGACGGCGTAAGAGGTGTATAGGAGACGGGGCAGGGGGTGGACGAACGGCGGCGCGGCGCGGAGCAGCAGCAGCGCGACGGCGGTGTTTACCCGCCAGCGCTGGTCGTCCGGGTAGAAGCCGTACATGAACTGCTCGAAATGAACCCGGATGAACACCCAGCAGGCGCCGCTGTTCGCCGAGCAGGCTTCGCGGTTGTCGCCGCTCCAGGAGGCCTCCAGAAACGCCCAGCGCAGCAGCGGCGGAAGGATGGCGTAGAGCAGGTACAGCGCCAGTACGGTCAGGGCGATGTTGAGCGGCGAGGAAAACAGATTGCGGCGCAGCCAGCCGACGACGCCAACGGTGCTGGCCGGCGGCGGCAGATCGGGATGCGGGATGCGAGCTTCGGCCATGGCTCAGCGCTCCACCAGGGCGACCCGCCGGTTGTACCCGTTCATCAGCAGCGAGATCAGCAGGCTGATGGTCAGATAAACCGCCATGGTGATGGCGATGCACTCGATGGCCTGGCCGGTCTGGTTGAGCACGGTGCCGGCGAAGGCGGAAACCAGGTCGGGATAACCGATGGCGGCGGCCAGCGAGGAATTCTTGGTCAGGTTCAAATATTGGTTGGTCAGCGGCGGAATGATCACCCGCAACGCCTGTGGCAGGATGATGAGTCGCAAGGTCAGGCCGGGATTGAGACCCAGCGAGAGCGACGCCTCGGTCTGGCCGTGGCTGACCGCCTGGATGCCGGCGCGGACGATCTCGGCGATGAAGGCGGCGGTGTAGATGGACAACGCCAGCAGCAGCGAGGCCATTTCCGGGATGACCGCCCAGCCGCCCCGGAAGTTGAAGCCCTGCAATTCCGGGACTTGCCAAACCAGCGGCGAACCGGCCAGCCAGAACGCCAGCAGCGGCAGACCCAGCAGCAGGGCGAGCGAGGCCGAAAGCGCGGGAAATGGCTGACCCGTCGCCGCCTGTCGCCGTTTCGCCCAGCGCGTCAGGGCGATGGCCAGCACGACGGCCAGGCCGAATGCCGCCAATACCCAACCGAAACCAGGCTGGAACTCGGGGGCGGGCAGATAGAGTCCGCGAATGTTCAGGAATACGGCGTCGCCCAGACTCAAGCTCTGGCGTGGCGGCGGCATCGCCCGCAGCACGGCGAAGTACCAGAAGAAGATTTGCAGCAGCAGCGGGATGTTGCGGAACACCTCGATGTAGACCAGCGCTAATCGGGAGATCAGCCAGTTCCGGGACAGCCGGGCGATGCCGATCACGAAACCGATGATCGTGGCCAGGACGATGCCCAATGCCGATACCAGCAAGGTGTTGAGCAGGGCCACCCAGAACACCCGGCCGTAGCTGGAGGCCGCGGAATAGGGGATCAAACTTTGGACGAGGTCGAAACCGGAAGGCGAGGACAGAAAACCGAAACCGGAGGCGATGCCCAGCCGCCGCAGGTTGTCCTGGGTGTTGTCGAAAATGTGCAGACCAAGGGCGACCGTGGCGATGAGGGCGATGGCTTGAAAAAGAACGGCCCGAACCTGGGGGTTGTTCCAGAACGGTGGTTTGGCCGGCGTGACGGGATGTTCAGCCATGGACTTCGAGGTTCGAGGCGCAAGGTTAAAGGTTCGAGGCGCAAGGTAAGGTCTGTACCCTCGCGCCTTGGATCTCGTGCCTTCTTCAGCGAACCGGTGGCGCGTACTGCAAGCCGCCTTGATTCCACAGCGCGTTCAAGCCGCGCGCGATCTTGAGCGGGCTGTCCTTGCCGACGTTGCGCTCGAAGATTTCGCCGTAATTGCCGACCTGCCTGATCACGACCGCCATCCAGTCATTGGCCAGACCGAATTCCTTGCCCTTGTCGCCTTCCACGCCCAGCAGCCGCTTCACGTCGGGATTGGTGGATTTCTTCATCTCCTCGACATTCTTGGAGTTGACGCCCAGTTCCTCGGCGTTGACCATGGCGTAGAGCGTCCACTTGACGATATCAAGCCATTCGTCGTCGCCATGACGGACCACCGGTCCCAGCGGTTCCTTGGAGATCACTTCCGGCAGCACGACGTAGTCGTCCGGTTTGGCCAGCTTGATCCGTTGGGCGTAGAGCTGCGACTGGTCGGAGGTCAGCACGTCACAACGACCCGCTTCCAGCGATTTGGCGCTTTCGTCGGACTTTTCGTAGGTAAGCGGCGTAAATTTTTTCTTGTTGGCGCGGAAGTAATCGCTCAGATTCAGTTCATGAGTGGTCCCGGCGTTGATGCACACCGTAGCGCCGTCCAGTTCCTTGGCGCTCTTGACGCCCAGTTTCTTGTTGACCAGAAAACCCTGGCCGTCGTAATAAGTCACGCCGGCAAAGTTCATCCCCTGGGCAGAATCCCGGTTGGAGGTCCAGGTGGTGTTGCGCGACAGCACGTCGATCTCGCCGGATTGCAGGGCGGTGAAACGCTCCTTGGCGGTCAGCGGGGTGAACTTGACCTTGGTCGAATCGCCGAACACCGCGGCGGCGACGGCGCGGCACACGTCCACGTCGATGCCGCTGTAGTTGCCTTTCTCGTCGGCGAAGGAGAAGCCCGGCAGGCCGTCGCTCACACCGCACTTGATGAAACCGCGTTCCTTGATGGCGTTGAGGGTTGCGCCGGCGTGGGCGGCGCCGGCGGTCAGCAACAATACGGTGGTGGCGGTAGTCAGGGTTTTGAACCGGTTCATGCAATGCCTCTTCGGGTGGGGTGGTTGGAGCATGTTTTAGTTATAACCGGACTTTGACAAAAAGGTAGTGGGACCGCCACGAATTCAAATAATTGAAGTTGACGAAGCCAACAATTATGACCACGCGCGTGCTGTTTACTTGCGGCTTGTCCAACGTCCGCGACGCCATCGAACTGATTCATCGGACCATGATGCCGGGCGAGTTTCATCTGGGTGCAACCTACGCCACCGAATATACGCCGTTGCGGCGGGCAGCCGATTCCTTCTACCTCGAACCGGTGGACGCAGCGCCGCAAGCTTATGGGGAATGGTTGCTGGCGCTGTGCCGGGAACGGAAGTTCGCCTGGGTCTGGCCGCAAGGCCGCTGGGCGTGGTTACTGAGTCAGCAGGCCCGCTTCGCGGCGGCGGGGGTGCGGCTGATATTGCCGTGTCCGGACGCGGCCACGCTGGACGACATCGAGGACAAGGCCCGCGCCAACGCCCGGCTGGCCGCCGCCGGCGTTCCGTTGCCCCGGAGCTGGCCGGCGGCCACCGCTGTTGAATTCGCCGCGATTCTGGACATGCAGGGCGGCGGGCGGCTGTGCGTCAAACCGGTCCGGTCCATCTACGGCCTCGGTTTTCGCCTGATCGACGATGGCAAATCGGCGCTCGACCGGTTTCTGGCCAACGATTGTTTCACTATCGGCAGCGCCGAATTCGCCGCTGTACTCGACGCGGCGGCGGGCCAACGTTCGTTTCTGGCGATGGAGTATCTGACCGGCGACGAGCGATCCATCGATTGTCTGGCGCGCGCGGGACGGCTGGTGCGCGCCGTGGTCCGGCGCAAGCCGGCGAACGCTCGCGGCCGCTGGCAACTGATCGAGGACGATCCTGAAGGCTGGGAGATTGCCAGTCTTGCCGTCGCCGCGTTCCAACTCAACGGACTGGTCAATGTACAGACCCGCGAGCGGGTCCATCCCGATAGCCGCCGCGAGCAATGCTTTCTGGAGGTGAATCCGCGGATGTCGGGTGGAATCGACATGGCGTGTCAGGCAGGTTTGAATCTGCCGTACTGGCTGCTGCGGTTGGCTACCGGGACGGTCGGGGAAGCCGATATTCCCTGGCCTTCTTCCGGGGTCCGGGTAGCCAAGATCGAACAGGCGGTGGTGTTGTAGCGGGTGCGAAATGAGAACGTTGATCACGACACTGCAAGCGGGACGGATGACGGTCACCGTTCGGCGCGAGGAGCTGCCGCTGGAGGATTGCGTGACCTTTGCCACCCGTCAGAATCCCCGGCGGCTGTACCTGTTCGTCAGCAAGGTGCTGGGCAAGCACTGGCCGGTCCGACCCAGCGTCATGCGCGGGATCCAGGCGCGCCTCGCCGCCCGTATCGCCACTTTGACGGGACCCATGCTGGTGATCGGGCTGGCGGAGACGGCCACCGCGCTGGGGCGCGGCGTCGCCGAGGAGGCGGCGTCACGGAGCGGACGCGACGACATCCTGTATTTGCAGACCACCCGTTACCGCCTGTCGCGCCCCCTGGCGTTCGGTTTCGACGAGCGCCACAGCCACGCCCCGGATCATGCGGTCTATTGGCCCGATCCGGCCTTGCAACCGCTGTTCCGGGCGGCGCGGACGCTGGTGCTGGTGGACGATGAAATGTCCACCGGACGGACGCTGGCGGAACTGGCCCGCGCCTATCTGCGGCTCAATCCGGGGGTCGAGCGCGTCGCATTGGTTTGCATTACCAACTGGTTGAACGACGCGCGCCGCCGGGAACTGGTCGAAGCGCTGGACCGTCCGATCTTGTTTCCGGCGTTGATCGAGGGCGGCTTCCACTTCGAGCCCGACCCGGCCTTTCCACCGCCGCCGTTACCGACAGTCGTGGCCGGTCCGACTCGTGATCACGATGGCATCGTGGCTGATCCAGCGCGGATAGGATTGATCGCCGGCCGCTGGCGCTTGCCCGAATCGATAGGTTCCCTCTCCCTTTGGGAGCGGGTCAGGGTGAGGGCATCGGATCGGCCGCTGGCGGTCATCGGCACCGGCGAATACGCCTACACCCCGTTTCGCATCGCCCTGGAATTGGAAGAACAGGGTTACGACGTGCGCTTCCAATCCACCACCCGCTCGCCGATCCTGGTCGGCGATGCCATCGCCAGTCGACGGGAATTCCCGGACAATTACGGCGACGGCATTCCCAATTACCTCTACAACCTGGAGTCGGATCGCTTGCCGGTCATCGTCTACGAGCATCCCGCCATGCCGGCCACTCATCCCCTGCCTGGCGAGATCGGCGGTCACGCCTTCACCGTGGAGGAACCATGCCGCGAATCGTGATCTTTCTCGATCTCGACGACACCATCCTGCAAACCGCGCCGAAGTGTCCACCCGGCGAGCCGGTCGAGCCGATGGCGGTGGACCGCGCCGGACGGGCGCTGTCGTTCATGACGCGCGCCCAGCGGCGGTTGCTGGATTTCTGGCTGGAGCGGGCTACGGTGATTCCGGTCACGGGCCGCACCGACGATGCGCTGGCGCGAGTGGCGATTGAATTCACGTCCTGGCGCATTACCCATCACGGAGCGGTGATTCGCCAACCCGATGGCCGGCTGCCGGCCTGGTGGCATGTTCAGGTGCGGCCGCTGCTGGTGGCGGCGCAGCCGTCGCTTTGGAATATCGCCGCCCGCCTGAACGCGGGGGCGACGAAAGGCGGTTACCGGGTGAGCAGCCATGCGGTCGATGAATGGCTGACCTACATATCCGTCAAGACCGACGATGACGGCGCGGCGCTGTCGCGCGTGCGAACGCAACTGGAGGAAACCGGACTACCGCCGGAACTGGTCCTGCACCACAATGGTAACAATCTGGCGCTTACAGTAACGGGCGCGCAAAAGCATGACGCCGTGCGCCGGGTGGCGCTGGAACTGGAACGGGAGGGTCCGATTGTCACCCTCGGCGCGGGCGACAGTCTCACCGACATTCCCTTTCTGCGCGCCTGCGATTTCGCTCTGGTGCCCAGGGACAGTCAGATTCAACTCAATACCTGGAGCGAGTACGCCCCATGAGACTTTTCACCGGCAGTTATCGAGCCGAGGACACGGTATTTCTGCTCAAGCCGATGGATATGGAGATGGTGGACGTGGCGGCCAAGGAGCGGTTGATTCAGTCCGGCCAGCGCCATTACAGCGAACTGCTGACACTGGAGCAGGTTCCGAACCCGCGTTATCTGGCGCTGTTCGAGGCGTTGACCGCCCGTTACGCGCGGCGCCTGGCGGCGGAGATCATGGCGTTGGCGCGTTATCTGGCGGAAACCCGATCCCGGCAAATCACTGTGGTGTCGCTGGCCCGGGCCGGCACGCCCATCGGCGCGTTGCTGGCGCGCGCTCTGCAACAACGGGGTCGGGCCGATGCGCGGCATTATTCGATTTCGATCATCCGCGACCGGGGCATCGACGAGAATGCCCTGGGATTCATCCTGCGGCGCGATGAGCGCGAACCGGCGGGACTGGCGTTCGTGGACGGCTGGACCGCAAAGGGCGTGATCGCCGCGGAGTTGCGGCGGGCGCTGAAGCACTGGAACGCCCGCCAGCCCGAACGGCTGGACGAAACGCTGCACGTGGTGTCCGACATCGGTGGCGTCGCCGACGTGGCGGCGACCTACGACGATTACGCCATCCCCAGCGGCATCCTGAACGCGACTGTGTCCGGCTTGACCAGTCGGTCGATTCTCAATTCCGCCATCGGCCCGCGCGATTTCCACGGTTGCGTGTTCTACGCCGACTTCGCCCCGCACGACCGCACGACCTGGTTTCTTGATCAAGTGGCCGGCCAGTTCGCCAGCGTTGCGCCGGAGCCAGTGCGCCGGGATTCCGGGGAACGGCGGGAACGGCGGCGGTCGATGCGCGCGTTTCTGGATCGACTGCACGCCCGTTATCGGATCGGCGACCGCAACTTCATCAAGCCGGGGGTGGCCGAGGCCACGCGGGTCCTGTTGCGCCGCCTGCCCGATCTGCTGTTGTTGCGCGATCCCGTTGAACCCGATGTCGAACATTTATGCGTGCTGGCCGAGGAAAAACGGGTTCCCGTCCTGGTCGATCCGACCATGCCCATCCAGGCCACCGCCCTGATCAAGGATCTGTCATGAGTGTCATTCCTGTCGATTTTCGCGCCTTGCACCATGGGGGATTGAGTCATGCTCACGGCGAGCCGCACGATTCCCAGCCCACCTTGTCGGCAATGCGGCTGGGCGCTTCGCTGTATGTGCCGGCCACCCGGCCCGATGTGGCGGCCATCGCCCATGGCCGGAAGCTGCCCGAATTGCGTTCGGTGATTTTTTGCACCGAGGATGCGGTGCACGAACGGGATTTGGAACAGGCGCTGGCCCGGCTGGCGGCGGTGTTGCCGGCATTGGAACCGGGACCGTTGTTGCGTTTCATCCGGCCCCGCGGTCCGGCGGTGCTGCGGCGCTTGTTGCGGATGGACGGCATCGAGCGGATTCAAGGCTTCGTGCTGCCCAAGTTCGGGCCCCACACGCTGGGGGACTGGCTGCGGGTTTGGGATGACGGCTGGGGGCATTATCTGCTGCCGATTCTGGAAACCGCCGAAGTGTTTGATCGGCGCCGGATGGAGTTTCTGCGCGACCGGCTGGAAGACAACGGGCTGAACGACCGGATCTTATGCCTGCGCGTCGGCGGCAACGATCTGTTGAACCTGCTCGGGATCCGCCGGGCGCGCGGCGCAACGATCTATGATACCCCCCTGCGCGGCGCTATCGCCGAGCTGGTGTGCATCTTCCATCCGGCGGGGTATCACCTGAGCGCGCCGGTGTTCGATTATCTGGATACGCCGGACGTACTGGCGCGCGAGGTGGCAGCGGATTTACAGCACGGCCTGGTCGGCAAGACCGCCATTCACCCCGAGCAAATCTCCGTGATCGAAGCCTTGTACCGGGTTTCCCGCGACGACTACGACATGGCCTCGGCGGTGCTGGCGGCGGACGCGGCGGCAGTGTTCAGGATGCACGACACGTTCTGTGAGCCCGCCACCCATCGACGGTGGGCGGCGGGTGTGCTGGAGCGGGCGCGGGTGTTTGGGGTGAAGAAGTGAAAGCTTGGAATCAAGAGTTCGAGTTTTCAAGTTGCGTGTTTGAGCGATAGCCATTCATGGCGATACCAGCACTCTGCGCGATTCGCCGAGCAAGGTGCTGGAAATCTCTGTAGCAACTTTTTACAGCATCCACATGGGCGCCGATGGCGCCATCTGCTGGTTTGAGGAAGAACATTGGCTTGCGCACTTCCATAGCCAGCGGCATCAAGCTGCGATAATGTTTGAGCAGAGCCAGGGAATACGGGTCTTGATCGACCGGCGGAATCCTTGAAGTTGGCTTTTCATCCAGCACGGCAGCACGATAAATCGACGGAATACGTTCCATCCAACGTTGATAAGCCTTGACCGGTCTGGAATCACGAATGCCGTGTTGCATGACGATATATCCGGCCGGTTGCATGGCTCCTTTGGGCATTGGTAGGTCGGAAGGCGCTTTGGTCAGTAGTTCGCCCCAAATGTCACGCCATTCGCGCAAGGTCGGACCCAGGTTTTTAAGTCCTTGCAGGGAAAATAGATCGGGAGCGAGAGGAAGACAAACCTGATCGGAGGCAATGAGCGCCGAGCGGTTGATAGCACCGAGGTTGGGGCCAACGTCGATCAGCGCCATTTCCGCCCCCCATTCCGTGGCGGATTCGATGAGGCGATGAAACGCCGTCATGATCCGAAAGGCCGACTCGTCGCGATTATGACAACGGGGCCAAGCGTCGGACAGCTTATCTTCAAAGCGGGAGAGACCAAGATCACCCGGCACCACCCCTAAAGAAGGGGTAATCCGCTCCACATGAGGTTTGGCGATGTCGCCGATACCACGGAGGATGGGACGCAAGGCTCCGTATACTGTTTGCGGATGCTCGTCGTCGGGCCACAATTCTTCTAGACGCTCCTCGTCGAGAAACATCGCGGTCAGGTTAGCTTGCGGGTCGAGATCGACTGCCAGCGTGGGAATTCCATGATCGGCAAACATCCAGGCGAGATGGTAAACCAGCGAGGTCTTTCCAACCCCTCCCTTGTTGTTAAAAAACGCGATGGTTTTCATTTCGGTCTCCGATAGACCTTGACCAGAACGGAATGCTCGTCGAATTCAAATTGTGCGGGAGGGTTATCCTTGGCTTTAAGCAGTGCTTGCGCGATCTAATACCCATAACCGAAGCCTGTCTCTTATACACATCTCT
>DGFE01000072.1 GCA_002391525.1 Competibacteraceae bacterium UBA3908
AACGGCAATCGTTCGCCGGTCAGGGGATGGGTGACGGTCAATCCGGTGGGCATTCCCTTTTTTTCCTGGGTTGCCAATTCGGCCTCGGTGACGCCGCCGTGCCGGCATTCGTCGATGAAGGCGGCCAGTTCGGGATTGTCCTTCGCGGCGCGCAGCGCCAGCGGATGCTCGGCGGCCACGGCGACGTAGGTTGCGCCCAGCAGGGTGTCGGCGCGGGTGGTGAACACCCAGAGAATGCCGGCGTCATCGACGCCCTCACCCCCAACCCCTCTCCCGGCGGGCGAGGGGGGCAATTGGTAGGGAAACCCGATCCGCACGCCATGGCTTTTGCCGATCCAGTTCTTCTGCATCAGCTTGACCTGTTCCGGCCAGCCCGGCAGTTGATCCAATTCCGCCAGCAGTTCCTCGGCGTATTTCGTGATCGCCAGGTAATACATGGGAATTTCGCGCTTTTCCACCACCGCGCCGGTGCGCCAGCCGCGTCCGTCGATCACCTGTTCGTTGGCGAGCACGGTCTGATCCACCGGGTCCCAGTTCACCACGCCAGTCTTGAGATAAACGATGCCCTTCTCCAACATCCGCAGGAACAGCCATTGATTCCAGCGGTAATATTCGGGCTGACAGGTCGCCAGTTCGCGGTCCCAGTCCAGAGCGAAGCCAAGGGACCGGAGTTGTTTCTTCATGTAAGCGATGTTATCCCAGGTCCATTGCGCCGGCGCGACGCCGCCCGCCATCGCGGCATTCTCGGCGGGCAGCCCGAAGGCATCCCAGCCCATCGGTTGCAACACATTCTTGCCCAACATCCGCTGGTAGCGGGCGATCACGTCGCCGATGGTGTAGTTGCGCACGTGACCCATGTGCAGCCGCCCACTGGGATAGGGAAACATCGACAGGCAGTAGTACTTCTCGCGGCCCGGCTCCTCGCGCACGACGAAGGCCCGTTGCTCGTCCCAATGGCGTTGCGCTTCCGCTTCAATGACTTGTGGATTGTAAAACTCGGCGATCACGGTGATTCCCTGGCTTCAAAACGAAGTGCGGTAAGATAACACAACTTTAAATTCCGCTGGCGCGAACCCAATCGCAAACGAGGCAACCCATCCGTGAACGAGCAAGATCCGCAACGCCCCTCCCTCAGCTACCGCGACGCCGGGGTGGACATCGACGCCGGCAACCGGCTGGTGGACCGCATCAAGCCGCACGCCCGGCGCACCTTGCGGCCCGGCGTGCTGGGCGGTCTGGGTGGCTTTGGCGCGCTGTTTGAACTGCCGCTGGACCGTTACCGCCAGCCGGTTCTGGTTTCCGGGACCGACGGCGTGGGCACCAAGCTCAAGCTGGCGCTGGCGTTGAACCGGCACGACACCATCGGCATCGACCTGGTGGCGATGTGCGTCAACGACGTGCTGGTGGTCGGCGCCGAACCGCTGTTTTTCCTGGATTATTACGCCACCGGCAGGCTGGATGTGGAAGTGGCGGCGGACGTGATCAGAGGTATCGCCGACGGCTGCGAACAGGCCGGCGCGGCGCTGGTGGGCGGAGAAACCGCCGAAATGCCGGGGATGTACCACGATGGCGATTACGATCTGGCCGGTTTCTGCGTCGGCGTGGTCGAGAAGGATCGAATCATCGACGGGTCGCGGGTCGCGCCCGGCGATGCGTTACTCGGACTGGCCTCTTCCGGGCCGCATTCGAACGGCTATTCGCTGATCCGCAAAATCCTGGCGGTCGGCGGCGCGAAGCTGGATGAGCCGTTCGCGGATGGCCGCACTCTCGGCGAGGCGCTGTTGGCGCCGACCCGCATCTACGTCAAGCCGATCCTCAAGCTGCTGGAACGGATCGAAGTCCACGCCATCGCCCACATCACCGGCGGCGGCCTGACCGAAAACCTGCCGCGCGTGCTGCCGGTGAACGTCAAGGCGGTCATCGACGCCGACAGTTGGCGACGACCGGCCATTTTCCAATGGTTGCAACAGCAGGGCGGCGTGGCCGAAGCGGAAATGTGGCGCACCTTCAATTGCGGGGCCGGGCTGGTGGTCTGTGTCGCCACGGAAGTTGCCGACACGGCGCTGGTCCTGTTGCGGGACGCCGGTGAAACCGTCTGGCGGCTGGGCCACATCGCCGCCGGTCAGGGTGAACCGTTCGTGGAGTTCCAGCCGTGAGCCCGATTCGGAAGATCCGGCTGGTGGTGCTGATCTCCGGACGCGGCAGCAACCTGCAGGCGATTCTCGATCAGGCGGCGAGCGGGGAGCTGCCCGCCGACGTGGTCGCCGTCATCAGCAACCGGCCCGGCGTCCACGGTCTGGAACGGGCGCGGCGAGCCGGCGTTCCGGCGCTGGAACTGGATCATAAAAACTTCGCCGACCGGTCCAGCTTTGAATCCGCCCTGATCGAATTGATCGACCGCTACCAGCCGGACCTGGTGATCCTGGCGGGATTCATGCGGGTGTTGACCGCCGGTTTCACCGACCATTACCGGGGGCGGATCTTCAACATCCACCCCTCGCTGCTGCCCAAATTCCGGGGACTGCACACCCACGAGCGGGTGCTCGCCGCCGGCGAAACCGAGCATGGCGCCAGCATCCACTTCGTCACCGCTGAACTGGACGGTGGTCCGGTCATCGTGCAGGCGCGGGTGCCGATCTTGCCGGGCGATGATCCCGACACGCTGGCGGCGCGGGTGCTGGAACAGGAACATCGCCTGTATCCACAGGCGATCCGTTGGTTCGCGGCAGGGCGGCTGCGGTTGGACGGGGAACGGGTGTGGTTCGATGGCCAACCGCTGGAAATGCCACTGCGGCTGGAGGAGGTTGATCGTCAGTAGATGAACAGCTCGTCCAGGCGAATTTCCACCCGCGGCAGCAGCACTGGCGCCAACACGCCCTCGCGCGCATGCAGCCGGGTCTGGTAATCCCCATATTCCGGTTGCGGGATGCGATACACCTCGATGCAGCGCTGCGGCACGATCACCAGCCAGACTTCGGGGATGGCATGGCGGGCGTACAACGGCAACTTGATCTCCCGGTCGTACTGCACAGTGCTGTCGGACACTTCGACCAGCAGCAGCACGTCCTCGGCGTGCGGATGCTCCTCGAAATAGGAGCGTACCCGCAACAGGGTCAGGTCGGGCTGTGGTTCGGTGTGACCTCCGAGCACGATGGGGTTCTGTATCCGAACCAGCGCGGAATCTTCGAGCGCCCTGCCGAACTGACGATTCAAAATATCCACGATGCTCGCGTGAAAAGTGCCAATCGGCGCCATCTCGAACAACTCTCCCTCGATCAATTCCAATCGCGATTCCGGGTCGAAAAATCCGGTTTCCCCCATGCGCTGAAACTCGCTCACGCTCCAGCGATGCCGAGTTGGGATCGTGGGTTGAACAGCGAGGGCGGGAGTGGCGCTCGGCTCCAGCAACGCGGATGTGGACATGCTTTCCTCCTTCGACCAGACGAATTCAATGCCCTTTATCGAGCGGCTCGTCGTCGCCGATCCGGCTCGGCGTCGGGCCGCTCTGCCGCTTGTACTTGGCGTCCTGGCGTTTGTAATAGGGCCGGATGGCCGGATGGGTGAGCGTCTCGAAGCTGATGGCGCAAATCGCCATGCCGGGCCGCAGGGCCAGTGGCAGTTTGCCGCTGTTGAAGCATTCCAGCACGATGGCGCCGCTCCAGCCGGGATCGATCCGGTGCGCGGTGACATGCACCATCAGCCCCAGCCGGGCCAGGCTGGAACGGCCATCCAGCCAGCCGACCAGATCATCGGGCACGGTGATCGTCTCGGCGGTGGCCGCCAGCGCCAGCTCGCCGGGATGGAGGAAAAACGCATCCTCCGCGGGGATCCGGATCTCCTTGCTCATGATGCGGTTGATCGCGTGATCCACCTCCTCGCGTGGGCCGCTGAGATCGATGTGGGACGCGGCGTGGTCGTTGAACACCCGGAAGCGGCTGCCCAGATGCAGGTCCACGCTGACCCCGCTGATCCGGCTGGCCGCCGGACGGGGTTCGATCCGGATTTTGCCTTCATCCAGACAGCGTTCGATATCGCGATCACTCAGACGCACGGTTTCGCTCTCCCCCTCGAAACGGAAAGCGCGGCCTTGGCCGCGCCCCGCGGATCGTCAGCGTACTCTGACCCTGACCTTGCGGCAACTGCGGTATTTAACGCCGTGGCGCCAATAGGTGTCGCATACGGTCCGATAACGGTAGACAGGCCTCGTCGTGGTGCACACCCGCTTGACCACATAGCCGTTTCTGATCACCTCGCGACAGCGGGTGACCGCTCCGGCTTCCTGGGCGGGCAGGGCAACGACGATGCCGACCAGCGCGGCCAGCAGTCCGGCCTTGACGATTTTTTTCATGGATATCTCCCTGGACATGAACGACAGATTACGGAAATCCGGTACGACCGGTTCGTAATGATAGTCCAGAAAGCTTTACGTATTCTGAATGACAATGCTGGGGAATCTGTGGCTGTAGTCTTTCGCCTGCAGCGACAAGCGGGCGGCGGCGCGGCGGGCGATCTCGCGGTACAGCCCGGCGATCCGGCTGTCCGGCTCGGCCACTACCGTGGGCTGGCCACTGTCGGTTTCCTCGCGGATGCGAATGTCCAGCGGCAGCGAACCCAGAAACGGGACGTTGTACTGAGCCGCCATGCGCTGGCCGCCGCCCTGGCCGAAGATAGGCTCCTCGTGGCCGCATTGCGAGCAAATGTGGATGCTCATGTTCTCGACGACGCCGAGCACCGGCACCTCGACCTTCTCGAACATCCTCAATCCTTTGCGCGCGTCCAGCAGGGCGATGTCCTGTGGGGTGGTGACGATGATCGCGCCGCTGACCGGCACTTTCTGGGACAAGGTCAGTTGCGTGTCGCCGGTGCCCGGCGGCAGGTCGATCACCAGATAATCCAAATCCCGCCAACGGGTATCCCGCAACAACTGCTCCAGCGCCTGGGTCACCATCGGCCCGCGCCACACCATCGGCGTTTCCTCCTCGATCAGATAACCGATAGACATGGATTGCACGCCATGGCTGACCACGGGATTCAGCGACTTGCCGTCCGGCGATTCCGGGCGTTCCTTCGCGCCCAGCATCCGCGGCTGGCTGGGGCCGTAGATGTCGGCGTCCAGCAACCCGACCCGCGCGCCCTCGGCGCTCAGCGCCAGCGCCAGGTTGACCGCCGTGGTGGACTTGCCGACCCCGCCCTTGCCGGAAGCCACGGCGATGATGTTCTTGACGCCGGGCAATGGCTTCAAGCCTTTTTGCACCTCGTGGGAGACGATCCTGCTCTCCACCCGGACCGCGACCTCGGCGACGCCCGGCAGCGCCGTCAACCGCTCGCGCAAGGCGGCGCTCAGCGCATCCCGACAGCCCGCCGCCGGGAATCCCAGTTCCACGTCCAGTTCGACCCGGCCACCCTCGATTCGGATGTTTCTGACGCACTTGGCGGTCACCAAATCCTGTTCGAGATAAGGGTCCACATAGCCTTTCAGGGCGGTTTCCACAGCGGCGCGCGATACTGAGGTCATCAGTTGGTTTCCTCTCGGGTTTCAGAAAGTTCAATGGAAATGGGGGCGACCATCGCCCTCCGGCTCCTGACGCGCGGGTTGCGGCCCCATGGCCGGCGGATGACAGCAACGCCGGAATACTGCTAACGTAGCGGCCTTTCCGACCGACCGCAATTTTTCCTGCCATGAGCGACCGAACCCGCCGTATCCTCGTCACCAGTGCCCTGCCCTACGCCAACGGCCCGATCCACATCGGCCATCTGGTGGAATACATCCAGACCGATATCTGGGTTCGTTTCCAGAAACTGCGGGGCCACGAGTGCTATTACCTCTGCGCCGACGACGCCCACGGCACTCCGATCATGCTGCGCGCCGAACGGGACGGCGTCACGCCGGAACAGTTGATCGAGCGGGTCTGGCGCGAACACCGCGCCGACTTCGCCGATTTCCTGATCGAATTTGACAACTATCATTCCACGCATTCCCCGGAAAACCGTCACTACGCCGAATTGATCTACCGCCGGCTGGACGAGGGCGGCCACATCAGCCGCCGGGTCATCACCCAGGCTTTCGACCCGGAAAAACAGATGTTCCTGCCGGACCGCTTCATCAAGGGCGAATGCCCCCGCTGCGGCGCGCCCGAGCAATACGGCGACAGTTGCGAGAACTGCGGCGCCACCTACTCGCCCACCGACCTGAAAAATCCCCGCTCGGTGGTGTCCGGCGCGACGCCGATCCTCAAGGAGTCGCTGCATTTTTTCTTCAAGCTGGCCGATTTCGAGGAGCTGCTGAAAGACTGGATCGCCAGCGGACCGATCCAGCCACAGATGGTCAACAAACTCAACGAATGGTTCGCCGCCGGCCTGCAGGAATGGGACATCTCCCGCGACGCGCCCTACTGGGGTTTCGAAATCCCCGACGCGCCCGGCAAGTATTTTTACGTCTGGCTGGACGCGCCCATCGGCTACATGGCCAGTTTCCAGAATTATTGTGA
>DGFE01000090.1 GCA_002391525.1 Competibacteraceae bacterium UBA3908
AGATGTGTATTTTTCCTCGATCAGGGTTTGCGAGCCGTCGGCATATTCAAGCCGCAATTCCTGGAACAGGCTCCAGTTGGTCCAGCGCACGCCCCCCATCACCGCCCACTTGTCGTCGAGCCGTCTGTAAACGTTCAATCCCGCCCAGTCCGGCGCGGTGAAATCCACTTTGGCGGAAATCTCGCCATTGCGGCCCGGAATGTAGTTGCTGATGGTGCGGTCGCCTTCCAGCGTGAAGTCGATCCGCGAACGATAGCTCAGGCCCACCCGGGTGTTGGGGTCGAACTCGTAGGTCGCCCCCACATTGAAGCCAACCCCCAGGTCGTCGCCCTTTACCTCGGCGTGACCGTCCGTGGCGGGACTGAGCGGATTGAACAGGGCCTGGGTCAGCTTCGCCTCGATATACTGGGCGCTGATGCCGCCGCCGATTGACAGATTGTCATTGATCCGATAGGCGATGGACGGGTTGATATCGACGGTGAGCAGTTCCGAATCGAGGGCATGATAGCGGCCCACCCAGCCCTTGCCGTAACTGGTGCTCACGGCGAATGGCGCGGTGAGGCTCAACCCGAAGCGCATCCGGTCGTCGATGTCCATCACGTAGTAGCCGTTGGGCACCAAGCTGTCGGTGCCCCCGTCGTCGTTGCGTCCCGTGGTCGGAACGGTCACGAACACCGGCACCACGGTACCCGGCGGCTGGGTGAGCACGGCCCCCAGATTGGCCGGCAGCCGAACGGTGGAGCCGGCGTTGTCCGCCTCCGTGGTGATGCCGATGAACGACATGCCGGCCTGCGCTTGCATCCCCTTGCTCAGCATCATGTCGGCGGGATTGAAATAAGCGGCGGAGACATCGTCGTTCGCCAGGCTGCCGCCAGCGAACGCCCGGCCCAGACCGGTGACGCTTTGTTCGGTGAGTTGCAGGCCCGAAGCGTGAGCCTGACCGGTGACGGCTAATAGTCCAGCGATGCCCAGCACCACCAGCGAGCCACCCTGCCATTGCCTTGGAATTATCATCGTCGTGTTACCTTTTTCGAGTTTGGTCTCCGTTTATATTCTAGGTAACGCTTCAATGGAATGCACAATCGAGTCGCTTTCACGCGGCCCGCACCGCCAATAGCCGCCGGACCGCCGCCGCGTCGAAGGGCCAGTCCAGCTCTTCACCGGTATCCACCCGGCGCAGCACCGGGATACGGACGCCATACTGCTCCAGCAACTCGGCGTCGTCGGCGATCTCCACCCGTCCGACCGGCGCCTCGACAGCGTCTCGAAGCAAGGCTTCGGCGCGTTCGCACAAATGGCAACCGCCGGTCGTGTACAGCAACAGAACCGGTTCGAGACCTGGACGCTTCATACCCCGCTCTCCCCGCGCTGCGTCATTCGGTCGGACGTCGTATCTAGTCCGTCCCGCCGGGAAGGAACTATCATTGGTTGCCCCCGTTCATCTTTCATCCCAATAAAATCAAACCGCACTGGAACCACGCATGGCCAGACTGCTGCACGAACTCATTCTCGAACAGGCTGATCATCGTCCTACCGCCACCGCCATCGTCCACCGGCAAACGGCGCTGGACTACGCCACCCTGACCGGCCAGATTCAGGCCATGGCGGGTGGACTGCTGGCGTGTGGTCTCAATCGGGCGGATCGGGTCGCCGTCTATCTGCCCAAACGGCTGGAAACCGTCGTCGCCCTGTTCGGCGCCATCCTGGCCGGCGGCGTGTTCGTCCCGATCAATCCCTTGCTGAAACCGGAACAGGTCGCCCATATCCTGCGCGACTGCAACGTGCGGATCCTGGTCACCACCGGCGACCGGTCCGATCCGCTGGAATCCCGGCTGGCCGATTGTCCGGATCTGCACACCCTGGCGCTGGTGGACGAAACCGGCGCGCCACGGTATCGCCATCATTTTCAGGTGCTGGGGTGGTCGGCCCTGCTGGCCGCCGCCGGCTCGCGTCCACCGGCGCGGGTGATCGACGTGGACATGGCGGCTATCCTCTACACCTCGGGCAGCACCGGCAAACCCAAGGGCGTGGTGCTTTCGCATCGCAACATGCTGACCGGGGCTTACAGCGTCGCCGAGTATCTCGGCAACCGGGCCGATGATCGGATTCTCGCGGTACTGCCCTTCAGCTTCGATTACGGCCTCAGCCAGCTGACCACCGCCTTCGTCGCCGGCGCGCGCGCCGTCCTGATGGATTATCTGCTCCCTCGCGATGTCGTCGCCACCGTCGTCCGCGACGGCATTACCGGTCTGGCGGCGGTGCCGCCGATGTGGGTGCAACTGGCGCAACTGGACTGGCCGACGGCGGCGGTGGACAGCCTGCGCTATTTCACCAATTCGGGCGGTGCCATGCCGCGCGCCACCCTGGCGGCCCTGCGCCGGGCCTTGCCGAAAACCACACCCTTCCTGATGTATGGTCTGACCGAGGCGTTTCGCTCCACCTATCTGCCACCCGAGGAACTCGACCGCCGTCCGGATTCCATCGGCAAGGCCATTCCCAGCGCCGAGGTCCTGGTGGTGCGCGAGGACGGTGCGCCCTGCGCGCCCGGCGAACCCGGCGAACTGGTGCATCGCGGCTCGCTGGTGGCCCTGGGTTACTGGAACGATCCGGCCAGGACCGCCGAGCGGTTTCGTCCGGCACCCGGCCAGCATCCGGGTCTGCCGCTGCTCGAACTGGCAGTCTGGTCGGGCGATACCGTGCGCGCCGACGAGGACGGCTTCCTGTACTTCATCGGCCGCAAGGACGATCTGATCAAGACCTCCGGCTATCGGGTCAGCCCCACCGAGATCGAGGAGGTATTGTACGGCAGCGGTCAGCTTGCCGAAGCGGCGGCGCTGGGGGTTCCGCATCCCGCGCTGGGCCAGGCGGTCGTCGCCGTGGTCAAGCCGCTGCGGGACGCGCTCAACGAAAGCGAATTGATCGCCCACTGCAAACGGCATCTGCCGAACTTCATGGTCCCGCTGCAAATCGTGGTCCGTAGCGCTGACTTGCCGCGCAACCCCAACGGCAAGATCGACCGCAAAATCCTGGCCGAGGACTTGCGCACGCTGTTTCCGGAGTCGGCATCGTGACCGCCGCGCGGCCCAGCCATTGGCCGATGACCCTCTTTCCCGTCATCGCCGATTGTCTTCAGATCGGCGGGATACCGCTCACCCGACTGGCGGCGCGGATCGGACAAACACCGTTCTACGCCTACGACCGCCGTCTGCTGGACGAACGGATGGCGCTGCTGCGCCGCACGCTGCCGTCCGCCATCGAGTTGCACTACGCGGTCAAGGCCAATCCCATGCCGGCGCTGGTCCAGCACATGGCCGGACTGGTCGATGGGTTGGATGTCGCCTCGCTGGGCGAGCTGAGAGTGGCGCTGGATACCGGCATGGCACCGGCCAGGATCAGCTTCGCCGGCCCCGGCAAACGTCCACCGGAACTGATCGCCGCCATCGCCGCCGGCATCACCCTCAATCTGGAATCGGCCCACGAACTGGAAACCGTCGCCCGCCTGGGCCGGGAGCAACGCCGGCGACCGCGGGTGGCGATGCGGATCAATCCGGATTTCGAGTTGAAAGCGTCCGGGATGAAGATGGGCGGCGGCCCCAAGCCGTTCGGGGTGGACGCCGAACAGGCGCCGGCGTTATTGCAACGGATCGGCGAACTCGAACTCGATTTCCAGGGTTTTCACATCTTCACCGGTTCGCAGAACCTGCGCGCCGCGGCCATCGTCGAGACCCATGACCGCACTTTTGAACTGGCGTTGCGGCTGGCGACCGACGCGCCGGGACCGGTCCGGTCGCTCAACATCGGCGGCGGCTTCGGTATCCCCTACTTCCCCGGCGATACTCCGCTGGACTTGCAACCCATCGCCGCCAATCTGGAACGCTGGCTACCGACGGTGAAGGAACGGCTGCCCCAAGCTCGGGTGGTGCTGGAGCTGGGCCGCTATCTGGTCGGCGAGGCCGGACTTTACGTCGCCGAGGTGGTGGATCGCAAGGTGTCGCGCGGCCATACGTTTCTGATTACCAACGGCGGCTTGCATCATCATCTGGCGGTGTCCGGCAATTTCGGGCAGGTGGTGCGCAAGAACTATCCGGTGGTGGTCGGCAACAAAGTGGTGGGAACCGAACGGGAAGTGGTGACTGTAGTGGGACCACTTTGCACGCCGCTGGACATTCTGGCCGACCGGATGGATTTGGCGAAAGCCGACATCGGTGATTTGATCGTGGTGTTTCAGTCCGGCGCCTATGGGCTGACTGCGAGCCCGACGGCGTTTCTCAGTCACCAGGCTTGCGTGGAGGTACTGGTGTAGGCACAAACGGAGCCACACGGCACAGAGGGCGTCGAGTCTTGCTCATTGCCCAAGACGTTCATGATCCCTTTGACTCGCACCCTTGTCTTGCGTCAAGAGACTCGATTAAATTGATTGAAGCGGTTTTTGAAAATATGGTTTCGCTGCTGATCGAGCTGCCGCAGGCGCGCAAGTATCTCGGTTTGTTTTTCGAGGAATCGTTCGCGATATTCTCCTGTCTTATCATGAAATAATCCTTCCTTAATCATCGCCAACGCGGATGCGTAGTCTTTGCGATGAATATAGGTATAGATCAGGTTATAACGACTACGCACATCGGCCGGGTTTAATTCAAGTGCCCGCAAGAAGGCATCGTGAGCCTCCTCGGTTCGACCAAGATAGTACAGGTTATCGCCAAAAATATTCCAAAGACCCGGGCTGATTGGATTCAGATCCAAACCTATCCTCGCCAGCTCAAGGCCAGCCTCGTAGTCGCGAAAATCATATGTCAGACAACGCGAAATTTCTTCCAGTAATACCGGGTTACGAGGCTGGCGCTCGATAGCCTGCCGATAAGCACCAAGAGCGGCGTCATAGTTTCCCTCATTGACATAACCGCGCGCCAATTCAGCCGGTTGATAAATCCAATCATAAGTGGTTTTGCGGAAACACTCGTCAAATCGAGTGGTGGTTTGAGGCAGTCTCTTATACACATCT
>DGFE01000135.1 GCA_002391525.1 Competibacteraceae bacterium UBA3908
TATCTGCAAATTTCGATCTAGGTAAATTTGATCGACTTATATTTACAGCATCAACCTATGAAATCCCTGACTATTTATTCGATATCACGAAACAGGACGGTTTACTGCTAGTTCCGCTTCGCAATCGTGGCCCTGCGGAAGAAGCCGTGCTTCTAAGGCGCATACCAACGGGCTTTGAATCTCAAGAGGTTCGGCTTTGTAAATTCGTCCCTTTGATTTCAAACTGGAGTATGACCGATCCGTCCGGAGTAAAACCCCTTCCTGAAAATGGGTTTTGGCCATCCATCATCCAAGATAGGCGTAGAAAGAAGGCATTCCATTTCTCGCCCGGCGACGTAAAGACACAGCTATATCGAACACTCCCGTTCACGGCTTTCTTGTCCAGGACAGAACCACAGTTCAGGGTCTTTTCACTTTCACCCTCCGCAGGAATGGGAGGGCTTGAGCGTGCCATCTTCGGCGATCCCATCACCATTGCTCTTGCCTTGGGTCGGGAGGAGTTCAGATCAGCAACCCTATGGCATCAAGGCGAGTTGTGGGAATTAGGCGAAAACAGCACAGCTACACAAGATTTTGAACGAGCCTTTGATGATTGGAACGCGAGGGGAAAGCCGACGGGTGCTGAATTCAAGTTGGCGGTCAGTCGGCAAGATAAGGGGCAAAATTTTCTAGCCTCGAACAATCAATGGCATGAGATTCGGGGTAATCACTTATTTACATGGACCATAGCTTGATAATGATGATACAGACTACTGGAGCGCATGGGACTAAGGGGAGTGCCATTGTATTTTGTGGCGTCTCGAAAACATACAGAGGCAAGTTTGCTCTGCAGCAGATCAGTTTTGAGGTCGCACGCGGCGAAGTTTTTGGTGTCGTTGGATCGAATGGTGCAGGAAAAACTACTCTGGTCGCGCTAGCTCTCGGACTCATCACACCAAGTACCGGACAGGTTCGCGTTCTTGGTAACGATCCAGCCCGGAACCGCAAGCAGATTGCCTCACGGGTTGGAATTTTATCACCGTTTTTCGAACTTCCTAGGGACCTGACTGCTCGTCAAGTTCTCCGGGTCTATGCAGCCTACTATGCAGTCCCTCAGCGATCCGCTGCAATCGCAAGACTTGCTGAAGAACTACGCCTGAACGAGCTGCTCGACCGCAAGATAGCGACTTACTCCATAGGCGAGCGGGTCAGGCTGGCTCTGGCTAAAGTGCTTATTCATACCCCAGAGGTAATACTCTTCGATGAGCCAACGGCAGGCTTGGATCTTAGAACCTCCGAATGGCTGCGAAACTATATTAAACAACTCAGCTTGGGGCGGGACACAACTTTCATAATCACTTCTCACATCATTCATGATGTTGAACTACTCTGCTCCCGTATTGGTATCATGGAACGAGCGATACTTGTCACCATTGGTACTGTCGACGAGATAAAACGGATGTATGGGACAGCAACGCTCAAAGAGGCACTTCTCCGTGTTGCTGCAGCCTAAATCCGGCTTCCTGGCCTTCTTTGATAGACTAGAGGGCGTTTTACTGCGCCATTGGTTCCCCATCTCTCGATCACCGATTAAAATTGCGGAGATGATCTTTTGGCCTCTAATGAATGTCGTATTGTGGGGCCTAGTCGGGCTTTCGGTATTCGCAATGAATTTCTCCATTGGCTCAGACTATGTTACAAGCCTCATCGTCTGCGTTATCCTATGGGAGACGTTTTTTCGATCACTCAATTCGATCTTCTCCTCCTTTCTTGAAGAAGTATGGGCTTGCAACATAGTCTATCTTTTTGCGTCCCCAGTCGTAATCAAAGAGTGGGTTGTGGGGTCTTCAGCAGTCGCCGCAGCGAGAGGTTTGATCGCATTCGCAACCGCTTGGCTTGGGGCGACCGCCCTGTTTAGTCAGGATCTCACACCGCGGATTGCGCCCTTCTTTGCAACAATACCGATTCTCATCATGCTTGGCCTCGCTTTCGGGCTGGCGATAATCTCAGCTATGATACGATGGGGCGTTAGTAAGCAGGGTCTGATCTGGATGCTGCTCGCTCTACTCGGGCCTATGTCATGTATCTACTATCCAGCGCAGGTTTTTCCCTCGCCTCTTCGAGACGTTGCACTGGCACTTCCAACAACACAGATTTTTGAGTTTATCCGTGATTCAATTCATACAGATAAATTGGAGTGGTATAGCTTGGCAATGCCCACTTTATCGGCTTGTGCAATTTTCATATGCAGCCTACTTTTGCTGAGAAATTCTCTCAATTTCGCCAGGAGAGATGGATCGATCTTGCGCCATTTCCAGTAATGAAGTAAGTACCTGAACAATATGCTTGCGATGACCTATCAGGGTAAGCAAGGCCCTGCTGACGCAAGAAACCGGAAAATTTTCGTCGAGGTATTTAGTGCATGAACATTAAGGTTGCAGGGCTTATTATTGTATTCGCTCTTTTATATTCTGTTTATGGCCTAACAGCACAAGAGGAAGTGAAACCCGAGATGCAAGAGGGCGCAAGCGCACTCGATTCACTTAGCCCTGCTGAACTCCCCGATAGCCTGCAATATGCTCCAAAACTAGGCAGTGAATACGCTCGTTATGAAGGGATTTGGCGGGGTCAGTGGGAAGGAACTTTGGATGCGTATCTTGTAATTACTCAAATCTCCAATGAGAAAGTAAAGGCTTACTATGCTTGGGGTACAAACCTTATTGTACGTAATCGGGGAGGGAAAGAGGTTGCGGGTGTCATTCAGAATGGCACGTTAATATTCCCTATGCAGAATGGTTACTCCTTAGTATTCTCATCAGAAGACGGAATACATCTATCAGGGATATCTTACAGCCCTAGAACAATAAAACCTTCAAGGATTCTAATGTCTAGACTAAGTCATCCTTCTGGTGGTGACGCAAGATTACCATGACGGGTGTCAATCTTCGTTAAATCACAGTAGCGAGTATCTCGTGTGTAGTTGTTGATCTCATCTCAAAACCCAATTTTGGATAGCCACTTTGGGTATGCATGACTTGGCTCATCATAGGACGCAGCCAAGAATGACAAAGCCGATGTAATTTAGCTATATGTCGGGCCCCGAGAGATTCTATTGACACTCGGAGCCTGTCATTTGCTAGAACTGCGGCTGTTTCTGAACGACTTGATCGTCGCTTACGCGGGAGGCCCTAATGCAGATTCGACTCCACGCCAACGCCACCACCACGCCCAAGCAGCGGGCCTATATCCAAGCCTCGACCCGGCCGGTGGCGAAACTGGCCGAGGAATTGGGAGTGAGCGAGACCACGATCCGCCGTTGGCGGGTACGGGGAACGGTCCAGGACCGTCCGCACACGCCGCACCGCTTGGCGACAACCCTGAACCCGATGCAAGAATTCGTGGTGGTGGAGTTGCGCAAGCTGCTGTTGCTGCCGTTGGACGACTTGCTGGTGGTGGCCCGCGCGTTCGTCTGCCCAGACTTGTCCCGCTCGGCGCTGGATCGCTGCCTGCGCCGTCACGGGGTGGCCGCCCGGCTGGCCGACCTGCTGCCGGAGGTTGAGGGGAAACCGCCCCTGCCCAAGACCTTCAAGAATGACGAACCGGGGTTGGTGCAGGTAGACATCAAGTACCTGCCGCGGATGCCCGATGAAACTGAACACCGCTATCTGATCGTGGCCATCGACCGGGCCAGCCGCTGGGTCTACTACGAGATCCAGCCGGATAAAACGGGGGACACGGCCGCCGGGTTCCTGGAACGCCTCCGGGCCAAAGCCCCGTTTCGCCTCCGCACCGTCCTCACTGAATACGGCAAGGCGTTCACCGACCGCTTTGGCGCCACCGGCGCGCGCGAACCGACCGGCCAACACCGCTTCGACCACGTCTGTGCCGCCCACGGCATCGACCACCGCCTCATCAAACCCCGCCACCCCCAAACCAACGGGATGATTGAACGCTTCAACGGCCGCATTGCCGAGGTGTTGAAAACCACCACGTTCGCCTCGGCCCGTCAGTTGGAAACCACCTTGCAACGGTATCTCCACCTCTATAATCACTATATCCCGCAAAAGAATCTTGGGCATGTCGCCCCAATCACCAAATTGAAGGACTACTACCGGACCAAACCCGCACTCTTTCAAAAAAGACCTATTAATCTTCCGGGACCCGACAGTTCCTCAATCTGCCTCGGTTCGAATGCGCCGATGACCAGCCGCCGCCAGGTCTGACTGGCGCGGGCCAGGGCGGCGAACATCAGTTTCAGGACGGCGCGCTCGCCGAAGGCGTGGGGGATGGTCTTGGTCCGGCGGCGTTCTTCACCGAACAGCCGCTCCAGAAGGTTGGTGGTCCGGATGGCCTTGCGGTGGGCGATGGGCAGGCGCTTGGCCACCCCATCCAGGAACAGGTAGAGGACTGGTTGCCCCGCCAGATCGCGACTGGTAAAGGCCAAGTAGTCGTCCCACTTCACCTCGCTGGCCCATGCGGCCATCCCCGTCACTTGCGGTATGGCATGCTCCACGATCCTTTCGGCCGTCTTGAGCCGGCCCAGGCGGTTGCCGTTGCGGTATCCCGCCGATTCGCCCCGCTCGTGATAGCCCCGCCACAGCACGCCGGTCAACTCGGCCTCCAGCGCCTCATCGACGATCAGTCACACCGCATTGCGCAGCAGCGCGCTCTTGTCAAAGTCGCCACTCAATACGTCGGCAATCTGTTTGCGGGTCCGGTCGCGCGCCGGTACTCTAGCCATCATGGAATGTTCGTCTTGGGTTTGGAATCCGAACGTATCAACGTTCAGACCCGAAGGATGCATCCCGCTCCATCATTTTGGACCCGGTGGGAAAACCTAAGCCCTGTCTCATCGCAGTGAGGATTTGCCATGCCCGATAAGCCGGAAACTCTGAAAACCGTGACGGTCTGGGACTTGCCGACCCGGCTGTTTCACTGGACGCTGGTCATTTTGATGATCGCGCAGTGGTTGACCGCCGAGAACAGCGAGACCATGGATTACCACGTTTGGGGTGGCTACGCGGTGCTGGCGCTGGTGCTGTTTCGCCTGATCTGGGGATTCGTGGGCAGCGACACCGCCCGGTTCCGCGATTTCCTGCGCGGTCCGGGCGCGGCGCTGGAGTATGCCAAGGCATTGCGGCGCGGCGAGACGCCGCATTATCTCGGCCACAATCCCATGGGTGGCTGGTCCATCGTGGCGATGCTGGGATTGTTGCTGGTTCAGGCCGGCACCGGGCTGTTCGCCAACGACGATATCCTGATCGAAGGGCCGCTGTATGCGTGGGTGTCGAAAGGGACGAGCGACTGGCTGACCTCGATTCACAAGCTCAGCTTCAACCTGCTGCTGCTGGTGATCGCCGTCCACATCTCGGCGGTGCTGTTCTATTTGCTGGTCAAGCGGGAAAATCTCATCCATCCGATGCTGAGCGGCCGCAAGCGGTTGCCGCCAACGCTGGTCAGTCCGGCCCCGCGTATCGTCAGTCCGTGGCTGGGTCTGACGGTGTTCGCGGTCGCGGTCGCGGCGGTTTGGCTGCTGGTGCGCTGACCGGCGTTCGTTGCAATGAAAAAGGCCATGCGCGGGCATGGCCTTTCGAGCCGCCGACTCCCTGGCGGCTTGTTTACTCCTTGCGGAATTCCTTGTGGCAAGCCTTGCAGGTTTCGGCGGTCTTGCCGAATTGCGCCTTGATGGCCTTTTCATCGCCGCCCTTGGCGACTTCGGCCAGCTTGGCGGCTTCCTGCTGAAAATCGCTCATCTTGGTTTCGAACTCGCTCCATTTCGTCCAGATTTCCGGTTTGGCCTCGGTATCCTTCACCGCGTCCGGCCCCGTACCCTTGGAAAAACCCTCGGGGGCCGCCTTGCTCATCATTTCGACATACTGGGCGTGGCGGGCCACCGCGGCGGCGTCGAACGGAACCTCGCCCTTCACCATCGCGCCGATGGGTTTGAAGTTCCAGCCGATAATGGTGTAGACGGATTGTCGGTATCCGACCACCTCTTCCGGTTTCGGACCGGCGGCCTGGGTCACCGTCAGGAGGCTCAGGCCCAGGATGCCGCTCGCCAAACCGATTCCAAGCAACTTCTTCATGAATTTCCACCTTTTGCGCAAGGTTGACTCAAAATTAAGTCCAATATAAGAAAATCATGCCACATTGTTGACTTTTTGCAAGGATAAATTGAAGCCGGACTGAATTACAGGTTATTGCCGCCACCGTCAAGGTGCAGCGCCAGCCAGATCGCTGGTGGGCGCTGGCTGGTCCATTCCACCCGGTGGCGACGGTGGGCCGGAATCCAGACGTAGTCGCCGGGATTCAGCGCTCGCTCGCGGTCCTCGTCGGCGAAGCGCAACCCGGCCTGGCCTTGCAGCAGCAGCACCCATTCGTCCCGGTCTTGGTCGTACCACTCGCCGGTCGGGGTGGCGTGGCCAATGGACACGATGCGCTCCAGGCGACACGTCCCGACCTCGAGTAGAGTATCGAAGCGTTCCGCCGGCAGCGCGGTGGGAACGTCGGCGAACAGATTGCCGCCATCGGGGATCGGGCGTGGCATCAGAACAGTTTGCCCAGCAGCATGTACAGTGAGGCATTGCCGCCCTCGGCATAGCCGCCGGCCATGTAGAACGGTCCCAGCGGCGTATCCACCCCCAGAAACAGGCTGCCCGCCGGAATCAGCGATTCGAGGTCGATGTCGCTGTAATCGTTCCAGGCCCCGCCCACTTCCAGCGAACCGCCGGCGAAGATGGGAATGGTGAACGCCGCCGAGGCGTCGGTCAACCGGTACATGTAGATCAACTCGCCCAGGGCGGCATATTGGCCCGAAAGCTGGCCAGGCTGGTAACCCGACAGGTTCAGGAAACCGCCCTGCAGGAACAGATCCTGAATGCCCAGTTCGCCGGACAACTTGCCGGCCAGCCGGACGCGCGGAATGATCGAGTACTTGCCCCAGGTATAGGCATGGGTGAGGTTCAGGCTCAGCGTCCGAAAATCCTGGTCGGCGCCGAGTTCGGCCAGGGAATCGCGGAAGTCGAGATTGGCGAAATAGCCCGAGGTCGGGAAATTGAGACTGTCCAGGGTGTCCATCGCCCAGCGGATCGAATAGCCGCCGTCGTTGAAATTGCCCTCGTAGGACGAGGGCTGGCCCAGGCGAAGATCGTTACGGCCGGCGCCGTAATATAAGCCAAACGACAATCGCCCCCAGTTTTCCAGATTCCGGCCTGCCTCCAGGCCGATTTCGGAGCGGTAGACCCGGAAACTGGTGCTGTCCGCATAGCGACTGTTGGAGAGGTCCAGGTTGTACTGTTCGTACTTCAGGTAGGGGTCGAGGTAGTAGCGCTGATCCTCGTCGAGGGGCTGGTAGAAGTCGCTCGTCAGGGCGATGTTGCCGCCCAGTTGGACAAAATTTCGCCATTGTCCACCCAGAGAATTCAATTGCGACAGGGTGTAGGCGGCGCTGACATCGAACTCCGAATCCCCCTTGAGGTTGGCGCCGAGAAACAGACCGAACTTCAGCGTGTCGGCGCCGATGTCTTTCTGTTGGGCCTCGACGACCAGCCCGGTTTTGCCGTTCTCCCGCGCCAGGGTGTAGTTGACCCGCTGGAAATCATCCATGCCGTAGATGGTATTGAGATTGCGGTTAAGTTTTTCGGGATCGAGCCGGTCGCCCGGCTTGATGTGCAATTGCCCTTCGATGACCCGGTCGGACAGCCGGGTGTTGTTCTCGATGCGGATAAAGTCGATGATCGGCCGTTCGGCCTGGGGTATGGGCGGCAGTGAGGCCAAATAGTCTTGATAGGCGACTGGTGATACCGACAACCGGCTCAGTGCGTCCTTTTTGGCCTGGGCGGCGGCGTAGCCGAAGCGAACCGCCTCCGATGAGCGGGCGAAGTCGATGCTGGTGATATCCCGGAGATCGGGGGTGATCCGAATATCCTTGGGACCCAGGGTCTTCAGTTGTTGCGCGGCGTTGCGCACGGTCAGGATGGTGGTGAGCTGCTCGGTAATCGACAGCACCGAGGTCAGTTGGCTGGCGGGTACCAGCGGCGCTCCTACGTCCACGGCGATCACCACGTCCGGCTGGCAGAGTTTGCGGACCACGTCCACTGGTACGTTATTCGCCACCCCGCCGTCCACCAGCAGCTTGCCGTCCAGTTCGACCGGCACCACGGCGCTGGGGATGGACATGCTGGCCCGCATCGCCTTGGCCAGTTCGCCGGAGCCCAGCACCACCGGCTCGCCGGTGGCGAGATCGGTCGCGACCGCCCGGTAGGGAATCCTGAGCTGGTCGAAGTCGTGGACGCTGGCGACCGGCAACGACAGTTCTTCCAGCAGCAGCAGAAGGTTCTGGCCTTCGAGCAAGCCCTTGGGCAGTTGTACCCTGCCCTGCTTGATACCGATTTCGGCATTGAACAGAACGCGCTGCTCCTGCTTGACCCGGAACGGCAGATCGGCGCGCGGCGGGCCGTCGGTGAACACCGCGGGCCAATTGATCTTCTGCAGCGTCTGATCCATGTCCGTGGGCGTCATGCCGGAGGCGTACAGTCCGCCGATGATCGAGCCCATGCTGGTGCCGGCGACGCAATCGACCGGAATGCGCAGTTCCTCCAGCAGCTTGAGTACGCCGACATGCGCCATGCCGCGCGCGCCGCCGCCGCCCAACGCCAGACCGATGCGGGGGCGATCCGACGCGGCTGCCGCGACGGGAATGGTGGTTGGGTTCGGAACGATGCTGGCGGCCAGCGTCAGCAGGCCGAGCGCGAGTGGAAACAGGCGGCGGAATAGCTGAGGGTTGGGCATGGGGCGATAACCGGCGCTTGGCGTGGATGATTGTTGGAGACGGCGTTCAGCGAAATTTCAGAGAGTGTATGCCAGATTTTTCATGACAACGTTAAGA
>DGFE01000009.1 GCA_002391525.1 Competibacteraceae bacterium UBA3908
GCCAGCGCCGCGATGAGGTCGAGCCCGGTATGACGCCGGGCAACCGCGTCGAGGCGATTCATCAAGCCAGTCGGCAACCACTGGGGCAGCCATCGCAGCACGCGTGCCTCCACGGCGGCGCGCGTGGCGGAATAATTCCGCGCGCGCCGTTCCCATGCAACAAACACTCGTGGATCGGCGCCGGCGCGACGATACGCGCGCTCGTCCCGGTAAGGAAACGGCTTCCAGGTTCCAGAGACCAGTTCCACTCCGCCGCATCGTTCGGCCAGCGTTCGCAAGCCGCACTGGTGCGCCCGATCCCCCAGATTGGGAATCTGGTCGCTGAATGGCATCTGATCGTTGAGGACCAGGATGCGTGGCCGGTGTTCCGGGGTGATCATGATGGCGTATGGTCGGAGGTGACAGTCCAGCGGGGGACACGCAGTATCGCCGCCGGCCGTACCAGATCGTCACGGATCGCGCCGGCCAGCAGCAGCCCCGCCCACAGGCAGGCTGCCGGCCACAGCGCCGCGCAGATCGTCCAGGGCCCCAGCCATGGCAATGCCGTCAGACCGACCACGATCCAGACCAGGGTCGCCACGACCGCCGCTCCCGCCACTCGCCAGGTTCGCCCGATGCCCAGGCTGACTTGCGACAACAACGATGCGGTCCCCAGCGGCGCCGACACCAGCAGCAACGGTCCCAGCATTTCCCCGGTCACGGGATAGGCATCGCCGAAAACCCAATGCAGCAAGATACCCCCGAAAGCGAAGCCGCCCAACGCTGTCAGCAGGCTGGCGGCGATCCACCAGGGCAAGACGATGTTCAGAAATGCTTTGCCGTTGGCGGCGGCGCGGCTGACCGCCGGCAGGGCGACCTGACCCAGCACGGCCGGTGCTACGGCCAGCAGCTCGAGCAGTTGCAACGCCAGCGCGATTTGGCCGAGTTGGCGGTCGTCGAGCCCGATCTGGCGCAACAGAATCAGCGGACCGCGAGTAAACCAGACCAGCGCCAGTATCGTGAGCAGTGCCGCCATGCCCCGACGGATCAGCCCCGGTAGATTCCGGTCGATGATCACTCGCACTGGCGACAGACGGCGGTGTACCGACCAAAATCCCACGGCGGCCTGCGATCCCCAACTGAGGGCATGGACCGCAGCCACGCCCAGGACCCCGCCGCCCGCCATCAGCACCGCGCAACCGAGCAACGCTTCGAGGGGTCGGAACAACGCAGCCTGATGGAGCGCGAACCGCGCTTGCGCGCAAGCCACGAACACGTTTTCCGTCCACATCGCCAGCGCCCGGCCGATCAAGGCCAGCGCCATCAGCACCAGCAATAGACGGATCTGAAAATTTGGTTCGTTTACGAGACCCAGGGTAACGCAGGCCACCGCCGCGAACGGCAGCAGGATGAGTCGCAAGCCCAGCACCCGCGCGGCTGTGTTGGCGCCCAACTCCGGGTCTCTGCCGAAATCCCGCGCCAGGGTTTCTCGCGTTCCCAGAGCCACCAGGGGCAGAAACAGAAGATACCAGGACTGGGTATAGGCGAGCAGGCCGTAAAGCTCGGGACCCAGCCCGCGCGCCAGCGCCGCCACATAGACCAGCCGGACTGCCTGGGTGGTGGCTCGGGCGCCCAGCAGGTGTCCCGCGTTGCGCGCTATCGAGAGGAGCGGGTTCATGGCATCTCGATCTTGGAGCATTTCAGCACCGCGCCAAGGCGCGATACCGGTCGAGATGGCGTTCGACGGCCACTCCGGCTGCATGGTTGGCCTTGACGTAGCGATAACCCGCCTCGCCAGCGCGCCGCCAGCGGTCTCCATCGAGCAGATCGCGCAATCCCGCCGCGAAATCGCCGTCCGGAACCCAGCGGCCAAAGCGGCTGACGAACCCATCGGGATCCACGCTGGCAAGCAGGGCGCAGCGGTGGCCGCAGGCTTCGATGAAACTGTTGGGCAGACCCTCCCGGGCGGAGGTGTTCACCAGAATCCAACTGCGGGCAAGAATTTCAGAGAGTTCCGAAGTTTCGAACTGATCGACGAAACCCCGCCGGTCGAGGTTGGCAAGCCCTGCTTGGTGCGTCGCGAGTTCAGCGGCGAAACGAGGATCTTGAGCGACGCCGGCCACGACGAAGTCTACTGCTGGGAAACGCCTGGCAAGTTCGAAGAACCGTTCCGGGCGCTTGCGGCGGTCGAGTCGGCCTACGAAGCAGACGGTCGGCCGTTCCGCCTTGCGCACCTCGGTGGGGAAGCGAACCGGCGTCGGCAGAAATTCAGGGAGATAGCCTAGCCGGTATTTGTGGCGGACCCGCTCGGCAAGAAAGCGGGCCGGCACATAGACCGCTCGGGCACGGCGCACGGCGCGGTGGCTCAGCGGGTTGTCGTAGTAAAGCGCGGTGCACAGCACTTGGAAACCCTGGTAAGTAGGCGAACGAAACTCGATCCACCAATCCGCCGCCAGCCGCGGATCGCGTGAGGTGACCACGTGCGACCGCTTCGGCCTGGCCCGCTGGGCCAGCCAGGTGCCGAGCGAGGGTTCCTGAGAGTGATAAATATCTGCGTCGGCTGCGCGCAACAGCTCGATTCCGGCAGCCGGATTCAGTCGGGGATAGGTCTGCACGAGCAACCCGTCGAGCGTCACCGTGGACTCCGCCGTGCCCCGCGGCTGGGGAATGACGATGCTGACCGTCACACCCCGCGCGACCAGTTCGCGAGCCAAGCTGCGCGTCGCGAAGCCGAAGCCGCCAGCATTTTTCCCCCAACCGAGAATTTCGGTGCTGACCAGACACACGTTCAAGCACAATACCCCGCACCGCGCGTGACGGCGATCACCTGTTCATAGAGCGCGTTGAACCGGTCGGCTGCGGCTGGCCAGGCGAATTGCCGGACGTGCGCCCTGGCTTGCTGGCCCAGACGCCTGCGCAAGGCGGCGTCGGCAGCCAGGGTCGCGAGGGCCGCGGCGAGCGCTGCGGGATCGCCCGGCGGTACCAGATAGCCGGTGTGCCCGGGAATGACCACGAGCGGAATTCCGGCCAGGGCGCTGCCGACCAGTGGTAAGCCACAGGCGGCCGCCTCGCACAGCACAGTGGGAGCGCCATCCATATCGCCGTCGCCTGCGATGACCGAAGGTGCGCAGAAAATATCGCAAGAGGCATAGGCCGTGCACAACGCATCGTGCGGCAGGGCGCCGAGAAACCGAACTCGTGCCGCCAAGCCGAGCGTTTCGGCTTGTAGCCGCAAAATCTCCGCTTGTGGCCCTTCGCCGACAATCGCCAGGGTGACGCCCGTCGGCGTCAGTGCCAGCCGGGAAAAGGCGGTCAGCAGGATGTCGACGCCTTTCTTGGCGACCAGACGCCCGACGAACAGCACCACGGGGTGGCGCAGACCCTGCGTCGCTGCCCAGTCGTCCCGGCGCCGTTGGGGGTGGAAATGTTCAGGATCGACGCCCATGGGAATGACCGGCACCTTTTCCTCGGACAACCGGGGTTCCAGGGCATGCAAGCGCTGGCGCAGGCTGGGAGCAACCACGGTGACCGCCGCCGCCCGACGCAGGATGATTCGATAAAGCGCGCGTACCGCGGCCAGCCGGTCCAGGCTCAAGTCGCCGCCGTGGGTAGTGATGACCAAGGGAGGGGTTGTCCGGCGGCGAAACCCCAGAGCATGGACGGCGCCCTGTGGCAGGAGCCAGTGGGCGTGAACACAGGCGTAAGGCCGACCGCGCAACTCGCGTCGCACTGCCCGCCGCAATCCGAGTAGCAGTCCGGGAACCAGCAGTCCGAGCCAGGGATTGGCTTGGAGGCGGGATAAGATCGCTCCGGGATAGCACAGCGTTTCCCAAGCGGGCGTTGGGGCATAAGCGTAGCGCACCACGCGTACGCCATCGAGCCGCTCCTCGGCTGCCGCCCCTGGAAACCCCGGTGCCAACAGGGTCGGTTGCCAGCGGTCGGTCAGGTGGCGGGCGAGGTCGAGCACGAAACGCGGTTCCGGGTCGTTCTCCCAGCGCGGCAGCGTAGAGGTGGTCAACAAGAGATGGCGCAAGGTGGGCTATTTCCTGTCCGTCAGCCAGTGGCTCAAATCGCGGTCGATGAGATCCTGCAGGCGCAGGATGTCGTCCTTGAGTTCTGCGGTCAGACGGGTACGCAACCCGGGCGGCAAGGGCTGTTGATCGGAGCGGAGCCGGCGTTGCGCGACCAGATGAACGAACAGGCGACCACGCCAGGCGAGGGGTAGTGCCGGGGCCAGCACGGCGCGCAGACCAGTGGTGCGGTTCCAGAGCGTTCTGAGCAAAGGGTGTTCGACGGACTGACTGGCATTGTAGTGCCCAGCCAGATCCGGCGCGAACGCGCTATTCACTCCCAGAAAGGTGAAGAGTTGCTGGATGATCGCTCGGGGGTGTTGTGTGAGATCTTCGAACAGATGAATTTGAATCTGGTCGCGGGAAAACGTCTGGAGATATTTTTTCAGCGGGGCGTAGTAAAGGCTCTTGGCCTTGTGCTGGCAGGACCACCAGTTTTCCCGGACACGCCGTTCGTGGTCGGCCCAGGCGTCCTCGAAGCGGGTGCAAGGTTCGGTGCCATCCCGCAACGAGCGGATGAACGATGAATAGGCGCGATCCACCGGTTGCCGCAACATCACAACCAGTTTCGCGTGGGGGATCTGCGCCTTGATTCGGTCGCAGGCTTCGGTGGAGATCAGATAATTGACCGAGGCTTCACCGACGGCGAGGGCGGGGCCTGCCTTGGCAAATAGCTTTTCGTAGGTTCTCGGGTTTCGGATTGCGGTGCGAACCGCCTCACAGCTGCCTGGTCCACCAAAAGCGGAGTTCCCTTCGTTGAATAGGAAAAAATTGGGTTCCTTGATGTGGCTCATGTAAATTTCTGGGTGCTGCCGGCAATACGCGAACAGGGAGGTCGTGCCACAGCGTGGCGCGCCGATGATGAAGAAGTTGGGGAGGGGCATTGATCGGCTGGCTCTTCATTGAGATTGCGGCTGTACCGTTGAGCTAGTTTAATAGCTAAGTTTGTAGGTAATGTCTGACTTAACTATGAGATGGAGTATTAACGGGTTTATTGTCATCAATACAGGGATTAAAAATAATAGATTCAATAGCTATACCCAATATTCGACCATCTTCACCACCAGGTTGAAAAGTGTTGCTTAAAACCATTAAGTTAAAATGTTCATAGTAGCCATTTAAAATCAATTCCTTGTTGTAATATCCAGCAGCAAAAATATTTTTAAAAATAGTATTTCCATTTAGTACTATAGAAATATCTGCTTTGTTAGGATTATAAGTAGAAAAACCTAAATTAACAGAACAAATTTTTTTGTGCGGTGAAAAATTAATACTTGCTTTACCATTAGTCCACCTCCAAATTTTTTTCTTATCTTTGCTTGATTCGACTCCATAAAAACCACTTTCTTTAATAAAAAAGCTTGGTGTTTCTATAATATTTTTGTGAAAGAAATTTATACTGACGATCTTTTTATAAAGATCATTAACCATCTGTTTTTTTCCGAAAAACCATAAGTTTTGATCATTACTATATTGCGCTACCCAATTAAAATTAGGGTTTATCTTCTCGAGGTTTTTCTTAGAAACAATATAGCTATTTGGGAATTTATCCAAGTTTTCATATGATACGTAGGTTATATTTGGATAGATAAATTGATAAAGGTAAAAGCTACTAGCGTTTATATCATCCATATCATAATTTATAGTGATATTTCCTAAATTATTTAAATACTGTTCAGCAATAGAAATGCTTTGATATGACTGTTTGTTTATGTTTAAGGCGTTAATAACGCTAGAATATCCTTGTAAAGTATTATGTCCTATCAAAGCTAAACAAAAAAATAAGAATGTTTGCTTAATAAAAAATCTTGCGGTTCCTAACAAAAAAAGAAAAACAAAGGCGATAAATCCAACTTTCAGGATTGTACTGATCTCACAATTTTCGCCAAAGAAATAGCTAACGCTAGCTATGTTGTGAAGAGCACAGTAAGGATTATTAAAATTATGTCTGGCCAAATAGAAAACTAAAGACAGAAAAGCTACAGTAAGAGCGGCAAAGAATGTAGTAGCAACAAAAAGTTTCTTTTGATTTATTGAGTTTTCCATGTGTTCATTGAAAGCTAAACAACCAAAAATGAACAAGTAAACTACTAAAAAAACTTCGTTATATCGTCCATATAAAGTGTGATCCAGTCTTTTGGGATTGGACATAACTAATAC
>DGFE01000150.1:0-339 GCA_002391525.1 Competibacteraceae bacterium UBA3908
AGATGTGTATAAGAGACAGCTCCAGGCACGTCGTAGAGGTAATACACCCGGCGGATGTCGAAATCGATGTGGTGCCCACCGCCTTCAATAAACGTCAAATTACCGCGCACGTCGTGCACTTTCGGCAATTCAACGCGCTTGCAGTTACGTAAGCTCATAGCTTTCTCTTTTTGTCAAATCCAGTTCATAAAATTCGTGTACCGCCGAACCCGCGCCAAATTCGTATTTGAAACGATAGAGACCCTCGTTTAACACGCGGCCCTCGTCCTCGTTGCTGATCCCAAAGTCAAAGTAGCACGCACCGCGGGCACGAGCCTCGGCGATAGCACGCGCGAACAC
>DGFE01000150.1:527-14926 GCA_002391525.1 Competibacteraceae bacterium UBA3908
TCGGCGATAGCACGCGCGAACACGGCGTCGAGCGCATGCCGGTCGCGGCCAGCGTCACTGGCGGCAATATACTGAGCGTGGGTTGCGGAGCGGCTATGAAACAGCACCGTACCAGCGATGGCTGTCCCTTTATCGAATGCTACGAGGACCTCGATGTTATCGGGGAAACGCCGCGCAAGTATTTGTATTTCTTCAAATGTGTGGACTGGATGAACGCGATAACGTTCGGCGAGTGTCGTCTCCAGCACCGGCCAAAACGCTTCAAGTGCCTTTTCGCCCCGGACGAAATCAAGCCCGGCCCGCTCTGCCCGGCGTGCTGCACGGCGACGACGAGCGCTTGGTATTCCGGGAAATCTTAAATCGATGACAGCGGTAAGATCACGCCGGTACACTCGTGCGCCCAAGCGGAATAACGCGTAGAGATCGTCCTGATGCGACCCAGCGTGATAAATCACCGGCACCGCTTTGTAGCGGAGTAGACGAAAACCGGTTTCAGCGTAATGTCGGGTGACAACGGCCAGCGCCTCGAGTACAGCTTCCCCGCGCAACAAGCCATCATGTACTAGCCCGCCGTAAGTAACGCCGGGATGGCTTACCACACAGCTTGCGTCGCTTGGATCGACCGCGGCCGGGAATACGCCATGTAACCCGCTCGCAGTATCAGCAAGCAGCAGCGAGCAGTCGCTGAAGCGCGCCCCGTGATAGGAGAGAAAACGCCGTGTGTGCAACAGCGTCGCCATCGGCGCACGAGCGCATAACTCGTCCCAGACCCCAGCATCCCGTTCGGGTTGAAACAGACGCGCGCGCAGATTCATAGCATTCAATCCTCACGCACGGCCAAACCGAACCCGGTACCGCCGAAGTCGTTGCCGTTATAGAGCAACCAAACTCGGTCGGCAGACTCAAACTCGGCCGCATAGGCAATGGCTTGGCTATCCCAATCACCCGGAGCGCCAACATCGAGTCCCAAATCATCGTCGCGCCGCTGCCAGGTCAAGCCGTCGAAAGATACAGCATAGCCCAACCGGTATGCTGCAAATTGTGTTTTACGGATAGAATAATGCATTTTGTAGCCGTTTTCGGTTTTCAGCACGTATGGCCGACCGAAGGCGTGCTCGCCGTTGCCGGGTGCGAGTACAGTAGTGCCACGCTCGGGCCAATTCATACCATCTTGTGATTCGATATAGCGCAATTCATAAGTTGGCTCATATTTGCCGGCGACCTCACGCCACCCCTCACCGGCGGCGTACCACATGCGAAACCGTCCTTGCTCTGCAATAACCCATGGTCCACCGCGTATATGTAGCTCCTCACTGCTTCGTTCAAGCACAGGAGTGCGACGTACACGGATAAAACGCTCACCACCGTTAACACTTACCGCCAATCCAGTCAGCAGACGGTAGCGAATACGTCGACCCAGTTCAAAACCGACGTAGTACATATATAGACGCCCGTCGACAGGTACCACGCAAGTAGCCATCACACCACTTTCGTCAAAAGCCCCAGGCTCACCAACGTCAAGGACTGGTGACTCGGCAACTCGTAATATCCGAGTTAGATCATGAGCATCTAAATCCACATAGCCGACTCGGCCAACATTTTCGGCGTCTCGTATTGACAGGTAGACGCGAACCACCTCTGGACTAAGTTGCAAAGGTGTCGGTGTAGTCGCATGGCTCAATGCCCACGGCAGGCTCCCATCCGGTCGCCAGACCACACCGAGTTTGCGCCAGCGCATGATTGCTACTCCGCCACTTTGAAAAACTTGAGGGAAGAGACCACTGCCGGTTCGGACGGCGATGCCTTGTACAGTAAACCCGAACCAGCCGAACGGCCGATGATCACACCTGGACTGACCCAGTTATCCTCACCTAGATTGACATTGTTAAACAACGTGCAGTTAACACCCAAAAAACTCCGTGCACCGATCTCGCAAAAGCCGGAGATCACCACGTGCGAGGACACAAATACATAATCGCCGATACGCGAATGATGACCAATGTGATTGCCACTCCACAGTACCACACCGTCGCCCAGTGTGACGAAAGGTTGTATGGTGTTATCTTCAAAAATAAATACATGCTCGCCGAGGCGCACATTGCGCCAGATGAAAGCGTTAGAACTGATATAACTCGCCAATGGATAGCCCTTGGCTTTGGCTTGCGCCATAAGCCGTGCGCGAACACGGTTCATCTGCCCATAGGTAACGGCGACATGTACCACATGCTCGGTTGGGGCAAAATGCTGCTCCAGAGTTTCAAACGATACCACCGGCAGGCCGAATAATTCCGTGCGTTTCAGGTAAGCTGATTCGACCGCGAAAGCAACAACTTCATAATCGGAATCGTGGGTAAAATATTCATAGGCAATTTCAGCGAAAGCGCTATCGCCGACCAGTATTAACTTTCGTGGTTGCATGGCCACCTCCTTCATGGGTGGGTGATAAGCAAATCCTCACGCCGGTTCGCCATCGGCAGTGTCGGCGGTTGTGGCATCAGATAGGCATCAAAACCGGCAGCGCGGGCGCGAGCGACAAGCCCAAGCAATACTGCGTCGTCGATCAAGCCAGGCTCCGGCACGCTGTAGTGCACTTGCGGTGGTTCATCGACACCCATGAATGCACGGTGAAAAGTTTCTCCGGCCACAGTCGACAAGAAGCGCTTGCGTTTGGAAACGTTCGGAATATCGCCCAGAAGCATTGCACCGCCGGGAGCGAGTAAAGACAATGCCTGATCAAGAAAGGCCCAGATGTTACCCTCGGCGAAAACATACTGCAGTACGCTATAAGCGATCAGCACATCCAGCATACCAGCGTGCCGCGAACACCAATCAATACAACCCTCGGGAAAACGTGCCGCCAGCTTCTCAACTCCCTGATCCGGTAACTGCGCTAACATTGGAGCCGAATCGATCCAGATCAAACGTTGGTCAAGATGTAAAGCACGGTCATGAAAGCGTCTTGGCAGTTCGCTACAACCGGGACCGACATCGGCAATGGTTACACCCGACCGAGTTAGCGCCGGTAGTTTGACGCATAAGTCGGCGTAGATGGCATCAACAAAACCATCTCGATATCGATCTGGAAAACCGATTTTCTCATTAGGGCTTAGACTCTGGTCATTCGCCATGTGAGCGAAATCTTCGAAGCCGATCCCGTCAAAGCGGCGGTCGGATAGATCGTGCTTTATGAGCATACCTCGTTTTTCCCAATTAGATCTTTTGCCAGATCAACTGCTTTTCGGCTTTGGTCATTTCTTATCAAATGGATAAAAAATTTAGTTGATTCCAGTAACATGGAATTTATTAGCATATTGCGGACCATGGTTTGTAAGTCTCTAAATTTTAAAGTTATTTAATTCAACGGGTCTCACTACCGACACCTTCGAAAAGTATCTGTCGAAATTTTGACGCTTTGGAAGGGCTGGAAACCTGTCAATAGCCAAATTCATGATGGCGTACCCTCTACACGGTTTTCCGGGTAGTGATTCAAAATTGAACGATTTAAACTAGAGTGGTTGGTTTTCACCGGTGAGGTTGGCGGTGGTCACGGTCACATCGAGCTGCCCGTATCGTGGGAGCGAGCGATTGGTCAAGCGGACGGGTATCCGAAGTGCTGAATCGTAGGAGACCTCTGAGCCTGCGCATGGCGAAACGCTTGCACGATGGCCTCCGCATTCCCTATGAGAGCCTGTTAAGCGGGGTCGCGTGAGTGCTCGTTCATCGAATCCTTTCCGAAACGCCGGCTCTCCCCAATGGCTGCCGTCCGCCGCGAACGCCTCTTCCAGGCTGTCAGCATCCAGCACCCGTAGCGCCCAGGTTTCCAACTGGGCGGGCTCCGCATTGATTCAGCCGGGATTCCACCCACTTCGGTAACGGCGCTCACTCCGCTGGTGGCGCCGCCGCCGTTGCCCTGGCCCGATCCCGCACCAGCAACTTGTGGAATTCGTGCAGCGGCTGCGGTCGGCCAAAGTAATACCCCTGACCTTCGTCGCAGCCGTGCGCGCGCAGGAATGCCTCATGCTCGACGGTCTCCACCCCCTCGGCCACCACCGCCAGCCCCAAGCCATGCGCCAGGGTGACAATCGCATCCACGATGGCGGCGTTGCTGTCGCTGGTCGGGAGGTCGGTGACGAAGGAGCGGTCGATCTTGAGCACGTCCACGGGAAACCGCTGCAAGTAGCCCAGCGACGAATAGCCGGTGCCGAAATCGTCGATGGCGAGCCGCACGCCCATCGTCTTGAACGCTCTCAGCGCCGCCAGATTGTCATCGGTGTGATGCATCAAAATGCTTTCGGTCAACTCCAGTTCCAGGCAGGCCGGCTCGAAGCCGGTTTCCGCCAGCAAGCCACGCACCAGGCCGGTCAGATCGCTCTGCCGAAATTGACGGGCCGACAAGTTGACCGCCACCCGCAGTCCGGGCCAGCCGTTTCGATGCAGTTGGCCGATATCACGAACGGCGGCGCGCAACACCCATTCGCCCAGCGACAGCACCAGCCCGCTGTCCTCGGCGATTGGAATGAACCGGGCCGGCGGCAGCAAACCGAGTTCCGGGTGATTCCAGCGGACCAGCGCTTCGGCGCCGGTGATGGCGCTGGCGTGAAAATCCCATTTGGGCTGGTAGTACAATTCCAGTTGTTGCCGCTCCACGGCGTGGCGCAGGCTGTTTTCCAGGCTGAGCCGTTCGCGGGCAAGCATCGTGGCGCCGGACAGATAGAGCTGATAACTGTTCCGCCCCATGTCCTTGGCCCGGTACAGAGCGGAGTCGGCGTTTCTCAGCAGGGTTTCGCCGCTGCGGCCATCGCGCGGACACACACTGATGCCGACGCTGCAACTGATGTGCAGTTCGTGGTCGTTCAACCGATAAGGCTCGGCCATCGTCTCCAGAACCCGCTGCGCGATTCGCGCGGCCTCGTCGCTGGAGGCCAGATCGGGCAGCAAAATGGCGAATTCGTCGCCCCCCTGTCGGGACAGGGTGTCGCATTCACGCATGCATTCCTGCAGCCGCGCCGCCACTTCCCGCAGCAACCGGTCGCCGACCGTGTGGCCCAGGGTATCGTTGATCCGCTTGAAATGATCGAGATCCACCAACAAGACGGCCACCTGCGCATGGTCGCGGACGGCCCGCAACACCGCCTGCTGCAAGCGGTCCCCCAGCAGAACCCGGTTGGGCAGGCCGGTCAGCGCATCGTAGTGAGCGAGTTGCTGGATCTGCTCTTCCGCCTGTTTGCGTTCGGTGATGTCCTGCACCACGGTCACGAAATAATCCACGATGCCGTTTGGCCGGCGCACGCAGCGGCTTGAAACGCTGGCGTAAAGCACGCTGCCATCCTGGCGCAGGAAGCGCTTGTCGAGCGAATAGCCTTCGATCCGCCGATTCATCACCCGGTCGAACTGGGCGATTTCGGCGGCCAGATCGTCGGGATAGGTCAATTCGGCCCAACTCAGCCGGAGCAGTTGGGCCCGCCGGTAACCGAGCATCTCGCACAGGCGGTCATTGACTTCCCACCAGCGTTTGTCGGGTCCGGTCAGGGCGATGCCGACCAGCGGCAGTTCAAAATAGCCGCGGAAGTGGGCCTCGCTGGCGCGCAGGGTCTCCTCGGTCTTCTTGAGATCGGCGATATCGGTATTGGCGCCCAGGTAATAGGCGATGCGCCCGGCGCGATCCCGCAGCGGCACGGCGCGGGTATTCAGCCAGGTCGCCCGGCCCGAGGGACTCCGAAACCGGTGATCGGCGACAAACTCGCTGCTCTCCGCGACGGCTTTCCGCCAGGCTTTCAGCACCTGATCGCGGTCGTCGGGATGCACGGCTTGCAACCATGGCAATCCAGCCGCCTGTTCGGCGGTCAGGCCGGCCTGTTGGCACCAGCGGTCGTTGACATAACGGCACTCGCCCTCCAGATCGGCCATGAAGACGCCGACCGGAAGCTGTTGGGTCAGGCTTCGGAAGCGCTGTTCGTTGTCGCGCAGGGTTTCCAGACTTCGCCGCTGGCGCTCGAACTCCGCCCCCAGTTCCCGCTGGCGGCCGTTCAACGCGGCGGTATGTTCCCGGAGCTCGTCCCGCTCCGCGATCAGTCGGCGGCGCTGGCCGAACAGCACGACGATGGGGGCTCCGATCAGCCCCAGCAGCAACAGCCCGCCGCCGATCCAGAATACCAGCCGAAGCTGATCGGCGCCGTTGGCGGGGCTGGCCGACACGGCCATCGGATCGGCGGCGAGTACCGGCGGCCATCCGCAACCGAGCAACGCCAGCAGCATCGCCAGCGTTCGGATCGCGCCGACACCTCTCCACCCCGCTTTCACGGCCATCGCCGGCCAAGCCCCGGCATGGCCGGTCGTTCCATCCGCATCCCCCCGACTCATCCGTTCCTCCCAAACAGAACGTCAAGACGCCGCCAGCGCTTCGTTCCGGTCGGGATCGCGCCGGGCGGCGTAAGCGGCGAATTCCGTCTCGTCCACTATCCCGACCAGCCGTTCGCGCGCGAACGCCCGGAAGTGACTCTCCACGATCTTGCTGCGCAGGCCGCTCTTGCGGTACAGCCCCAGAATGAGCCGCGTCTCGAACCCGTCGCCCTGCTCCAGCCGGGCCGCGTAATCGCTCTCCAGCGCCGTCCGCTCGGCCTGGCTCAGGCGATCCAGCGCCTCTTGCAGGCGCGCGGCCAGAAACTGGGTGCGCAGGCGCTCCTGTCGCGCCGTCGGCGACTCGCTGTCCTGGACCGGCTCCGTCGCGGCGGCGGAGCCAGGGGTCGGCGGTCGGTTCCGCGCGGCGGCCGGCCGGTAGTCCTCGCGCAACGCCGCCAGCAGATAGGCCGGCAGATTGTGAACCTTGCCGGCGGTCAAGTCGCGCTCGACCACGGCGATGTTGTCTTCCAGATAGCCGGGTTCGTGACTGGCCAGCGCCAGGCGGATCTGATGGACGCTCAGGCCGAACGCCTGCAATTTCTCGCTCAGGCGCCTCAGGTGATCCGCGGCGTCGCCTTCGGTCTCCGGCGTTTCCACCGCGGCGGCAACCCCCTCCTGGCGCTGGGTGAACAGCAGCATCTGCGGATTGTCGCTGACCCGGAAGCGCACCGAGATGATCTTGCGGCGGTCGCGCTGATATTCGATGTCCAGGAACAAATCCGAGGTTTCGTTGACTTGCCGCACCGCCGGCTTGATCACCTTGTCGTTGAACTTGCGGAAATCCTGATAGTAGCCATCCGTCTCGCTGATCCCCAGCAGCCGCTTGAGGATGTCCAGGCCGATCCAGCCGGTGGTGCCGACTCGCCGGTAGCGCAGGCAGTTCTCGTAGAGGGCCAGGGCGTAACCGCTGCTGAACTTGCGCTGGATGCTGAGATTGAGCAGCGCGTAGATCTCGGGCCGGTACAGTTTTTCGCAGAGCTCGGGACTGTAGGCATACACGCAGTAGCCGCCCTTGATGACGGCCTGGGCCAGCAGCGTGGTGGTTCCCCACTCCTCCTGGGCGCCGTCCTCGTCGAGGATGTTCCACTCCAGCACCGTCCGCGCCAGCGTCTTCAGGGCTTCCTTGAGGGGTTCCAGGTTGTGGGTGTTGAAACCGATCGCCTCGGCCAGGTCCTTGACCCGGATGCGATGGACCCGCGCGCTCAGCAGGCTCTCGTAGGCGTTGTAGAGCAGCACGTTCGAAGCCTTGCGCTGGGTCAGCGTCAGCTTGTTGCTGATATGAATGGCGGCGATATGCTTCTTGAGGTTCTGGTCGGCCAAGTCCGCCACGACCATTCTGCGTGTCGCTTCCACGTCGCCGCGCCTGTCTTTGCCGCGTGTCATGGTGATCAAGACTAGCAGAAACGTCCCCATAGTCCAATTCGCTTATGGGGACATTTTTATCCCATAAACGGGGACATTTCGGCGTCGATCCTTCGCGGTTTCCTCCGCGCCGGCGACCACCGGACCGCCGGCCGTCCGAATCGGGACCGGCTCAATCGAACCGGGAACGGCGGTTTTGACAGCTCAAATACAAGCTTATGATTACTGGCGCTTTCTCGTGGATTCGCGTCTGTCGGCGGCCATAAATCCCATAAACGGGGACATTTGGGGGGGTCATCCCATAAACGGGGACATTACGTCCCATAAACGGGGACATTACGTCCCATAAACGGGGACATTACGTCCCATAAACGGGGACATTACGTCCCATAAACGGGGACATTACCCTCTGTAATATATTGATTTTAAAAGCAAATCCGCACGCTAAACATTCTTTAAACATTCTTTAAACATTCTTAAACGTTTTTAAACGAGCGTCGTCGTCGTTTTTTTGCAAGACCCCTAAAACCCCAAAACCGACCCCACACGACCGCGAACCGTCCCCAAAAACAGGAAAAAACCGGTTCGGCAAGGCGGAACCGCAACCGCTCGGTGACCCGAATCAGGGTCCGGCGACATGCCCGACGCCGAACCGCGATGACCGGCGACCGAAAGCCAAAAGAATTCCCGCTTCTCGCATTCAACCATCGAACCGTCGCGTCACCAGCAGCGCCGCTTCGACAGCTTCGATCCGTACCGCCATGCCGACACTCCATCCAAGCCGAAACCGATCAGACACGCGGTTTGGCCAGGACCGCCTGAGCGTCGATTTAAGACGCCCAAACGGCGACCCCCTACCCCAAGATGGTCGAGGCCATAAAAATGCCTGTAAAGCCCTCTGGCGCGGTTTCAGGGGGTTTGGCGGCGGGGGATTGTGCCCACCGCTTCCGATCCCCAACCCCCGAGAACGGCGACCCGCGAAAAATTCCTGCCCCCGCATCCAGATTCGCGGTCGTCGCGTAAGCATTCATGACGGAACCTGAAACTTGGGGACCGTGGCTGGCTACGCGACCGGGCGACCGCGCCGTATTCCCAAAATTCCTTGCCTGGCATCTCACTGACGATTCGGTTCGTGCCGGGCGCCGCTGATCCCGTATAATCAGCCGCGACACTGCCTGTGGAGGGCGCTGCTGTCGACGTTGATCCGCCCGCGATCCCGGTGCCTGGGGTCGCCGGAGGGCCGGCTGGAACGGTGATTCGGATCGTCCGGCGCGCAGAACGGACGGCGGAGATCGATCATGATCGCGGTTTGTGTCCTGCTCCTCGCGCCCGACGGCGGGTGCGCCACAGGTTCGCTCCGTCAACCGGTCCGAGCATCCCGCATGGCATCCCGCGATTCACTGGCCGATCTGCTGGCGCGCTGCGCGCTGCACGACCGGCGCGCCTTCGAAGCGCTCTATCAACAGGCGTCGCCGACCCTGTACGGTCTGGTGCTGAAGCTGACCCGCGACCGCGAGCTGGCCGCCGACCTGTTGCAGGAAGGTTTCGTGCGCGTCTGGCGGCGGGCCGGCGATTACCGGCCCCAACTGGGTCAACCGCTCACCTGGATGGGCAGCATCGTCCGTCATCTGGCCATCGACCGGCTGCGCAGCCAGGACCAGCGCCGGCGCGGGGAGCTGGACGACGCGGCTTGGGCGCTGGTGGCCGACGACGGGCCCGGCCCCGAGGAGCGGCTGCACGCCGAACACGGCGACGCGGCGCTGGCCCGCTGTCTGGAAATGCTGGACCCGGAACCGCGCCGCGCCGTATTCCTGGCCTACTACGAGGGCCTGACCCACGACGCCATCGCCACGCGTCTGGATCGCCCGCTGGGTACGGTCAAGGCATGGGTTCGGCGCAGTCTGCGGCGCTTGAAAGCCTGTCTGGAGGAACCATGAACATTCACCAATTACCCCTCAGCGACTCGTTGGCTGCCGAGTACGTGCTGGGCAGCCTGCATGGCCCGGCCCGGCGTCGTTTCGAGCAATTGCTGCCCGCGCATCCAGCCCTGCAACGGGCGGTTGCCGAGTGGGAACGCCGCCTGAACCGACTGGCGGCCGTCAGCCCGCCGGTTTCGCCGCCACCGGACGTTTGGCGCGGTCTGGAACGACGACTGTTCCCAGCTCCGGCCCGTCGGCCCTGGTGGGACAGTCTGACCTTTTGGCGCGGTCTGGCCCTGGCCGGCGTATTGGCGGCGGTGATCACCGTGGCGCCGCGACTGACCAGTCCCCCCGGGATGGACCTGGCCTTCGCCACGATTCGCGGCAAGCAACAGGAGGTCTTGTGGACCGTGGCCCGGACCGAGGATGGCCGGCTGCATGTCAGCAATCTGCGCGCTATGGCAATACCACCCGATCAGCACTGTCTGTTGTGGCTGAAGACCGGCGATGGGCCGCCGGTCATGCTCGGCGCGCTACCCGACGACGGGAGCACCCGCACCCTGCCCATGCCGGCCAGTTTGGTGCAATCGGTTCGGGAAGGCGAATTGTGGGTCACCATGCAGCCGGCCTCCAACGCCACACCGCCGGTCCGCCCCCTCTATCAGACGCGCTGGCAAGCGCTCTGAAATACCGGCAACACCAAACGCTCGGCCGAGCGAAGCCGCGAGTTTCATGGCGATTCTCTTCAAGCCGCGACCCCGGCCTTGCCGGTCGTCGATTTGGGGACGGGCTGGACCGAACCGCGCCGCCAGGCGTGGAAGCGTTCCACCCAGGCCAGCAATTTCTGGGGGGCGTGCGCCTTTTTCCAGACGCCGGCGGCGTACTTGTTCGCTTCGGCCAAGGTCGGGTAGATGTGGATGGTGCCGAGAATCTTGTTGAGGCCGATGCCGTGGCGCATGGCCAGGACGTACTCGGCCAGCAGGTCGCCCGCGTGTTCGCCGACGAGGGTCGCGCCGAGAATCCGGTCCTTGCCCGGCGTGGTCAGCACCTTGACGAAGCCGTGGGCCTCGCCGTCGGCGATGGCGCGATCCAGATCGTCGAGGCCGTACACCGTCACCTCGTGGGGGATCCCCTTCTCTTTCGCTTCCTGCTCGTTCAGGCCGACCCGGGCGACTTCGGGATCGACGAAGGTGGACCAGGGAATCACCGAGTAGTCGGCCTTGAATTTCTTGAGCGGATCGAACAGGGCGTTGACCGCCGCGTACCACGCCTGATGGGCGGCGGTGTGGGTGAACTGGAACGGCCCGGCCACGTCGCCGGCGGCGTAGATGTTGGGATAGAGGGTTTGCAGATACTCGTTGGTTTCCACGGTGCGCGTCGCCGGAATGCCCAGTTCCTCCAGCCCGTAACCTCGAATATTCGCCACCCGCCCGACCGCGACCAGCACCGCGTCGAACGGGATACGCACAGCCTGGCCGTCGTGTTCGGCGATTAGTGTCTTTTCGCCGTTCGCCACCACGAATTGCTTGGCCTTGTGGTTGACGAGCACCTCGATGCCTTCCGCGCGAAAACGCTGCGTGACCAATTCCGAAACTTCCGGGTCTTCGCGGATCAGGATGCGCGGCGCCATTTCCACCTGCGTCACCCGCGCGCCGAAGCGGGCGAAGGTCTGAGCCAGTTCCGAACCGATGGGGCCGCCGCCCAGCACCACCAGGCGCTTGGGCAACTCGCGCAGATTCCAGACGGTATCCGAGGTGAGGTAGCCGATCTCTTCCAGTCCCGGAATCGGCGGCACGAACGGCCGGGCGCCGGCGGCGATGACGATGGCGCGCGTGGTCAGGGTCCGCGTACCCTCGGCGGTGGTCACGTCCACCGACCAGGGCGAGGTGATTTTGGCGGTCCCTTCAATCACGTCCACGCCCAGACCGGTGTAACGCTCCACGGAGTCATGCGGCGCGACCTCGCGGATCACCCGTTGGACCCGTTCCATCACCTCGGCAAAGTCGAAGTCCGCTTCGGCCTTGCGGACGCCGAATTCCGGGGCGCGTCGGATGTGGGAGAGCAGCCTGGCCGAGCGGATCAGCGCCTTGGAAGGCACGCAGCCGGTGTTCAGGCAGTCGCCGCCCATCCGGTGCTTTTCGATCAGCGTGACCTTGGCCTTGACCGCCGCCGCGATGTAGGCGGTCACCAGCCCGGCGGAACCGGCGCCGATCACCACCAGGTTGCGGTCGAAGCGCTTCGGTTTTGGCCATTTCGCGTACACCCGCCGCGCTTTGATCACCGCTATGATTTTTTTGGCGATCAGCGGGAAAACGCCGAGCAGGGCAAAGGATGCCAGCAATGTGGGCGATAAAATGCCTTGCAACGAGTCGATCTGCGCCAACTGGGTGCCGGCGTTCACGTAGACCAACGTGCCGGCCAGCATGCCGATCTGACTGACCCAGTAAAATGTCCCGGTGCGGATCGCGGTGAGTCCCATGACCAGATTGATGACGAAGAACGGAAAGATCGGAATCAGCCGCAGGGTGAACAGGTAGAAACCGCCCTCCCGCTCCATCCCGGCGTTGATCGCTTTCAACCGGTCGCCGAATTTGCCCTGCACCCAGTCGCGCAGCACGAAGCGGGCGGCGAGGAAGGCCAGGGTGGCGCCGAGGGTCGAGGCGAAGGAGACGATCACCGTCCCCCACAGCAGGCCAAAGATCGCGCCCGCGGCCAGGGTCATGATGGCCGCGCCGGGCAGCGACAAGCCGGTCACCGCGACGTAAACGGCGAAGAACAGGCCCGCCGTCAAGCCGGGACGCGCCGCCCGATAGGCTTCGATGGCTGCCTGCTGGGACCTGAAATAGTCCAGGCTGAAATAGCGGCCCAGATCGAAGATGAAGAAGGCGCCGATCAAGGCGGCGACCACGACAACGAGCAGGAGTTTGCGAGAGTTCATCAGACGTTCGCTCCGGCGACCTGCAACAGGGCATCCAACTGGCCGGCGCGATCCAGCGCGGCCAGGTCGTCGTATCCGCCAACGTGAACCTCACCGATGAAGATTTGCGGCACGGAACGGCGTCCGGTGCGCGAAATCATGATTTCCCGTTGGCCGGGGTCGAGATCGACCGCGATTTTTTTCAGGTCGATGACGCCCTTGCCTTTCAACAATTGTTCCGCGCGCCGGCAGAACGGGCACCATTGGGTACCGTACAGCGTGACTCCGGTCATGGCCGGTTACTCCTGAGGATTGAAAAAGGTTTGCAGGTTTAGTCGCGTCAAGCGCGAAAACCTTACAGGATCGCGGGCGCTGCGTCCTGACGGGGAATGGCGGTGTACACCTGTTCCAGCGTGTAGTCGGGACCGTGGTCGATCCGGCTGAAATAGGAGCGATAAGCCGGCGACTCCGGCGGCCAGCTCGCCAGAAACTCCCGCTCCCAGCGGTCGGCATCGAACGGCACGGCCAGGGCGTCGAGGTGAATATCCCTCACCATCACGCCGCACAGGCTCGGATGCGGGCTGGGTATCGGGCTGATGCGGGTGTGATGACGCCGAACCGGGTATCGGCGAAGTTGGGCATTCCCATAGCGATAACGCAGCGGGCAGACGCGGCCTGGCGGCTCGTTCATGCCGATTCACCTTGAGCGACGGGCACGCCGCGCCACCAGCGCACGATTTCGGGCAACAGAAAACCGGCGGTGCAGATCGACAGGCCGTACAAGTTGGTTCCCAGCAACAAGGCGTACTTGCCCTCGCCGATGGCCCAGGTAGCGGGAATCCAGCCGACCGCGAGCAGGATGCCCAGCACCAGCCCCGGCCAGAAGCTCAGATGAAAACTCCACGGCGAACGGCCAACCCGGCGCTGCAGCAAAAACACCGGCGCCAAACCCATGACCATGGTGCCGCTCAAGGTCGTGGCGGCGAGAATCTCGGCGCCGGCGATCATCGGCAGGTTGCCCAGCGCGGCGATGACGATCATCGCCACCGTGCCGTAGCGTAGCGCGGAGGCCGGCGGTTGCCGGCCAGCGACGGCGGGCAGTTCCTGCGCCACCACCTTGGACAGTGAAGCGAAGGTCGAATCCAGAGTCGAACCCGCCGCTGCGATCATCAGCACGGTCATGACGAACAGCGCGCCGATGCCCAGCGCCTGCGCCACCGCCGCCGGCGCGTTGCCGCCGACCGCCAGCCCGCTCAACCGGGCGTCGATCCCGACGAGACTGAACGCCAGGATGGCGAAGAAACCGCCGATGCCCGCCAGAATGAACGCTTTCAGCATGGCCTTTTCGTCGGTGATGAACCCGCGATCAGTGAGCACCGGGTCGTGAAAGGGGTAGCTGAGAATTTGCAGGCCGGCCACCAGCAGCAGATCCACGCCCGCCGCCAGCTTGAATTCGCCGATACTCAGCAGGGTGGCGACGCCGTGCTTGGGCAACACCAGCAGCAACACGGCGGCCAGAAACACCACGAAGATGGCGGTTTGAATGACATCGGTGATGATGGAGCCGCGCAGACCCCCCTTGAGGCTATAGAACAGGGTGGCGGCGGTGAACAGCAGGGCGGCGCCGATGAATTCCGGACTGCCCGCCGGACCGTAGTAGCCGCCGACCACAGCGGTGTTGCTCCAGACTTCGTTGTACAGCCGGATCAGGATGGCGGCGGTGAAGGCCAGCGCCGCCGCCCGGCCGTACTTGCCGATCAAAAAGCCGACCAGGCTGGTCGCGCCGGTATTGCGGCGGAGAT
>DGFE01000085.1 GCA_002391525.1 Competibacteraceae bacterium UBA3908
AGATGTGTATAAGAGACAGGAGAGGGGCTGGGGGTGAGGTCGGTTGCCTCCCCTCTCCCTCCGGGCGAGGGGTGGGGGGTGAGGGCGGTTGCCTCCCCTCTCCCTCCGGGCGAGGGATCGGGGGTGAGGGCGCAGCGTTCATGGCGTCGTCCCCAAACTGGCGGTGATGACGGGCAGGCCCGGCTCCAGCCCCTCGCCCGTCACCTCGGTCATGCGGCCATCGCTGCTGCCGACCGTCACCGGCACGGCGACCGGCTGACCGTCGCGCAATACCCAAATCTGCCGCGCCGTGCTCTTGCCGCCCTTGGCGTTCCCGGATTGTCTCCTTGGGGCCAGACTCCGGGGAGGACGGGGCAGCAGGCTGGCCACCAGACCGCCACCGCTGTTGGACTGAGCCTCCGCCGGTTGTGGTGGAGTGAAGCGCAGCGCCGCGTTCGGGACCAGCAGCACGTTTTCCCGTTCGGCGGTGACGATCTCGGCGGTGGCGGTCATGCCGGGCCGCAGGCTGAGATCGTCGTTGTCCACGTTGAGAATGGTTTTGTAGGTCACCACGTTGTTGACCGTCTCCGCCCCGAACCGCACCATACCGATGCGGGCGGGATAGCTCCGGTTGGGATAGGCGTCCACGGTGAAGGTGGCCGACTGCCCTTCGCGCACCTGGCCGACGTCGGCCTCGTCCACGTCCACCTGCAATTCCATTTGCGCCAGATTTTCGGCCAGGGTGAACAGCACCGGCGCTTGCAGTGAGGCGGCCACGGTCTGGCCCGGCTCCACTTTGCGCTGGAGCACCACCCCGTCGATGGGGGAACGGATGGACGCCTTGGTCAGATCGGTTTCGTTGGAGCGCAGCGTGGCGCGCGCCTCCTCGACCGCCGCCCGCGCGCTGGCCTCGTCGGCGATGGCGCGCTCCACCGTCGCCTCCGCCGTTTCCAGTTCCGCCGGCGCGGGCACCTTGCCGCCGCTCAGCTTGGCGACCTGCCGCAACCGCCCCAGATTGGCGCGGGACTCCCTGACCGTCGCCACGGTCTGCAACACCTTCGCCTCGGCGGATGCGAGCGCGGCCTTGGATTTCGCGATTTGATTCTGGAGCTTGGCGACATCCAGCCGGGCAAGCACCTGACCCTTGCTCACCCGGTCGTTGTCGTCCACCAGGACCGTTTCGATGGTGCCGGACAATTCGCTGCCGACATCCACCTGATTGATCGGCTCCAGCTTGCCGGTCGCCGATACGGTGACCCGCAGATTGCCCTGGCTGAGCGGTTCGGTCTGGTACTGGGGCGTGGTGTCCACGGCGGAACCGAATCGGAACCACAGGAACCCGCCGACGGCCAGGGCCAGCGCGACCACCGCGATCAGCCAGCGGAGAACCCTGAAGCGACCGCGCGCCGGTTCCGAACCGATGATTTTCGCCAGTTCGGCATCCGCGACGGAGGGCGTGTTGCTCATGGCGATGTTCCTTGCGCGTTGGCGGCGATGTGGGTGGCGGGCACCGGCGACCAGCCGCCGCCCAGCGCCTTGTAAAGCTGGATCAGGGCGGAGACGCCTTCGGCTTCGCTGGACTTGAGACTGTCTTCGAGGGTCAGCACGGTGCGCTCCGTGTCCAGCACGGTTTGGAAATCGGTGATGCCGACGGTGTAGCGGTGCCGGGCCAGCTGCGCGGCGAGACGCGCGGCCTGAGCGGCGCTTTGCAGATTTTCCCGTCGTTTTTGGGTATTGGTCAGGGCGACCAGCGCGTTTTCCACCTCCGCCAGCGCGTTCAGCACCGTGGCTTCGTAGCTGACCAACGCCTGCTCCTGCACGGCGGTCTGAATTTCGACCTGCCGGCGGATGCGCCCGGCATCAAAAATCGGCGCGGCGACGCCGCCCAGTAGCGTTCGCGCGACTGCGTCGCCGCTGGCTAACGCGCCGACGCTCAACGCTTCCAGGCCAAGCGACCCGCTCAGGTTGAAGTTCGGATAACGCTCGGCCTCCGCCACGCCGATCCGCGCGGTTTCCGCCGCCAGTTTGCGTTCGGCGGCGCGCACGTCGGGCCGTTGGCGCAGAGTATCCGCCGGAATGCCCACGGTCACCCGCGCGGGTATCGCTGGAATCCCGGCGGGACCGGACAAGCTGTCAGCCAGCGTGCCCGGCTGCTGGCCGAGCAGGATTTCCAGGCGATGTTCCGCCTCGGCGCGGCTGGTTTCCAGGGTGGGAATCTGCGCGCGGGTCTGCTCCAGATTGGCGCGGGCCTGTTCCACGTCCAGCGCGGTGGTCAGCCCGGCCTGCGCGCGCCACTGGGTGAGTTGCAGGGTTTCGGTCTGAGAGGCGGCGTTGGCTCTGGCGATGTCCAGCCTGGCCTGGAAGGCGCGCAGTTCCACGTAATTGAGCGCCACCTCGGCGGCCAGCGAGACTTGCCCGTCGCGCAGGCTGGCTTCGCTGGCTTCGAGGTCGGCCTGGGCAGCTTCGACGCCGCGCCGGAGACCGCCGAACACGTCCGGTTCCCAACTGGCGTCGAAGCCGGCGTTGTACAAGTCGCGCGTCGCGCCGCCGCCGGTTTCGGCGCTGCCTTTCGAGACGCTGGCCGTTGCCGAGGCCGCGACCGTCGGGAATCGGTTTGCCCCGGCCAGGGCGCGACGGGCGCGCGCCTCGCGCAGCCTCGCCTGGGCGGCGCGAAGATCGAGACTGCCTTGCATGGCCTGTTCGATCAGCCCGGTCAGCGTCGGATCGTCGAGTCGCCGCCACCAACTCGCCAGGTCTTCCGGCGCGGTTGGCGCGACGGCAACCCTTGCCGCCGCCGCGCCGCGCCAGGTCGCCGGCGTCGCCGGTTCGGGCGCGGCATAGTCCGGGCCGACCGCCGCGCAGCCCGCCAGCAGGGCCGCTGTCAGCAACCCCGCGCCGTGCCGGAACTGTCTGGCAGAAGTTGCACGACTGATTGATTTCAAAGTCATTTTCCTGATCGTAAGGGAAATTTCCCAGGGGGAACCGAGAGCTGGGATCAGCGCATCTCAAACGTCGACCCCGGCCCTCCGTTTCGATTCCCCCACCAGGGGGAACCGAGAGCTGGGATCAGCGCATCTCAAACAGTTCCTGGTGGAAGCGGGCGCCGGGCAACCCCAGCGCGGTCAAATCCCGCTTCAGCGCCTGTCCAAACGCCGAGGGTCCGCAAAACCACACGTCGGCGTCGCGCCAGTCGGGCACGGTCTGGCAGATGCGCTCCGCGTCCAGCCGACCATCCCGCTCATCCCACAGCACATGCAGGCGAACGTTGGCAGCTTGCGCGTCGCGCTCGAGCAGACCGATGGCCTCGGGGTCGTAGACCGCCGTGGTGTGAAACAGGTCAATCGCCTTGCCATCGCCTTGTTGAGCCAGGGCTTTCAGCCGCGAGATGAAAGGCGTGATCCCGATGCCGCCGCCCACCCAGATCTGCCGCGGTGCCTCGCTCTGGAAGTTGAAGCGCCCATAGGGGCCTTCCACTTTGACCGGGTCCCCGACGCGCAGGCGATCCGCCAGGGTGCGCGTATAGTCGCCCAGGGCCTTGATGATGAATTGAATCCGACCATCGCCGGTCCAGGCCGATGAAATCGTGAACGGGTGCGGTCCTTCGTCCTCGTGCAGGGTCACGAACGCGAACTGCCCCGCGTCATGACCCGCCCAGCGCCCTTTGAGTTGAATGTCCAGCGCCAGCACGTTCAGGGCGTCATGGCGGACGATGGACGCCACTTCTCCCATGACCTTGCGGTTCACCGCCACGCGCCGAAACAGGACCATGATCGCGGCCACGCTGCCGGCAGTCATCAGCACGGCCATGGCGGGTCCCAGCACGCCGCTCCAGTAGTCGAATCTCAGCAGGACCACCGAGTGCCAGACCAGAGCCAGGTAGGCCACGGCCAGCAGATGATGGATTTTAAAGAAGTAGCGATACGGAAAGCGCTTGATCAGGGCCAGCACCATCAGCGCCGCCGCCGCGTAAAACGCCCATTCACCAATGCTCTCGGCCAGAGGGCGCTGGTCGATGAAAAACTGCTGGATCGAGTCCGCCGGCAAGGCAGGCCGGGGCGGGCGCGCCGGGCGCTCCAGCAAACCCCAGCCCACCAGCCATTTGGGGACTTGGGCCATCAGCCAGTGGCTCACGGACAGCACCAGCCCCGAGATGCCCAGCCATTTGTGCAGGCGGTACATCTTGTCGAGACCGCCCAGGTGGGGTTCGAGCACGACGGGGCGAACGGCCAGCACCATCGCCACGCTCATGACGCCGATGCCCAGCACGCCGGTGTATTGCATCAGCACCGCCCGCCAACTGAACAAGCCGCTCAGGCTCGACCAGTCGGTCTGATCGGTGAACCACCAAAGACCTGTGAGCAGCAGCAGATAAATCCAGAAAATGCGTTTTATGGTTTGCATTCAAACTCCCCTTCGCCATGTCTTCCCAGTCTTGCGGAGCGCCCCGAAAAGTTGGTTTCCAGGGACGTTGTGGGAATGGCGCCACTGTACCCCCGGCATCCGTAAATGCGGGTTAGCGTTGTGTAAGGAAAGGTAAAGACGGGCAAAAACAGGTAAATGCGCTTGGTTGTCGGGTGGGGATCGCTATGATTGCCGTTATGAACGACAAGCGAAGCGGTTGGCGGCGATGATTCGGGTGTTGCTGGTGGACGACGATGTCGAGTTGGGCGAGATGCTGACCGAATACCTCGAACGCGAGGGTTTCGGCGCGACGGCCGTGGCGGACGGGGAAGCGGGCGTGCGCGGCGCGCTGTCGGGCGAGTACGGCATCGTGGTGCTGGACGTGATGATGCCGCGCCTGAACGGCATCGAAGCCCTGCGCCGCATCCGCGCGCAGGACAGCCGCCTCCCCGTGCTGATGCTCACCGCCAAGGGGGACGACGTGGATCGCATCGTCGGCCTCGAACTCGGCGCGGACGATTACGTGCCCAAACCTTGCACCCCGCGCGAACTGGTCGCGCGCATCCGGGCCATCCTGCGGCGCACCCAGGCGCAGGAGGAGTCGGCCAGCCCGCCGTCCGGCCCGCTGACGGTGGGCGGGTTGACGCTGTGGCCGGAAAAGCGCAGCGCGGAATGGAACGGCGCTCCGCTCGACCTGACCAGCACCGAATTCAATCTGCTGGAGGTGCTGGTTCGCAACGCGGGCCGGGTGGTGAGCAAGCAGGAACTCTCGGAACAGGGCCTGGGCCGCCCGCTGGCCCGCTACGACCGGGGCATCGACGTGCACCTGAGCAGCATCCGGCACAAACTTGGCCTGGACGGCGAAGGGCGTTCGCCGATTCAGACCGTGCGCCGCGTCGGCTATCAGTACGTCCGGGAGTGACCGCCGTGGGCCGGCTGTTCTGGAAATTCTTTTTCGCGTTCTGGCTGGCGCTGCTGGTGGCTGGTGCGGGCGTGGGCGCGGCGGTCTGGCTCCATCAGCGGACGCTCGACGAACGCGGCCAGGAATTGGCGAGCGGGCCGCGCGCCGCGTTTCTGGTCAACGCGACGGCGGCGACGCTCCGGCATGGCGGCATTGCGGCGCTACAGGGCTTGCTGGAAGAGTGGCGCGACCGGGGCCGGGGCGGCGCGCACGTGTATGTGGTGGACGATGCCGACCGGGAATTGCTGGGACGCGCGGTTCCCGCCGAGGCGCTGGCGCAGGCCCGCCGGCTGGCGCGGGAAGACTCGGAGCAGCGCATTGCCCGGCTGGAGCGCGCGGACCAGCGCCAATACCTGTTTTTCGTTCCCGCCGAGAGTAAATCGTCGCCGCACGGTGCGCCGCCGTCCCCGCTCCTGCCGATCAGCATCGGCATCCTGGCCAGCCTCGGTTTCAGCGCATTGCTGGCCTGGTATCTGGCGAAACCGATCCGCCACCTGCGCGGTGCGTTCGACGCGGCGGCGGTGGGCAAGCTCGACACCCGGATCGGACCGCGCATGGGCCGGCGGCGCGACGAAATCGCCGATCTCGGGCGGGATTTCGACCGCATGGCCCAGCAACTGCAAATCCTGGTCGGTTCTCAGCGGCGCCTGCTGCATGACGTTTCCCACGAACTCCGCTCGCCGCTGGCGCGACTGCAAGCGGCCATCGGGCTGGCGCGGCAACAACCGGAGAAACTGGACGCCTCGCTGGATCGCATCGAGCGCGAATCGGGTCGCCTGGACGAATTGGTGGGCGAACTGCTGACCCTGTCGCGACTGGAGGCCGGCATGAGTGGCGCGGCGGACGAAGAGGTCGATCTGATGGAGCTGGTGGCGGGCATCGCCGACGACGCGCGGTTCGAGGCGGAAGCGAGCGGGCGTCAGGTCCAGTTTTCCGGTGAGGGCGCGGCCATCGTCAAGGTCCGCGCGGAATTGCTGCACCGCGCCTTCGAGAACGTGATCCGCAACGCGGTGAAATACACCCGTGAAAACACCACGGTCGAGGTCAAGATCGAACGGCGGGCCGCTCCCGACCGGTTGATCGTGACCGTTGCGGATCGGGGTCCCGGCATTCCCGAAAGCGATTTGCAGGCTGTTTTCGAGCCGTTTTTCCGTGGCGAAACCGGCGTTGCGACCGCCGGTTTCGGCTTGGGACTGGCCATCGCCCGCCGGGCCATCGAGGCGCATGGCGGGAGTGTTCGCGCGCTGAATCGTCCGGGCGGCGGGTTGCGAGTTGAAATCGCCCTGCCGGCGAGCGACCGTTCCTGAGGCCGACCACCCTCACGCGCCCTTCAATGCCCGCTTGAGAATATCGACCACCGCGTTCAGTTGTTCGATGGGGATCTGCCCCGGCGCGGAACTCTTTTCGCCCACGGCAAAGCTGACCGACGAGCCGAAGACCCAGCCGAACAGACGACTGAGCGAACCGTAGGCACCCATGGACATGCTGATGATGGGCAGGGAAATCGTGTTCCGCGCCGTCAACGTCGCTTCAAGCAAGGTCAGCACATCCCTGAGTTCCTTCGGCATCACGGCAATCTTGGCGATGTCCGCGCCCGCCTTCTCCATGGCGACGAATTTGGCAACCAGCGCATCGGCGCTCGGCGTTTCCTGGAAATCATGGAAGGAAGCGATCAGCCGAACCCCCGTTTCCCTGGCCAGCGATACCGCCCGCTTGAAATAGCGCTCCTCGACGCTGAGTTCGTAGTCGAACAGGTCCATGCATCCCGAGCGACATGCGGCGGCGTACATGTCGAACACCTGATCCTCGTCGAGCGTAATCGGATTTCCGCCTTCGCGCGTGGAACGCCGGGTGAAGATGATGGGGACAACGCCGGCTTTGGCCTTGATCGCCCTACCCAACTCCACCACACGGCCGACATCGGCAATGCCCGAGAAAAAATCCACGCGCCATTCGATCAGGTCCGGCTCCTTGGGCACAATCGCGGTCAGTTCGCGGTCAATCGCTTCTTCATCCGAACCGACCAGCGGCGTACAGATCAGCGGCTCCTTGCCCAAATCGAAACCTTTCCCTTTAAGGACAATTTGTCTGGAAAACGACATCGTCAACCATGGCGGATTACATACCCACAGGAGTGACTCAAGGCGCCTTGACCGGCGCGGTGGACGCTGGTGGACCACCGGCGGTCTGACTCAAGCCACGGGCGACCGTGCTGTTGCCGAGAAAGCCGAAAATGGCCGCCGCCGCCGGTAGCGAGGCGCCGGCTTCGCCGCCTTCCACCAACACGCTCGGCACTTTCACCGCTTCGGGATTGGCGGCGATGAACGCCAGCACTTCCTTGACCATCGCCAGTTGGTAGGTCAGTTCCCGCCCCAGCACGTTGGCTTGCGCCTGTTGGCCGGTGGCGATTTCCTGCAAGCGCAACTTCTCGCCCTCGCCGCGCAGTTGGGCTGCCGCCCGGTCCTGTTTGGCGACCTCGACCTGGATTTCCGCCCGCACCAGTTCCGGCTGCTGTTCGGCGGTGGCGCGCGCCTTCTCGGTCTTGATCCGCTCTTCCTGAGCCTGCTGCTCCTTCTGAAAGGTAGTGGTCATCTGCTGGGCCAGCTGCTCGCGCTTGCGGGCCAGCAGCAATTCCGGCGGCAGGGCGGGGTCGCCGAAGCGGACTTCGCGCACGGAGACGCCGGCGTTGCGGGCTTCGGGGATCAACGCCTCCAGCACCGCCTGTTCCAGCTGCGGCCGCTTGTCCTGCAAGTCCAGCACCCGATGCACGCTCTGGAGGCTGTCGCTCGTTTGCGTCCCCGCCGCCGGGGCTACATAGGAGCCCGTGACGTTGCGGACGATGCTGCGCACCGTGGGCGTCATGATCTTGTCCTCGACCGCCTGCAAATCGCCCACCGAAGCGACCACGAACGGCGCGTCTTCCGGCGTAACCTGGGCCAGCACCCGTAAATCCTGCGGGATTTCCCAACCTTCGATCCGCAGGAGTACGGCGATGTCGGCGGCGTTCTTGGGGGTCACCACCTCCTCCCGTTCCGCCGTCTGTTCGATCTGGCCATTCTGATTCAGGGTCAGGTTGATCCGCCGCCGGACATAGCCGCCCTGATACTGCCAGGTCTGGATGCGGGTATCGACCAGCGCCACTTCATAGGCGCGCTTGTTGAGGTAATACGTGCCAGGCAGCAGCGGTTCGCTCCACACACCACGGCAACCCCTGGGCACCAACGGCACCGACAGTTTTTCGGTCCGCTCGTCGCGAACCGGGCGGCAGACGTCGGCGGGCTGGTCCTGCACGTTCGATTTGATCACCGCCACGAACCCCGCCGGCACCGAGGTGGCCTGAAACGGCTCGCCCTTGGTGTAGACATCGAACAGGTATTGGTTCAACCGATAGCGGCCCGGCCGCAGCACGGTCAGCTGCGGGCCTTTCTGACCTTGCCCATCGGCGAGGAAATGGCGAGCGTCGAGCATTTTCTGCTCGTCGCGCCAGGCGTCGGCCAGAAACTGATCCGGCCGCAGCGGCAGGCCGTCGCGGGTGACGACGAAGCCGTAATGGTTTTCCGGAATCTCCGTGATCGGTTTCTGCTCGACTTCGTACAACAGATTCAGCAACGGCTTGAAATTGAAGCCGGGACCGAGGATTTCCGCCTGCGGTCCGGCCTCGCCGTTCATGGCGATGATGTGGCCGGGCGGCAACTTCGCGACGCCGTAGATCAGCTTCAGATGGCCAACCTTGTCCTGGTCGATGATGACGAACGAGGTCGCCAACGCCATGAACACCGCCGCCAGCGACAGCACGACGCGGGCGCCGGTCCGCAGCCAGCCCAGCGACAACGCCCGCCCACCGCGAGTGGTTCTGGTCTCTGGAATGAAGCGCGGCGCGAAGATCGCGCCAAGGGCAAACAGGATGATGAGAAACAAAATGGTCATGGGCGATCTCGTTGGGCGAAGAAGCGGGTTCGCTACATTCTAGCGAACCCGCGACCCCACTGCCCGAAACGAATGCGCCGTGCCGCTATGTTCGGGCAACGCCCAACCCGTCGAGCGCGATCCATTCCAGGCCGGCGCATTTTGTCATCTCGATAATACATTCCAGGTCCGGTATGGAAGCCGCCCTTGAGTTCTCCACCCTTCCTGGCGCGCCGAAGAGGACGGGCGGTTGCGCTTCAAACACGACTGCCCTGTCCCCCAAAAGCCATGCTGCCCACGCAAATGCTTCCCGAGCCATGCCGAGAGTTGAAACTGAAGCTGACATTGTTCAGTGATTTTTTGTTCACATCCCTGAATTCGGCTAAAGGTATGGTTATTTCAACCCCATTCCTGAGGTCGCTGGCCACTATCCAATCCTTCGATTCAATCTTGGTCTCATTGGAGTTCGTATCTTTCAGACCAATCTCAAACAATTCATCTCCACTGGCCCCGCGAACCCAGAAACTGAAATGAGTAAACGCCGAGGCGTCAAAATCATGAGTCGGCGCCTCGTCCCAATGTACGCCCCATCCCCCATCCCGCATATTGGGCACGACACCATATTGCAGTCGCAGGCCGGATGAATCGCCAAAAAAACCAAACACATTGGTCAACCTGGGTTTGGCGCATCCGCCGTCGAACCCGGCTTTAACCGAATTGTCCGGGTTCGCCCACAGGAACTGCCTGCCTCCATCGGCAGCCTGCGGAAAAAGCTCGGGCAAGAGCTTCATATCGGAAGAAGAGGAATAAAAGACAATGCCCATTCCAAACAGAGAGGCCATGAGGGTTTTCAACCAGGTCAGCGTGGCCACGACTTCCTTGAACCCCTTCAGCAAGGCCAGGATTTTCCTGCACCGACCCGTGAAGGTCACGGCGTCTTCCCGCGGCTCGCTTTCCCGCCGGGACGGGGCGTTGTTCCTCCTGAATATTCTCCGTCTGACGGCACGCTGCCTTCCGCTGAGATTGATCTCGCTTTGTTGCGTGGTCATCATGGCTGTCCTCCTCTTCTACATATAACCTAGCAGATCAGTATGCCTTGAATATACAAACCCCGTGCCACGATCTTTCAGATACCGTTTATTAAAATCAAGCGATTGAATTTACTGTCTATTCAATCAATCTGGCGTGATGAATTCCGAAGAAACGAGCTCACCAGAATGAACTGATACAGGTTCATTCCTAACCGTTTACCATCCAGGCCACAATCGCCATGACCGATTTCACCGCCCCGCCGCCGACCGCTGGCCATTCCGGATCGACCGTGGCGGCACCTTCACCGATGTGGTCGCCCGTCGTCCCGCTACCAATATTGCCCGAAATCCGGCTCTCGCTCCGGCAGCTTGCGCGGCGCACCGTCGCTGTTGACGGCGACGTAAACGATCACGGCCTCGGTGACCTTGGCGGATTGCAGCGTACCGTCGTGCGCCCGTTGGGCAAAGACTTCGACCTTGACCGTGATCGAGGTCGAGCCCACCTTCTGAATGCGGGCGAAGCAGCTCACCAAATCCCCTACGTTCACCGGCCGGTGGAATTTCATGGAGGTGACCGCCACGGTCACCACCGGGCCGCCGGCGTACTCCAACGCCACAATACCGCCCGCCACGTCCATTTGCGCCATGATCCAGCCACCGAAAATCTTGCCGCTGGGATTGGTGTGAGCCGGCATCGCCAGAATGCGGACGGTCGGCTGACGGTCGCGTGGAAAACTATCCAGTCCGTCCTGTTCGACTGCGGACATGGGCACTCCCGAGGCTGAAGCGCGGAATGGGTGTAACAGTCGGCGCCGGGGGATTTCGGTGCACCAACGCACCCGACTCGATTACAAACTCGACTATGATAATCTTATCGAAAGATCGATTCCCAAAACGAGGACCGAGAGCCAAATGTCACGCAGCAGAACGGTGGCCGTCTACACCGGCGAAGAGCTAGGCCGCTATGGATTCGATGATCATCCCTTCGGCGCGGACCGCATCCATGCCTTTTGGGATGAGATGCATATCCGCCAGCTCGAATATCAAGTCAGCATCTTCCATCCCGCCATGGCTACCGAGGAACAGATCAAACTGTTCCACACCCCGGAGTACGTCGAGAAGGTCAAGATCTATTCCGAGGTGGGCGACGGTTTGCTGGATTACGGCGATACGCCGGCCTACAAGGGTGTGTTCGAGGATGCCGCCACGGTGGTCGGCACCGTCGTCGACGCCACCCGCAGGATCATGAACAACGAAGCCCGGCGGATTTTCGTACCCATCGCCGGCCTGCACCACAGTATGCCCGACACCGCTTCCGGCTTCTGCGTGTTCAACGACGTCGGGGTCGCCATCAAGATTCTGCAACAGGACTACGGCCTGGAGCGCATCGCCTACGTCGACATCGACGCCCATCACGGCGACGGCGTGTTTTATCCGTTCGAGTCCGACCCGACCGTCATCTTCGCCGACATCCACGAGGACGGTCGCTACAATTTCCCGCAGAGCGGCTTCTCGCACGAAGTCGGCAAGGGTCCGGCCAAGGGCCGCAAGCTCAACATTCCGCTGCTGCCGCTGTCCGCCGACGACGACTTCCTGATGATGTGGGACAAGATCGAGGAGTTCCTGCGCAAATGGGAACCGCAATTCGTCTTCATGAACTGCGGGGCCGACGGTCTGAACGGCGACCCGCTGGCCCATTTGCACTACTCGACCCGCGCCCACAGCCGCGCCGCGCGCAGTCTGTGTCAGATCGCCGAAGAGTTCGCCGAGGGCCGCATCATCGGCGTCGGCGGCGGCGGTTACGATCTACGCAACGTCGCCAAGGCCTGGACCGCCGTGGTGGATTCCTTTCTGGAAACCCCGATGCGTTGAGGGCGGCACGGTCCCCGAAGCCCTTTCATTATCCCTCCGCATGGAAACCGCCCCGGCCGTTCACGCCCGCTTTTCTTCGATTCTCCTCCTACTCCCCCCAAGGCCATGAGAGTACAATTGCGATCTTTCCTCATTTAGCCCGTCCGCTGTTTCGACCGAAACAGCGGGCGCTCGCCGTTGCAGAGGTCGCGAATGTTCAGTCGGGAAATGCGAATCGCCGGGTTTGACAATGAATTGTGGGCCGCCCTCCAGGGCGAGCGTCAGCGTCAGGAAGCTCATATCGAGCTGATCGCCTCGGAAAACTACGCCAGTCCGCGCGTGCTCGAAGCCCAGGGGTCGGTGCTGACCAACAAATACGCCGAAGGTTATCCAGGCAAACGTTATTACGGCGGCTGCGAGTTCGTGGACATCGCCGAACAACTGGCTATCGACCGCGCCAAACGGTTGTTCAAGGCCGACTACGCCAACGTCCAGCCGCACTCCGGCTCGCAGGCCAACGCTGCCGTCTACATGGCGCTGGTGGAGCCGGGCGATACGATATTGGGCATGAGTCTGGCTCACGGTGGCCATCTGACCCACGGCGCCAAGGTCAACTTCTCCGGGCGGCTGTACCAGGCGGTGCAATACGGCCTGAACGAAGCCACCGGCGAGATCGATTACGATCAGGTCGAGCGGCTGGCGCTGGAATGTAAGCCCAAGATGATCATCGCCGGCTTCTCGGCCTATTCGCGCGTCGTGGACTGGCCGCGCTTCCGCGCCATCGCCGACCGGGTGAACGCTTTCCTGGTCGTGGACATGGCGCATGTCGCCGGCCTGGTGGCGGCGGGCGTGTATCCCAATCCGACCCCGGTCGCCGACGTGGTGACCACCACCACGCACAAAACCCTGCGCGGCCCGCGCGGCGGCCTGATCCTGGCCCGCGCCAATCCCGAAATCGAGAAGAAACTGAATTCACTGGTGTTCCCCGGCATCCAGGGCGGCCCGCTGATGCACGTCATCGCCGCCAAGGCGGTCGCTTTCAGGGAAGCCCTGGAGCCGGACTTCGTGGACTATCAAAAACAGGTCATCGCCAACGCCCGCGCCATGGCCAGCGTGTTCATCGAACGCGGCTATCAGGTCGTTTCCGGCGGTACCGACAATCACCTGTTCCTGGTCAGCCTGATCGACAAGGGCCTCACCGGCAAGGCCGCCGACGCCGCATTGGGTCGGGCCTGGATCACCGTCAACAAGAACGCCGTGCCCAACGATCCGCAATCGCCGTTCGTGACCAGCGGCATCCGCATCGGCTCGCCGGCGATCACGACCCGCGGTTTCAAGGAGCGCGAATGCCGGCAACTGACCGGCTGGATGTGCGACATCCTCGACGACCTCGACAACGCGGCGGTCATCGACCGGGTGCGCGGCCAGGTGGCCGAGCTGTGCGCCCGGTTCCCGGTTTACGGCTGAATCCCCCGCCGGCGCGCGAGACGGCGGCCATGCATTGTCCGTTCTGCGGCACGCCCGACACGCGGGTCATCGACTCGCGGCTGTCGGCGGAAGGCGACAAGGTGCGCCGCCGGCGCGAATGCACCCGTTGCAACGCCCGTTTCACCACCTACGAGGCCGCGGAACTGCTGATGCCGCCGGTGGTGAAGCGCGACGGTCGCCGCGAACCGTTTCTGGAGGAAAAACTGCGCACCGGCTTGTTGCGCGCCCTGGAGAAACGGCCGGTCGGCGCCGAACGGATCGAGGAAACCATCCTCCGCATCAAGAACCGTGCCCGTGCCAGCGGCGAGCGGGAACTGAGCAGCCAGCGAATCGGCGAATGGGTGATGGAGGAGTTGCGCAACCTGGATCAGGTGGCCTATGTTCGCTTCGCCTCGGTTTACCGCAGTTTCGAGGACGTGAACGCCTTCCGCGAGGAAATCGAGCGGCTGCAAAAAGCGCCCGATGCGACGGATTCCGGGTGATGTCCCCTGACGATTACCCCCCTATGGCGCGCGCCCTGACGCTCGCCCGGCGCGGCCTGTACGGCACCGATCCCAACCCGCGAGTCGGCTGCGTGCTGGTCCGGGATGGCGAAATCGTCGGCGAAGGCTGGCACGCCCGCGCCGGCGAACCCCACGCCGAGGTCATCGCCCTGGACGCGGCGGGCGACCGGGCGCGCGGCGCGACCGCCTACGTGACGCTCGAACCCTGCTGTCACTACGGTCGCACCCCGCCCTGCACCGACGCGCTGTTGAACGCCGGGATCGCGCGCCTGGTGGCGGCCATGTCCGATCCGAATCCGCAAGTGGCCGGCAAGGGCCTGGCGACGTTGCGGGATGCCGGAATCATGGTGGAATGCGGCTTGCTGGAGACCGAGGCGCGAGCGCTGAATCCCGGTTTCATCCAGCGCATGACGCAAGGTCGGCCTTTTGTCCGCGTCAAGCTGGCGATGAGTCTGGACGGACGAACGGCATTGGCTTCGGGCGAAAGCCGATGGCTGACCGGCGAGGCCGCGCGCCAGGACGTGCAACGGTTGCGGGCGCGCAGTTCGGCGATTCTGACCGGCAGCGGCACGGTGCTGACCGACGATCCCGGCCTCGACGTCCGCCTGCCGGCGATCGAACGCCAGCCGTTACGGGTCATTCTCGATACCGGGTTGCGAACGCCCCCGGCCGCCCGGACTCCGCGGGTGGGCGGTTAGGGGCTGGGTTTGAACGGCCAGCCG
>DGFE01000045.1:0-3277 GCA_002391525.1 Competibacteraceae bacterium UBA3908
GGACCCTGGTTGCTGGAAATCGTCGCCGGCATCATGGACGATCCCGACGAAACCGCCGAGGACGTGGCCCGGCGCGAGACGGTCGAGGAAGCGGGTTGCGAACTCCTCGAACTCGTTCCCATCTGTCATTACCTGGTCAGTCCGGGGGGCACCTCGGAGAGCATCACCCTGTTCTGCGCTCGGGTGGACGCCGCACGGGTCGGCGGGGTGCGCGGCATGGTCGAGGAACACGAGGATATCCAGCTGCACGTGGTCTCCCGCGCCGAAGCGCTGGACTTGTTGCGCGCGGGCCGCATCAATTCCGCCGCCCCGATCATCGCCCTGCAATGGCTGGAGTTGAACCGGCCAAGGCTGCTGGAACGCTGGGGCGTGGCGCCGGCCTAGAGGCTCAGCCGGCGCAGGTCGGGGTCGGGTTCCGCCCGGTTCCAGACCTCGCGAAACAGGTCCAGCAGTTCCTTCAGGCGTTGGCTGGGTCGCGGTTCGTAGCTGCCGATGAGGCGGCGCGGGTCGCTGAAGTGCAGCAGCATCCGTTCGTCGGCGATGGCGAACGCCTGTCCCAGTTCCGGCCAGTCCGGGATTTCCTGCCGGTTCGGCGTCCGCAGGAGCAGGGCGCTGGTCAGCCGCTCGCCCAACCGCACCAGTCCCGGACAGTCGTTGCGCCAGTCCCGCGCCGGCGGCAGTAGCAGGTGCAGGCGCATCTTGGGCTGGCTCACCACCCGGTTGCGGATGGCGGCGAGCACCTCGGGATCGTTGTACAGCGCGGGCCGCACCAGCGGCGTGTACAGATACAGCGCCCGCCGCATGCCGTCGAGCAGGTCCAGCAAGGCGCTCCGGCTGTCGTCCAGCCCGTTGAGTGTCGTGAAACCGCGGTCAACATCGGTCATCGCCTTCACCTCGTCGTTCAGGAACAGCGCTTGCCTCAGGGTGCTTCAGGATTTACGAAGCATCCCGATTCTTTGCCATCTTCGCGCAAACGGCTATCTGGAAGTAAGTCCCAGCGCCCGTTCCAGCCGTGTTCGATGAGCGGGGGTGAGCGTGTGGCGCGGCGGATGATTTGCCGCAGCCGCCACGCAATCCGGCGGTTCATGACGCGGGTCGATTGCGGGAAGCTAACCGTGCAGCGGTGGGGTGGCGGCGTTGTCGCCAGACTTATTGTTGGAAAATCTGTCCAAAAAAAGCGATAAGTACAGAAGCACGCCCAGTTGCAGGGTCAGGATAAGATAGCACCAATGGTCGGGAAGCTCGTAGAGTTCGATGAAGCCTATCGCCAGCAAGCTGAAACAGATATGCAGGCTAAAGAGGGGCAGCATGTTGCGCCCCAACAGCGCCAGAGGCTTCAACCAGCCGAGCGCCTTGGCGAGGTGGGGTCCAAGCCAAAACACCAGATAGAGCAGGGTGAAAAAGTTCAACAGCCGCAGCGGCCCGAGCTGCCATTTGTCCAGTAGCCAATCGTGGCTGCCGAGATCGACGGAGACCGGAATCCACGGCCACCGCCAGCAGAAAAAGAAGGTTGCCAGTCCCGCCAGAGCCGGCCAAGGAATTTTGGTGAGCGTCAGCGCTGTATGCTCGGGGTCTTGCTGGAGATGATTCCCCAGCAGCAGGCCGCTGATCCAGAGCAATTGCCAGGAAAACAGGTTGAAAGCTCCCGGATCGACCACCAGCCAACCGCCAGCGAAAGAGCTGACTATCCATTCTTTCAGGCCGTATTGCGCAGCCAACCATAACAGCAGGCTGGTCACCACGGGCGGGAGCCACCCGACGCGGGCAGCCACGCTGATAATCAATGGCGTAAGCAGCAGAAACACCAGATACATCGGCAGGATGTCCAGCAGCGGCGGCTGATAAAGCAGGAGCAGGGCCGAAAGGGCGGCGGTGGTCGGCCGCTCCAGATAGGGATGAAGCATATTGTAGAATGGAGTCTGGTGGCCAAGCAGTTGCCCGACGACCGCGAAGCAGAACAGCAAGACCAACACATGGTTCAGGTAAATCTGGCGGATTCGACGCCGCGCTAGCCGTTTCAGTTCCGGCAATCCACTGCTCTTCAGCTTGCGACTGAAGATCAGGCCACACAGGTAAGCGGAGACGAACACGAAGGCTTCGGCGGCAGAGACGAACCCCAGCGGTTGGGTGGTCACTTCCCTGAGCGGGCTTGGAGTATGGTTGATCACCATGATTAGCAGCAGTAATCCCCGGAATGTATCGATTTCCAGCAGTCGTTTCATGGCGGTTCGGGGTGGGTTGGTCGATGATCTAACCTGTTGTTTCAGATAAAATGATAACAAAATGTTGCATGAACGGGCCCTGAATCGGCGATAGCCGGTCAGATAAAAGATAGACAACGCTTCAAGGGGGCTTGTTACGGATCGGGAAGATGAGTCGAACAGGACAGAATAAGGCGCCTTCGTTGAAAGCATCGGTTGTGTGCGAACGGTTCCTGTGAGGTAGCGGCGGGGTCGCCGCCGGCGTGGTCAAAAAGAAGTTGAGATTAACGCAAGGCTTCGGTGGGAGTGAAACTGATGAATGCGGCAAGCATTGCGCCGGAATCCCGGCGGTTGGAGGAGTGGGAAGCGGAACTGGCGGAAGTGCGCGCCATGACCGAACGTGAAATGGAAAACCTGGTAACCGAGGACGATACCCCCGTGGACAATATTCTGTCGGAAAAACAACAACGACTGCTGACGGAACCGCTGTACAGCGCCTGGGCTGGGCCGGAGAGGTGCGCGCCGGAACATCGCGGCTTTCTGGCCCTGGCTAACGTTGGGCTGTTCTATGCCCTGCGCCAGCCGCCGCTGGTTCCCGACATGATGTTGGCCTTGGACGTGCCGGGGCTGGGGCCGGATTTGAGCCAGAAAGGCAATCGTTCCTACTTCGTCTGGGTTCAGGATGGCAAACAGCCAGCGGTGGTAGTGGAAATCGTTTCCAACCAGGAGGGCGACGAGGATAGCGACAAGTTGCGCAAGTACGAAGCGATTGGAATTCCGTACTACGTGATTTTCGATCCTTGGCGCCTGCTGTCGGATCGGATGTTGCGCATCTACCAGTTCGCGGGAGCCAGTCAGGGTTATATCGAACAGGTCGGCGGGTTGCTGGATGCCGTCGGGCTGGGCTTGACCCTGTGGCAGGGCGAATATGAGGGCACGGAGACGCTCTGGTTGCGCTGGACCGACCGCGAGGGACGGCTGATTCCGACCGGCGCGGAACTGGCGCGGCACGAACAACAGCGGGCGGTGGAAGCCGAGCAGCGGGCCGAGCAGGAACGCCAGCGGGCCGAAGAATC
>DGFE01000045.1:3565-11973 GCA_002391525.1 Competibacteraceae bacterium UBA3908
TTGCGGGAGCTGGGCATCGAGCCGCCCGCGTAGTCGCGGCCTTCGGGGCGTCGCCGTCCTCCCGTTGGAATGCTGTTAAAATGGTTTCCGCCATCACCATGTCCGGGCGCGGTCCCGCGCCCCATGCCTCGCCACGGGAGCACAGCATGACCACCATCCGCCAAGAAGACTTTATCCAATCCATCGCCGACGCCTTCCAGTACATCAGCTATTACCACCCGGTCGACTACATCAAGGCGCTGGCGCAAGCCTACGAGCGCGAGGAAAGCCCGGCGGCCAAGGACGCCATCGCCCAAATCCTGATCAACTCGCGCATGTGCGCCGAGGGCCATCGCCCGATCTGTCAGGATACCGGCATCGCGCTGGTGTTCCTCAAGGTCGGGATGGACATGCATTGGGAGGCCAAGCTGTCGGTGCAGGAGATGGTCGACGAGGGCGTGCGCCGCGCCTATCTCGATCCGGACAACAAGCTGCGCGCCTCGGTGTTGCTCGATCCCGCCGGCAAGCGCCAGAACAGCAAGGACAACACGCCGGCGGTGGTGCATTACGAGATCGTTCCCGGCCATCATCTGGAAGTGATCTGTGCGGCCAAGGGCGGCGGTTCGGAGGCGAAATCCAAGTTCGCGATGCTGAATCCGTCCGACAATCTGGTGGAGTGGATTCTCAAGACCGTGCCGACCATGGGCGCCGGCTGGTGTCCGCCGGGCATTCTCGGCGTCGGCATCGGCGGCACGCCGGAAAAGGCGCTGCTGCTGGCCAAGGAATCGCTGATGGCGCCGGTCGACATTCAGGAATTGATCGCCCGCGGCCCCCGGAATCGCGCCGAGGAACTGCGCATCGAACTGTACGAGAAGGTCAACGCGCTCGGCATCGGCGCCCAGGGTCTCGGCGGTCTGACCACCGTGCTCGACGTAAAGGTGCTCGATTATCCGACCCACGCCGCCAACCTGCCGGTCGCGCTGGTCCCGAACTGCGCCGCGACCCGCCATGTCCATTTCCACCTCGACGGCAGCGGCCCGGCCAGGCTGGAGCCGCCGAGCCTGGATGACTGGCCGAAGCTGACCTACGCGCCGGCCAATGCCCGCCGGGTCGACCTGGCCACCGTCACCCGCGAGGAGGTGGCGACCTGGAAGCCGGGCGAGGTACTGTTGCTCAACGGTAAGATGCTGACCGGCCGCGACGCCGCCCACAAGCGCATGACCGACATGTTGAACCGGGGCGAGAAACTGCCGGTGGATTTCACCAACCGTTTCATTTACTACGTCGGCCCGGTCGATCCGGTGCGCGACGAGGTGGTCGGTCCCGCCGGGCCGACGACGGCGACCCGCATGGACAAGTTCACCCGTCAGATGCTCGAACAAACCGGACTGTTGGGCATGGTCGGCAAGGCCGAGCGTGGCCCGGCGGCCATCGACGCGATCAGGGACAACCAGGCGGTGTATCTGATGGCGGTCGGCGGCGCGGCCTACCTGGTGTCCAAGGCGATCAAGGCGGCGCGGGTGCTGGCGTTCGAGGACCTTGGCATGGAGGCGATCTACGAATTCGAGGTCAAGGACATGCCGGTGACGGTGGCGGTGGATGCGAAGGGCACCAGCGTCCACAAGACCGGACCAAGGGAATGGCAGGTCAGGATCGGCAAGATTCCGGTGGTGGAGGCATAGGGATTTGGAATCGTGGATAGGGGTTCCTTTGATAACCCTATCCACGCTGAAGGTCTATTCTTATAGAGGATGCGAAAAGTTATGTTGCTCAAATCGGCAGTAGGTGTAGGGTGGGCATTGCCCACCTTTAATTCGGCAAGTCTTTGGTTTTTTGGCGCTGAATAAAATCGTTGGAGATTGAAAAAACTGTTATGGAAATTTCACGTCTTGATAAAACCGCCATGAAAATTGTAAGAATGGGAGAAGAATCCAGTGATTTTGAATATTGGCAATCTATGCCATATGAAAAAAGGTTGGAGGCGCTGGAGGCGATTAGAACCGAATATATAAGGTGGAAATATGATTCTCAACAAGGATTTCAGAGAGTTTATAGAGTTATTAAACTCTAATAATGTGCGTTATCTGGTTGTGGGTGGATATGCCTTGGCTCTTCATGGTCATCCCAGATATACCAAGGATATTGATGTTTGGGTTTGGATCAGCGAGCAGAATGCAAAAAATATAGTTAAGTCTTTACATCAGTTTGGATTTTCCAGTCCTAATCTGACCGAACAAGATTTTTTGACCCCTGGCATTATCGTTCAACTGGGTTATCCGCCTCATAGAATTGATATTCTCACTCAGGCGACTGGTGTGGATTTTGAAGAGTGTTATTCATCGAGAATAGAACTGGACATTGATGGATTAAAAATATACTTTATTGATATTCAAAACCTTAGGAAGAATAAAAAAGCCCTAGGCAGATTGCAAGATTTGGCCGATCTGGAAAACCTGAGGTAATCTTTCCCTCCAAAATGGGATGAACGAGGATTCAACCCCGTGAGCGAAGCCAATAAAAACGACGCTCCCCCACTGGTCCGCCATTTCCGCCAAATTCTGCTGTGGCCCTTGCAGGTGATGCACGCCCGGGTGCGGGAGCCGCATATCTCGAAATATTGGGAACTGCTGGACGCCATGGGCGAGCATTGTCCGTGGCGGGAAGTGGAAGACGAGTTCGGCGATCCCGACGATTTCCAGGAGCGGCATTACAAGGAATTCGTCACCTTTCTGCCTTACGTACAGCGGTTTCTGTACGGCGAGGGCATGGGCCGGGAAGGTCCGACCGGCTACGGAAAGTCGCCAATCCGCGTCTACCGTCGCCGCGATATCGCCCGGATGCGGGTCCTGCTCGACGACCGGGCGCCGTCGCTGATATTCGAGGTCGCTCATGTCGATCTCTATTTCTTCTATGACATCGACATCATCATCCCGGTGGTGGAGTTTTTCACCAACGACCTGCCGTTGTCGCTCGCTCAGGACGTGCTGTTCAAACTGGGACGCGCCTATCCGGCATTCTGGGAGGCCGACGGTCAGGGCGGGCAATGTCCGCGCCGGGTGGAATGGCTGTCGGCGACAGGCGAGACGCTGGCGGTGTCCGATTACGAAAACCGGCGCAAATATCTCAATTTCGTTTGCCGGCACCGTTCTCCCAACGTCGCCGCCCACTGGGAATATCTGCTGCGGCCATTGGCCCTTTATCATTCCGACCGCGAGGGGGTAGTCCGCTATCGACAGATCGAATATCACCGCATGCCGCTGTTGGCCTACCTCAGCTTCGATGATCCGCAAGCCCTGACGCGCGGCGACTTTGCCCGGCTGGCGCTGATCACCCGCTCGGGACCGTCGGATACCTTACCTTATGCCGAGACGGCGCTGGCCGACTTCGAGCGGCACTACTGCTACGACAAATTCTGGGACTCCGCCAACCCGGCGCTGTCCAGCCGCTACCTGTGTTGCGGCCATGCGTTCGTGATGGTCGGCAAGGCCGGCGAACGCTTCTTCGCCGACCCCGAAACCGGGCTGCTGGGCCAGTTCCGCCACCAGTATTTCCTGGTCAATCTGATCGCCCACTTCCACAAGGCCACTCTGATGCTGTTCTCGGAATGGCTGGTGACGGCGATCAGCCAACTCGACATCCGCGACGTGGATTCGGTCAAAACGTTCAAGCGGGACATCCGCCGGATATTCGAAACTTTCCTGCGCTTCACCCACCGCTACTGGTTTCACGAGGTGTCGAACCAGGCGCAGGCGCGGGATTTGTTCCGGCTGTTGATCGGGCATCTCGACACCGACCGGATTTACCAGGATGTCAGCGCGGCGGTCAGGGAAATGAACCAGTATCTGGACAGCGACGGCTTGCGACGGCAGGCGAATACCGTGGTGCGGCTGACGGTGGTCACCACTCTGGGGTTGATCGCCACCGTCTCGACCGGCTTCCTGGGCATGAACCTGTTCGACGAGACCGACGATCCGGGCTGGCTCAAGCTGCTGATTCTGGCCGCGGTGCTGGTTCCCAGCGTTCTGCTGGTTTTCTACGGCGTGGCCAAGTCCAAGGTGCTGTCGGATTTTCTGGAAGCCTTGGCGGACGAGCGGCTGGCCTGGCGGGAAAAACTCGGGGTGCTGTTCAGAGTCTGGGGGAAGCGCCCACCCAAAATCAATCGATTCTGATCCTCGGAGCGCCGCCATGCCGGAATTTATCTGTTTGAACGCGATCCTCGTCGATGCCATCGCCCACATCGAGCTGAATCGCCCCGACAAGGCGAATGCCCTGGACGGAACCTTGTGGCGGGAGATCGGCGAGGCTTTCCGCTGGGTGGACGACACGTCCGAGGCGCGGGTAGCGATTTTGAGCGGCGCGGGCCGGCATTTCTGCGCCGGCATCGACTTCGAGTTGATGGGCGCGGTGCTGGACGAAGTGGGAGAACTGAGTCCAGGCCGCCGGGAGGAGCGGCTGCGGCGGATCATTCTCGATTTGCAGGCCGCGTTCACCGCGCTGGAGATCTGCCGCAAGCCGGTGCTGGCCGCGATTCAGGGCTTGTGCATCGGCGGCGGGCTGGATCTGATCGCCGCCTGCGACATGCGCTACGCCACCGCCGACGCCGCATTCTCGTTGAAGGAAGCGGATCTGGCCATCGTCGCCGATGTCGGCAGCCTGCAACGCCTGCCGTACCTGATCGGCGAAGGGCGGTTGCGGGAACTGGCCTTTACCGCCCGCCAGTTCGACGCCGCCGAGGCCCAGGCGATGGGGTTGGTGAACCGGGTGTTCGCCGACGCCACGCAACTGCGCGAGGGTGTGCGGACCATCGCCGCCGGCATCGCCGCCAAGTCGCCGCTGACGGTGCGTGGCATCAAGCGGGTTCTCAACTACGGTCGCGACCACGGCCTGGCGGACGGGCTGGATTACGTCGCTACCTGGAACGCCGCCATGCTGCTCTCGGACGATACTCGTGAAGCGGTGGCGGCGGCGATGCAAAAGCGCCAGCCGCGGTTTGGGGATTGATTTGAGTGGATTGACTGAGTGACTTCACCCTGTTCCCGGATCACCCCGGCCAAAATCGCCAATCCCCGTTCCAGTTGTTCCGGCGTGGCCTGGCTGAGTCAGACGGTCGATGCGCTCAGAACATGGGCAGGATTCCGGAATGTTCAATGCCTGATTCCCAACCACTCGTCCTGGCCTGGCATCTGCAAGTGCCAGCCACGCTCCTGAAGGTTGCGCAGGACTTCCGCCGTGTTTTCCTGCGCCAGCTTGCGTTCCGGGGACAGGTCCAGATCCATGACGTGGATCGGCTGACCCAGCAGGGTCAGCAAGGTGTCGGGAACGCGGGAAAAATCGTCCCTGGCGGCCAGGTAAAGATAGGTGTCCCGTTTCCTGCGGCTTTTGTAGATCGCGCACTGCATAGGCATCTCCAGGCGGAAGGTTTGAGGATGACAGGGTATAATGCCGGCCTGACCAAGGCCAACGGGGTAGCGTGTCGATGACCAGTATCAATGAACTGATCCGGGGCTTTCAACGCTTTCGCGTCAAGAGTTTTGAACCGAACCGGGAGTTGTTCAACCGGCTGGCGATGCAGGGGCAGACGCCTCGCACCCTGCTGATCGGTTGCAGCGATTCTCGAGTGGACCCCGCCATTCTCACCGATTCCGCACCGGGCGATCTGTTCGTGGTGCGCAACGTTGCCAATCTGATCCCACCCTACGAAACAGGCGGCCGCTATCACGGCACCAGCGCCGCCGTGGAATTCGCCGTCTGCAACCTGCAAGTCGCCAACATCATCATCCTCGGGCATTCGCGCTGCGGCGGTATCCGGGCGTTGCTGGAGGGCTATGGCGAAAATGACGAGGGCGAAGGTTTCATTGCGCCCTGGGTGCGGATCGCCGCGCCGGCTCGCGACGAGGTGTTGCGGCGCTGGCCGGACGCCAGCAACGAGTTCAGGCAGCGGGCCTGCGAACGAGCCGGGATTCGCGCTTCGCTGACCAATCTCATGACCTTTCCGTTCGTCCGTCAGCGAGTCGAGGATGGCCGACTGAGCCTGTATGGCTGGTACTACGACCTCGAAAACGGCGAACTGATGCAATACGACCCCGAAAAGGATCGGTTCCACGACCTGTATTTTGGCCTGATGCCGACGGCTGCCGCCTGAGCGTGGACTATTTTGGACTCTCGCGCCACGATGCGATCAATCCTTGCTTTTTAAACGACAGGGTTGGGCCACGGCCATGATTCCAGCACCGAGCCCCCCGGCGATTCCCATCGAGCACATCGACCAGATCTCCAACGTAACGGACCTCCGCATGAATTCAATGACCGCTCTCCCCATCCGCCGCGCCCTCGTCAGCGTTTCCGACAAGACCGGCATCGTGGATTTCGCCCGCGCCCTGGTCGAACGGAACGTGGAACTCCTGTCCACCGGCGGCACCGCCAGGTTGCTGGCCGACAATGGCGTTCCCGTCATCGAAGTCGCCGATTACACCGGCTTCCCGGAGATGATGGACGGCCGGCTCAAGACCCTGCACCCGAAGATTCACGGTGGCCTGCTGGGTCGGCGTGGGGAAGACGACGCGGCGATGACCGAACACAACATTCCGCCGATTGATCTCCTGGTGGTCAACCTCTACCCGTTCGAGGCGACGGTCGCCAAGCCCGACTGCGCCCTGGCCGACGCGATTGAAAACATCGACATCGGCGGGCCGGCGATGCTGCGGGCGGCGGCCAAGAATCATGCAGCAGTGACGGTGGTGGTGGATGCCGGCGACTACGAGCGGGTGCTGGCCGAAATGCGGGCCAACGATGGCGCGGTGAGCACCGCCACCCGTTTCGAGCTGGCGGTCAAGGTGTTCGAGCACACCGCCCGTTACGATGGCGCGATTGCCAATTATCTCGGTTCGATCCAGGCCGATGGCGGGCGCGATCCCTTCCCACGCACGTATAACGTGCAGTTCCGCAAGGCCCAGGACATGCGCTATGGCGAGAATCCGCACCAGGCCGCGGCGTTCTACGTCGAGCCGAAGCCGGCGGAAGCCTGCGTCGCCACCGCCCGGCAATTGCAGGGCAAGGAACTGTCCTACAACAACGTCGCCGACACCGACGCCGCACTGGAGTGCGTCAAGGGCTTCGCCGCGCCGGCCTGCGTGATCGTCAAGCACGCCAACCCCTGCGGCGCAGCGGTGGGCGCGACCATTCTCGACGCCTACAACCGTGCCTACCAAACCGACCCGACCTCGGCCTTCGGCGGCATCATCGCCTTCAACCGGCCGCTGGACGCCATGACCGCCAGGACGATTGTGGATCGGCAGTTCGTCGAGGTCATCATCGCGCCGGAGGTGATGCCGGACGCGCTGGCGATTACCGCCAGCAAGCAGAACGTGCGGGTGCTGGCCTGCGGCCACTGGGACATCGAGCGGACGCCGGGCTGGGATTACAAGCGGGTGACCGGCGGCCTGCTGGTGCAGAATCGCGATTTGGGTCAAGTGGCCATGTCGGACTTGAAGGTGGTCACCAAACGGAAACCGACCGACCGGGAAATGACCGATCTGCTGTTCGCCTGGCAGGTGGTGAAGTTCGTCAAGTCCAACGCCATCGTCTACGGCAGGGACGGCATGATCCTCGGGGTCGGCGCGGGGCAGATGAGCCGGGTGTTCTCGGCGCGCATCGCCGCCATGAAGGCCCAGGAGGAGAAGCTGGACCTGAAGGGCGCGGCGATGGCTTCCGACGCCTTCTTTCCGTTCCGCGACGGCATCGACCTGGCCGCCGAACACGGCATCACCGCCGTCATCGAACCGGGCGGTTCCGTGCGCGACGCCGAGGTGATCGCCGCCGCCGACGAGCACGACATGACCATGGTGTTCACCGGAATGCGGCATTTCCGGCACTGACAACGCTCCCCTCTCCCGCCGGGAGAGGGGTTGGAACGACCGGTTCTACACTCGCGCGCAAGCTGCTGCCTAACAACGCTCCCCTCTCCCGCCGGGAGAGGGGTTGGGGGTGAGGGTTATCTTAATGAACGTCCTGATCGTCGGCGGCGGCGGCCGCGAACACGCCCTGGCCTGGAAAGTGGCGCAATCCAGCCGGGTCAGCAAGATCTACGTCGCGCCGGGCAACGCCGGCACGGCGCGCGAACCCAAGGTCGCCAACGTCGCCATCACCGCCGACGATCCGCCGGATTTGCTCAAGTTCGCTCAAGGGCATCACGTCGCTTTGACGATCATCGGCCCGGAAGTGCCGCTGGTGCTGGGCATCACCGACCTGTTCGCCAGTGCCGGCCTGCGCTGCTTCGGACCCTCCAGGGCGGCGGCGCGGCTGGAAGGCTCCAAAGCCTTCGCCAAGGATTTCCTGGCCCGCCACCACATTCCGACCGCGCGCTACCAGAGTTTCACCGATGCCGAGGCGGCGGAAGCCTGCATTCGCGAGATGGGCGCTCCCGTCGTCGT
>DGFE01000110.1 GCA_002391525.1 Competibacteraceae bacterium UBA3908
CGGGAGAGGGGCCGGGGGTGAGAGCGCTTCGCTTTCAAAAATTCAAGGTAGTGCGACATGATGGAATGGGAAACGGTCATCGGGCTGGAAATCCACGCCCAACTCGCCACCAAGAGCAAGATTTTCTCCGGCGCTTCCACCGCTTACGGCGCCGAACCGAACACTCAGGCGTGCGCCATCGACCTCGGCCTGCCGGGCGTGTTGCCGGTGCTGAATCGGGAGGCGGTCCGCATGGCCGTGATGTTCGGGCTGGCCATCGGCGCCACTATCGCCCGGCGCTCGGTATTCGCCCGCAAGAATTATTTCTATCCCGACCTCCCCAAGGGTTATCAGATCAGCCAGTACGAACTGCCGGTCGTGCAAAAGGGCGAACTCACCATTGATCTGGAGGATGGTTCCAGCAAGGTGATCGGCATCACCCGCGCCCATCTGGAGGAAGACGCCGGCAAGTCGCTGCACGAGGATTTCCATGGCTTGTCCGGGATCGACCTCAACCGCGCCGGCACGCCGCTGCTGGAAATCGTCTCCGAGCCGGACCTGCGGTCGGCCAAGGAGGCGGTGGCTTACATGAAAAAGCTGCATCAGATGGTGGTGTATCTGGGCATCTGCGACGGCAACATGCAGGAGGGTTCGTTCCGCTGCGACGCCAATGTTTCCGTGCGGCGCAAGGGCGATCCCAAATTCGGCACCCGCGCCGAGATCAAGAATCTCAATTCCTTCCGTTTCGTCGAGCGGGCGATTGAATTCGAGATCGAACGGCAAATCGACCTGATCGAATCCGGCGGCACGGTGGTGCAGGAAACCCGGCTGTACGACCCGGACCAGGGCGAGACCCGCTCGATGCGCGGCAAGGAGGAAGCCAACGATTACCGCTACTTCCCCGATCCCGATCTGTTGCCGCTGATCATCGACGAGGACTTCATCGCCGCCGCCCGCGCCAGTCTGCCGGAACTGCCGGATGTTAAAAAGCAGCGGTTCGTGGAACAGTATGGGCTATCGAGTTACGATGCCGGGGTGCTGACCGCCAGCCGCGAGTTGGGTGACTATTACGAAGAAACCGTCGCGGCGCTGGGTGGCGAACCCAAGCTGTGCGCCAACTGGGTGATGGGCGATTTGGCGGGTTTTCTCAACAAGGACGGCAAGGACATCGCGCAAAGTCCGGTCAGCACGGAGCAACTGGCCGGTTTATTGCGGCGGATTCGGGACCGCACCATCTCCGGCAAGATCGCCAAAGAAGTGTTCGAGGCGCTGTGGGCCGGCGAGGGCGACGCCGACGCCATTATCGAGAAACGCGGCCTGAAGCAGATTACCGATACCGCCGCCATCGAGAAGGTGATCGACGACGTGATCGCGGCCAATCCCGAACAATTGGCGCAATACCGCGCCGGTAAGGACAAGCTGTTCGGCTTCTTCGTCGGCCAGGTGATGAAGCTGTCCAAGGGCAAAGCGAATCCGGGACAGGTGAATGAGTTGCTGGCGGAGAAACTCAGAGGCTAACTTCCCGCTTCAGGATTTTCTGGAGAAAATCTGAAGATCCGGGTTCCAATGCCCGCTCGGACGCCGAGCGGGCAACCTTTTGCGGGCCTACCCGGAGCGCGGCAGCCTGCGCGGCTTGAGCCGGACCTTCGGGGTCTCGCGCAACACCTCAGCGCCTGGCTCGAAAAAAGCCCTGATCCTGCCCCTGCTGAAACAAACCCGGTTACCCGCCGAACCGGCCGAGGACCTGGAACTGGACGAACTCCGGACCCTTGTCGCCCACCGCCGGCGCGGGGTGTTCCGGTTCTGGCTGGCGTGGAACGCTCGAATTCTAAATTGAGCCACTACCCTATTTTCCAATACAAAAACTGGAAAATATCCGCGTCAGCAAATCCTCGCTCGTAAACTCGCCGGTAATCTCCGACAGCGCGTTCTGAGCCTCGCGCAACTCCTCGGCGACCAATTCGCCGGCGCGGATGACTTCCAATTGATACGCTGCTCGCTCCAATGCCGTCGTCGCCCGTTCCAACGCCTCCAGATGCCGGCGGCGGGCCATGAAGATTCCTTCTCCGTCGCCGTGATACCCCATGCAGGATTTGAGATGCTGCCGCAGCAAATCCAGCCCCTCCTCGGTTTTGGCCGACAGCAGGATTTCCAATCCCCACTCGCCATCTCGAACCAACGGCGACCGGCCACTTAAATCGATCTTGTTGTAGATGACCGTCACCGGCCTATCCGCTGGCAGCCGTCCCCGTAATGCCTGCTCCTCGCCGGTCAGCCCCAATTGATCGTCCACCACCATCAGAATCCGGTCGGCGGCTTCGATTTCGGCCCAGGCGCGGCGGATGCCTTCCCGCTCCACGGGGTCGTCGCTGTCGCGCAAACCGGCGGTGTCGATGACATGCAGGGGCATTCCGTCGATGCTGATATGCTCCCGCAGCACGTCGCGAGTGGTGCCGGGAATCGCGGTGACGATAGCCGCCTCGCGCCCGGCCAGATGGTTGAGCAGGCTGGATTTACCGGCGTTCGGGCGACCGGCGATGACCACGGTCATGCCGTCGCGCAACAACCGCCCTTGCCCGGCGACCGCTTGCAGGGCGCTCAGCCGTTCTCGTAATTCACCCAATCGCTCCGCAATGACGCCGTCGGCCAGAAAATCAACCTCTTCCTCGGGAAAATCAATCGCCGCTTCCACGTACATCCGCAATTCGATCAATCCTTCGACCAGGCCATGCACCCGTCGGGAGAATTCTCCTTGCAGCGAACGCAAGGCGGCGCGGGCGGCGGCGGCGGTATCGCTGGCGATGAGATCGGCAATCGCCTCGGCCTGGGCCAGATCGAGCTTGTCGTTGAGAAAGGCGCGTTCGGAGAATTCACCGGGCCGGGCCGGTCGCGCCCCGAGTTCCAGCACCCGCGCCAGCAGCAGATCCATGACCACCGGCCCGCCATGGCCTTGGAGCTCCAGCACGTCCTCGCCGGTGAAGGAATGGGGGGCAGGGAAATAGAGAGCGATGCCTTCGTCGAGCACCTCGCCATCGCCGGAACGGAATCGACGAAAGGCCGCCTGGCGCGGCGTCGGCAATCCGCCCAACAAAGCGACGGCAATGGCGCGAACCTTCGGCCCGGACACCCGGATTACGCCGATGCCGCCTTTTCCGGGCGGCGTGGCGATGGCGGCGATGGTGTCCATCGTAGGGATTGGATAACTGGCGGATTTTCCCTGACTGCCGACTCCAGCCTCCCTGCCGGAACGACGGCTGAGCGAGGGGTTATTTCTTGCGGTCGCCGGGATTTTGGCCGGGCAGCGACTTCTTGGCCAAATCCACCAACTTGCGGGTCTGACCCAGCAGCTTGCGGGTCTGTCCGCCCAATCCGGGACCCTCCTCAACTTTCGGCGAGCCTCCAGGCGCGGCTCCCGCTTCCACCCGCTTGGTGATGACCCACTGCTGGGCGATGGACAGGATATTGTTCACCACCCAGTACAGCACCAGCCCGGACGGGAACCACAGAAACATGAAGGTGAACACGATGGGCAGCGACATCATCACCTTGGCCTGGACCGGATCGGGTGGCGCCGGACTCAGCTTCTGCTGGACAAACATCGTCACGCCCATGATCAGCGGCAACACATAGTAAGGATCCGGAATCGACATGTCCTTGATCCACAACATGAACGGCGCCTGCCGCAACTGCACGCTTTCCACCAGCACCCAGTACAGCGCGATGAACACCGGAATCTGCACCAGGATCGGCAGACAACCACCCAGGGGATTGACCTTTTCCTTCTTGTACAAGTCCATCATCGCCTGATTCATTTTCTGCTTGTCGTCGCCGTACAGCTCCTTGAGCCGGGTCAGTTCCGGCGCCAATCGACGCATGTTGGCCATCGAACGGTAGCTGGTCTCCGACAGCTTGTAGAATGCCAACTTGATCAGGACGGTGAGGAAAATGATCGCCCAGCCCCAGTTGCCAACGATGGCGTGGATGGCCTTCAGCAACCAGAACAGCGGTTCGGCGATAATGGTCAGCACCCCGTAATCCACGGTCAAATGCAAGTTGGGAGCGATCTCCTCCAGCACGTTGGCCAGCTTTGGCCCCACGTACAGCCGGGTGCGGAAATCGCCGGACGATCCAGCCGGCACGGTCTGCACCGCGCCGCGCATCCCCAGCACATAGCGGTTGCCGCCAACCACCCGGGTGTAAAAATCGTCGGTCTCGCCCGGATTGGGAATCCAGGCGCCCAGGAAATAATGCTGGATCATGGCGATCCAACCGCCCTTGACTGACTGGTTGAGCTCCTGCTTGGCGATGTCGTCGAAAGAAATCTTCTCGTAGCGCTGCTCCGGCGTGGAAATCACCCCGCCGGTGTAGGTGATCACGCCGCTGCCGAAAAAGCCGCTGGTGGTCTTCGGCGGCGTACGCTGGAACTGCCGGTACTGGCTGCCCCGCCAGTCGCTCGCGCCGCCGTTTTCCACTCGCTGATTCAGTTCCACCAGGAAGCTGCCGCGCCGGAAGGTATAGGTCTTGACCACCTTCACGCCGGAGGGGTCCGACCAGTTCAGCCGCACCTCGAGGGTGTCCTGGCCATCGGCCAGTCGGTATTCGCTTTGTTCCGGGACGAACGTGGCGTAATGGGTGGGCGCGGGTCCATCGTTCAGAGCCACCAGCCCGGATTGAGCGATGAAGATTTCCGCGCCATTGTCCTTCAGCAATTGGAACGGCTGATCCGGTTGCTGCACCGACTCGGGATAGGTGCGCAGCCCAGCCCGGCGCAGATCGCCGCCCACGGTATCGATTTCGATCTCGAACAGGTCGGTAATCACCCGCACCCGCTGGCCACCGCCGAGCGCCTGCGGTCCCTGGCCGGCGCCCGCGACCGGCGGCGGAGCGATGGGCACGTCCTGACCGGGCGCGACCGCGGGCGCCGTCGAACCGGCCGCGCTGCCCGGGCCCGCGGGGGCGGTGGCCACCGGTGGGGTCGGCGGCGGGTATTTCCTGGCCTGGAATTCCAGCCAGTTCTGCCACAACAGAAACAGCACGAACACCAGAGCGGCGAATAGCAATAAGCGTTGGTTTTCCATCATCGGTTCTTCGAGGGAGGTTCGGGAACGGGATCGACGCCGCCTGGACACCAGGGATGACAGCGCAGCACGCGCCGGATCGCCAGCCAAACGCCGCGCGGGACGCCGTAACGCTCGATGGCTTCCCGGGCGTACTGGGAGCAGCTTGGATAGAAACGGCAGTGGTTGCCCAACAGCGGGCTGATGAACAACTGGTAGGCGCGAATCAGCGCGATCAGGACGGCGCGCATGGCCGGGCGAGCCTCTGCCAGTGCCGTTGCAACGAATCGAACAGCACGGCGTTCCGCCACTGGGCCAGTCCGGCGCGGCCCATCACCACGCAATCCAGACCACCGAGTCGTTGCTGGTGGTGCCGAAAGCTTTCGCGCACAACCCGCTTGAGACGGTTGCGCGCCACCGCCGATTTGGCAACCTTGCGGGAAATGGCCAGACCCAGGCGGGGGTACACCAGATCATTGGGGCGGGCAAGCACGGTAAAATAGCGGTCGCTGGATTTGGCCGGGTGGGCGAAAACGCCGGCGAAAGCGTTTCGCCCGGTCAGCCGGGCACGGCGCGGAAAACACGCGCCGCCGACCACGGCCTCAGGGCGCCAGCCGGGCGCGGCCCTTGGCGCGGCGCGCCTTCAGAACCAAACGGCCACCCCGAGTGGCCATGCGGGCGCGAAAACCGTGAGTGCGCTTGCGATGAATGATGCTGGGCTGGAAAGTCCGCTTCATGACGATTCCTTGAACAGTGGGACAAATCGGATTGCGGTTTTTGACGTAAACGGGAAAAGTACTGATTAAAAGACAATTTTGTCAAGCGCTGTAACTGAAACTCCAGGTATCGCCCCGCTTCCCGATTCTGGATAAGCGACCGGCGAGTCACTACACTGAATAGCCCCGCCAAGGTATCGCCAGGAGAAGCGCTTCGTGGAACACCCCTTGTGGAAAGCCTGTCTGAATTGCCTGGAGCGCGAATTGTCCGAGCCACAATTGAGCACCTGGATCCGGCCCCTCCACCCCCGGGAGGAGGCGGGCGTCCTGCGCCTGCTCGCGCCCAACCGCTTCGTGCTCGACTGGGTCAGGAAACATCACCTGGCGCAAATCCAGGCCGTTCTGGAGCAACTGCGCCCCGGACAACCGCCGCAAGTGCTGCTGGAAATCGGCAGCGGCGCCCTATCGGACGCGCCGACGGATCAGGCCGAGGAACCGCCCGCGGAGGAGCCGCCCGGCCAGCCCGTCATCAACGGCGGCGAGCTGCTGAAAAGCGGCGTGCTCAATCCGGATTTCACCTTCGCGACCTTCGTCGAAGGGAATTCCAATCAGATCGCCCGCGCCGCCTGCCTGCAAGTCACCCAGAATCCCGGCAGGGCCTACAATCCGCTGTTCATCTATGGCGGCACCGGGCTGGGCAAGACCCATCTCATCCACGCGGTGGGCAACATGCTGCGCGAGCGCAACCCCGCCGCGCAGGTCGTTTACCAGAACTGCGAGCATTTCGTGGCCGACATGGTGCGCTCCCTGCAGCATAACGCCATCAATGAATTCAAGCGGCGTTATCGGTCGCTGGACGCTCTGCTGATCGACGACGTGCAGTTTCTGGCGGGCAAGGAACGGTCGCAGGAGGAGTTTTTCTATACGTTCAACAGCCTGCTGGAAAGCCGCCAGCAGGTGATCCTGACCTGCGACCGCTATCCCAAGGAAGTCGCCGGGCTGGAGGACCGGCTGAAATCGCGCTTCGGTTCCGGACTGACCGTGGCCATCGAGCCGCCGGAACTCGAAACCCGAGTCGCCATCCTCAAGAGCAAGGCCGAGCAGGCGCAGCTTGGCCTGCCCGACGAAGTGGCCTTCTTCATCGCCCAGCGCATCCGCTCCAACGTCCGCGAACTGGAAGGCGCGCTGCGGCGGGTTTACGCCAACGCCCAGTTCACCGGCAAACCCATCACTCTCGGCTTCGCCAAGGAAGTCCTGAGCGACCTGCTGACGCTGCAGGACAAACTGGTCACTATCGAGAACATTCAGAAGACCGTGGCCGATTACTACAAGATTCCCGTCAGCGATCTGCTGTCCAACAGTCGCCTGCGCACCCTGTCGCGGCCCCGGCAGATGGCGATGGCACTGACCAAGGAACTGACCGCTCTCAGTCTGCCGGATATCGGCGAGGCGTTCGGTGGCCGCGATCACACCACGGTGCTGCACGCCTGCCGGAAGATTCGGGAACTCCAGCACCGCGACCCCCAGATTCGCGACGACTACACCAATTTGTTCAGCACGCTCACCAACTAGAAAACAGTCTGTGGATAACTCTGTGGATAAGTTGAATAACTTTAAAAACGGGGTTTTTTGCCGTTTTTCATGGATGAGACAATCAAAATAAAAATAATATAATCATTGTCTTGATATTAAAATGATAGATTTTTTACACTTTCCCGATAAATTTTCTGGCAAGCACCGAAAACCCGTCAAAACAGCCTGTGGATAACTCTGTGGATAACTTTGCCATTTCTGTGGATAACTCGGTCAAACCTGTGGATAACTCTGTGGATAACTTTTGGCCCCAAAAAAGTTATCCACAGGAAAACCGACTTATCCACATTTTATCCACAGAGTTATCCACAGGAAAAAATCGTTCAATATTTTGATTTATATTGATAAAAAAAAGTTATCCACAGAAAATGGGCTCCCTAATAATAATAATCTTTTATATATATAAAAAAGATTTTGATTGTTATTGAGCGCCGCCAAAATCAGGCGCGAGCAGGCAGTAAATTTTTTTGACCCCTGGCTGAAGTCAGGATTTAACCGCCCCGGATCGAGACCGGGAGAGCCGTGAACACCATCGGAGAACCCATGAAACTGGAAGCCAAGCGCGAGCATCTCCTCAAACCGCTTCAGCACGTCATCGGCGCGGTCGAGCGCAAGCAGACGCTGCCGATCCTGACCAACGTGTTGCTGACAGCCCGGGAGCGGGAGCTGACCCTGACCGCCACCGATCTGGAAGTGGAATTGTCGGTCCGGGTCGAACTGCCGGTGGACACGCCGGGCGAGATCACCCTGCCGGCCCGCAAACTCCACGACATCCTGCGCGCCCTGCCCGAAGACGCCACGGTGACGCTGACCGTCGAGGGCGACAAGGTGACCGTGCGCTGCGGCCGCAGCCGGTTCACCCTGGTCACCCTGCCGGCCAGCGATTTTCCCACCCTGGAGGATTTGCCCTTCACCGGAGATATTCACCTGCCCCAGGGCACCCTGCGGAGTCTGATCGAGCGCACCCACTTCGCCATGGCCCAGCAGGACGTGCGCTATTACTTGAACGGCCTGCTGCTGGAAGTGGGTCCCGGCGTGCTGCGGGTGGTCGCCACCGACGGCCACCGGCTGGCGTTTCAGGAATTGCGCACCGAGGTCGACGTGGCGGAAACGCGGCAGGTCATCGTGCCGCGCAAGGGCGTGCTGGAACTGTTGCGGCTGCTGGCCGACAGCGAGGCCGAGGCCGTGCTGGGGCTCGGCGCCAATCACATCCGATTGACGATGGGCGACATCCGTTTCACCTCCAAGCTGATCGACGGCAAGTTTCCCGACTATCAGCGGGTGATTCCGCAGGAGGGCGGCCGGATTCTGATCGCCGACCGGATGGTGCTGCGCAGCGCCCTGGCCCGTGCCGGCATCGTGCTCAACGACAAGAGCCAGGGCGTTCGCCTGCAACTGGAAGACTGGGTGCTGCGGGCGCAGGCCCAGAACTCCGAACAGGAGGAGGCCGAGGAGGAGATCGAAATCAACTACAGCGGCGGCCCCATGGAGATCGGCTTCAATGTCGCCTACCTGCTCGATGCCTTGGGGGCACTGGGCGGCGAACTCGCCAAGCTGTCCTTCACCGACGCCGCCAGCAGTTGCCTGATCGAGGAAGCCGAAGGCGGTGGCAGCAAGCACGTCGTCATGCCGATGCGGCTCTGAAGGTGGGGTAGTGGCCAGTGGTGGGTGGGTGGTAACCGGCGATCCGGGCCCGGCGCGCTGAGACGGGGATGCGGGTCGCTACCCTCGACATCGCCGGGTTCCGCAATCTGCGGCGGGTCAGCCTGCCGTGCGCGTCCGGCCTGAACCTGCTGATCGGCCCCAACGCCTCCGGCAAGACCAGTCTGCTGGAGGCGTTGTACTTTCTGGGCCGGGGCCGCTCGTTCCGCACCCGCCAGCCGCGGGAATTGATTCAGAGCGCCGTATCGGCCTTCCGGGTGGTGGCGATCATGAACGGCGACAACGGTCGGCGGGTCCCGGTCGGCGTCGAACGCGGTCCCCGCGAGTCGATTGCCCGCGTCGGCGGCGTCCCCACCCGCTCGCTGGCGGAGCTGGCCCGGCAGGTGCCGGTGCTGCTGCTCAATCCCGATAGCCACCGCCTGCTGGAGGATGGGCCGCAGCCGCGGCGCCGGTTCATGGATTGGGGATTGTTCCATGCCGAGCCGGGCTTTCTCGACGCCTGGCGGCACTACGGCGCCGCGCTGCGCCACCGCAACGCCGCCTTGCGGACCCAGGCTGCCAATCGGGTGGTGGATGCCTGGGACGGCGAACTGACGACGGCGGCGACGATCCTCGACCGGCTGCGGGAATCCTTCTGTGAGGCTCTGGGAAGCGTTCTGGGGCCGCTGGCGGCGTCGACCCTACCTGGGGTAGCGGTCCGGGTCGATTATCGCCGTGGCTGGCCTCTGGAGCCGTCCGAGCGGGATTTCGCAGCGTGGTTGCGCATCGGGCGCGACCAGGACCGCCAGCAGGGCCATACCCGGCTGGGGCCGCACCGAGCCGACTTCGCCGTTCGCGTCGCCGGTCGTCCGCCCGCCGAGGGCCTGTCGCGCGGCCAGCAAAAGCTACTGGTCATCGCCCTGCTGCTGGCGCAGGCGCAATTGTACCGGCTGCACACCGGCGACGCCTGCATTCTGTTGATCGACGATCTGCCGGCGGAACTGGACCCGGACAACCGGGCGCGGGTGATGGGGGCGCTGGCGGCGCTCGACAGTCAGTTGTTCGTGACCGCCATCGAACCGGGATTGCTGGACGCCGCCGCCTGGCGCGAGGCGCGGACGTTCCGGCTCTCGGGCGGCGAAGCGCGCGAAATGATATAATCCCGCGCCTGTCCCCGATTCGGAAAGTGAATTTTCTATGAACGATTCGTCCTACACCTCGTCGAGCATCACGGTCCTGGAAGGGCTGGACGCGGTGCGCAAGCGGCCCGGCATGTACATCGGCGACACCGACGATGGCACCGGCCTGCATCACATGGTGTTCGAGGTGGTGGACAACTCAATCGACGAGGCGCTGGCCGGTTATTGCACCGAAATCAGCGTGACCATTCACGCCGACGAGTCGGTGACGGTGATGGACAACGGTCGCGGGATTCCGACGGACGAGCATTCCAAGGGCCGTTCCGCCGCCGAGGTCATCATGACCGTGCTGCACGCCGGCGGCAAGTTCGACGACCGTTCCTACAAGGTTTCCGGTGGCCTGCACGGGGTCGGAGTGTCGGTGGTGAACGCGCTGTCCGAGTACCTGCGGCTGACCATCCGCCGCGACGGCAAGCTCCACCAGCAGGACTACCGGCTCGGCGATCCGCAAGCGCCGCTGCGGGTGATCGGCGAGGCCGAATCGACCGGTACCGAAATCCGCTTCAAGCCCAGCTCCACCATCTTCACCAACATCGACTTCCATTACGACGTGCTGGCCAAGCGCTTGCGCGAACTGTCGTTTCTCAATTCCGGTGTACGCATCCGCCTGCGCGACGAGCGCACCGGCAAGGAAGACAGCTTCGAGTATCAGGGCGGCATCAAAGCGTTCGTCGAGCATCTGAACCGCAACAAAACTCCCCTGCACGACAGCGTGTTCTACCTGAACACCACCCGCGACGAGATCCAGGTCGAACTGGCGATGCAGTGGAACGATTCCTATCAGGAAAACGTGTTCTGCTTCACCAACAACATCCCGCAGCGCGACGGCGGTGCTCATCTGGCCGGGCTGCGCGGGGCGCTGACCCGCACGCTGAATCAGTACATGGACGCGGAAGGGATTCTCAAGAAAGCCAAGGTGGAGACCAGCGGCGACGACGCCCGTGAGGGTCTGACCGCCGTGCTGTCGGTGAAATTGCACGATCCGAAATTCTCGTCGCAGACCAAGGACAAGCTGGTGTCGTCCGAGGTCAAGCCGGTGGTCGAATCGGTGGTGGGCGAAAAGCTGCAAGAGTTTTTGCTGGAAAATCCCAATGAAGCCAGGGCTATTACCGGCAAGATCATCGACGCCGCCCGCGCCCGCGAAGCGGCCCGCCGCGCCCGTGAAATGACCCGGCGCAAGGGGGCGCTGGATATCGCCGGTCTGCCGGGCAAGCTGGCCGACTGCCAGGAGAAGGACCCCGGCCTGTCGGAGCTGTTCCTGGTCGAGGGCGATTCCGCCGGCGGTTCGGCCAAGCAGGGCCGCGACCGGCGCTTTCAGGCCATCCTGCCGCTGAAGGGCAAAATCCTGAACGTGGAGAAGGCCCGCTTCGACAAGATGCTGGCCTCGGTCGAGGTCGGCACGCTGATCACCGCTCTGGGTTGCGGCATCGGCCGGGAGGAGTTCAATCCCGACAAGCTGCGTTATTTTCGCGTCATCGTCATGACCGACGCGGATGTCGATGGCTCGCATATCCGCACGCTGTTGTTGACGTTTTTCTACCGGCAGATGCCGGAATTGATCGAGCGCGGCCACATCTACATCGCCCAGCCGCCGCTGTACAAGGTCAAGAAGGGCAAACAGGAGCAATACGTCAGGGACGATGCGGAGCTGTCCGAGAATTTGTTGCAGGCCGCGTTGGACGGCGCGACGCTGGTTCCCAGGGGCGATGCCGCGCCCTTGACGGGCAAGGGGTTGGAGGATTTGGCGCGTGGCCACATGGCGGCGATGGCGGTGATCGAGCGCTTGTCCCGCCGTTACGACAGCGTGCTGCTCGAACGATTGATCCACATGCCGCCGCTGGATGGCGGTCGGTTGCGCGATGGCGCTGGGTTGAGCGAATGGGCCAAAACCTTGGTCGAACGCCTGAATGTCAGCGTGGACGGGCGCTCCGTCTATCGGGCTGTCGTCGAACCGCACGCCGAAACCGGCGATCACGGAGTTACCATTATTCGCCGTACTCATGGCCTCGACCGTAATTTTCGACTTGGTGCCGAGTTCTTCGGGTCCACCGAGTATGCCAGCCTGAGCCGGTTTGGCGCCCGTCTGGCGGATTTGTTCGATGGCGGCGCGGAGGTGCGGCGCGGCGAGCGGGTTCGGTCGGTCCGGGATTTTCGCGAAGTCATGGATTGGTTGCTGGAGGAAGCCAAGCGCGGCCAACATATCCAGCGTTACAAAGGCTTGGGCGAGATGAACCCGGAACAACTGTGGGAGACCACCATGAATCCCGCGACCCGCCGCTTGCTCCAGGTCCGCATCGAGGACGCCATCGCTGCCGACGAGATTTTCACGACCCTGATGGGCGATCAGGTCGAACCCCGGCGGGATTTCATCGAGCAAAACGCCTTGGATGTGCTCAATTTGGATGTTTGAGGGTGCTTTTATCGCCGGTGATGCGGTGCATTAGTTTCTGCTGGCAACGTCACAGGTAGCCAAATGAATTGGCACACTGGCCGAAAGAAAATCCTATGAACAAGCAATATGTTGAAAACATAGATAGTAAGGTGTACCGAGTAAGGCGGCCATCCCGACTTTGGTATTAAAATTTTCCAAACAGGCTTGACTTGCTATTTTTCAGGTCTATACTCCGCGCCCCATGAACATAAACCAGCACAACTTCAACCTCTCGTCCATCGTCGACCGGCCAGTGCCGACAGCGCGTTTTTGCGTGCAAACGATGGAACAACAGCGAACCTGACGAGATTACAGGCTCGGAAGGTCCGCGCAAGGCGACCTTCCGAGCGGGAACACCGAACCCCGGTCGGCGGCGAGCCTTCCGGGGTTTTTTTGTTGTCTGGCGTCCGGCGGAAAGATCGCGAAATCTCCGCCGGCAAGGTTCGAAGCAACCCCGTCGCCGCGCAGCGGTACCGGTTCTGGACGCCGGTCCGGCGCGCTAACGCTAACCATCGCACGGCGTGTGTCGGGCGGACGATGGGACTTCGAAGGGTGGAAAGTAGCTCAGTGGGTAGAGCATCTGACTCATCATCAGAGGGTCGAGGGTTCGACTCCCTCCTTTCTCAACAGGTAAGCCCTAAAAGGCTCGCGGTTCGAATCCGCTCTTAACTGCAGTGCCCCGGGAGCCACCCCGGCGGGCGGTAGCTTGCCCGGCGCTTCGGCGTCGGACGGCTGCCGACCCGCGACGCCCGCGCGGTCTCGCGCGGTGGGGAATCGAGCCGAAGTCATGATCGGCCAGCCCAGCGCGGTGCTGGTCAGCAGGGATGCTGGCCCCCGCGCGAGGCCCGCCGATCAGCGACCCGGCATCGACCCGTCGCCCGCCGCGCGGGCGTGGGGTGTGCTCCCAACCCTTTCAACCTTATTTCATCAACCAACCGGCAGGAGCAGGTCTCGATGGCATCCTGACGCTCGGCGGTGGCGGGCCGGAAACGGCGCCGACAGCAACACGCCACGCTCGCCCGCCGGATTTCCGGCGGAACAGGAAGAACGCAAACAAAACTCACAAGGAGAACCAAGATGTTGGGTTACAAGCGAATCGTGATCGCCCAGAACGAGCGTGGGCTGCATCTGTACGACCGCCGGTTGGCGGCCATTCTGGAACCGGGGATTTACCGCTGGTTCGATCCGCTGAACCGCCACGAGGTGCAGCGCTACGACCTGACCGTGGCCGAGTTCGATCACCCCTGGCTGGACGTGCTGTTGAAGGCGGATTCGAGCCTGGTGGAGCGCCATTTTCAGGTGGTGGAGACCGGCGACCGGCAGGTCGGCCTGATCTACAAGAACGGCCGCCTGGACGGTGTGCTGCCGCCCGCGACCCGTCGGGTTTACTGGCGGGGTCCGGTGGAGGTTCGCGTCGAGCTGATCGACATCGCGACCGATTACGCGCTGTCTCGGGCGCACGCCGCCCTGCTGGCGCGGCCCTCGGCGGCTTTAGCCAAGAACCTGACCGGCTTCATTCAGGACGCCGAGGTGGAGGACAACCACGTCGGTCTATTGCTGGTGGACGGCGAACTGGCGCGCACCCTGCCGCCCGGCCTGCACGCCTTCTGGCGGTTCAACCGCGCGGTGAAGGTGGAGTCGGTGGATCTGCGACTGCAGACCCTGGAGGTCTCCGGCCAGGAAATCCTGACCAAGGACAAGGTCAGCCTGCGGGTGAACCTGTCGGCGGTCTACCGGATCGCCGATCCGGTGAAGGCTCGCGCCGAGCTGGGTAACAGCGGCGACTACCTGTACCGGACCTTGCAGTTCGGTCTGCGTCAGACCATCGGCACCCGCACCCTGGACGTGTTGCTCGGCGACAAGGACGAACTGGATCGGGCGGTGTGGGATTACGCAGTCGAGAAGATTCGTCCGCACGGCCTGGAACTGGAGACGGTCGGGTTGAAGGACGTGATCCTGCCCGGCGAGATGAAGGACATTCTCAACCAGGTGGTGCAGGCGGAGAAGGTGGCGCAGGCCAACGTCATCCGCCGGCGGGAGGAAACCGCCGCCACCCGCTCGCTGCTCAACACGGCGAAGCTCATGGAAGAGAACCCCCTGCTGCTGCGGCTCAAGGAACTGGAGGCGCTGGAGAAGGTGGTGGACAAGGTGGAACGGCTGACCGTGTTCGGCGGTCTGGACGGCGTGCTCCGTGATACGGTGCGCATCGACCTGCCGGCGCATTGAGCGCTATTGGACCGGAACCCGGCCGCCAGGCCGGGCTTTTCCCTTTTCGATTGCAAAAAACAAGGCGGCCTTCAGGCCGCCTTGCTGGTTTGACGCAAATCGCGGCGAGTCTAGCCGAGTTCCTTGATGCCCTGGATCAGCGCCGACACCACTTTCTGGGCGTCGCCGTAGACCATGCGAGTGTTGTCGGCGAAGAACAGCGCATTCTCGATGCCGGCGAAGCCCACACCCTTGCCGCGCTTGATGACCTGCACGTTCTTGGCATAGTCCACGTTCAGGATCGGCATCCCGTAGATCGGGCTGGACTTGTCGTTGCGCGCCGCCGGGTTGACCACATCGTTGGCGCCGATCACCAGCGCCACGTCGGCGGTGGAGAACTCCTCGTTGATCTCTTCGAGGTCGGCGATGTAGTCGTAGGGCACACCCGCTTCGGCCAGCAGCACGTTCATGTGGCCGGGCATGCGACCGGCGACCGGGTGAATGGCGAACTTGACCGTCGCGCCGCGCTCGATCAGCAGCTTGCTCATTTCCCAGATTTTGTGCTGCGCCTGCGCCACCGCCATGCCGTAACCGGGTACGATGATGACCTTGGAGGCATACGCCATCTGAATGGCCGCGTCCGGCGGGTCCATCGGCTTGAGGCTACCGGTGACGGCCTGCGCCTCGCCGCTGGCCAGCGCCGCCCAGTTGCTGAACAGCACGTTGGCGACTGAACGGTTCATCGCCTTGGCCATCATGAAGGTCAGCAGCGTACCGGACGAGCCGACGATGATGCCGGCGATGATCATCGCCGAGTTCAGCAGCACATAGCCTTCCAGCGCCACCGCCAAGCCGGTGAAGGCGTTGAACAGCGAGATCACCACCGGCATGTCGGCGCCGCCGATGGGCAGGGCCATCATCGCACCGAAGGCCAGGGCCAGCAGGAAGAATACGGTGATCAGGAAACCGTTGGAACTATGGGTCAGGGCGATGATCAGGCCCAGCACCACCGCGG
>DGFE01000201.1:0-4870 GCA_002391525.1 Competibacteraceae bacterium UBA3908
TTGCTCGACCGCCTCAAGCAGGAGGAGGCGCGTTCCCGGCGCGGCAAGCTGAAAATCTTTTTCGGGGCGTCGGCGGGCGTCGGTAAAACCTACGCCATGTTGCTGGCCGCCCGCCAGTGCCGCGAACAGGGATTGGATGTCGTGGTGGGCCTGGTCGAAACCCACGGTCGCCCGGAAACCGCCGCGTTGCTGGAGGGCCTCGAAGTGTTGCCGCGCAAGGAGATTCCCTATCGGGATCGGGTGCTGCGGGAGTTCGATCTCGATGGCGCCCTGGCGCGGCGGCCCGCGCTGATCCTGGTCGATGAGTTGGCGCACAGCAACGCGCCCGGTTGCCGCCATCCGAAGCGCTGGCAGGATGTCGAGGAGCTGCTCGAAGCGGGCATCGATGTCCTGACCACCGTCAACGTGCAGCATTTGGAGAGCCTCAACGACGTGGTCGGCGGCATCACCGGCATCCGGGTCTGGGAAACGGTTACCGACCGCGTTTTCGATCAGGCCGACGAGGTGGTGCTGGTCGATCTGCCGCCCGACGAACTCCTGCAACGGCTCAAGGAAGGCAAGGTCTATCTGCCGGATCAGGCCGAGCGCGCGATTCAGAACTTCTTCCGCAAGGGCAACCTGATCGCCCTGCGCGAGCTGGCGCTACGGCGCACCGCCGACCGGGTGGACGACCAGATGCAGAGCTACCGGCAGGAGGCCGGCGGCCCGACGCTGTCCACCCGCGAAGCGTTGCTGGTGTGCGTCGGCCCCGGCGCCGGGGCGGATGCGCTGGTGCGCGCCGCCAGTCGGCTGGCCGGTAAGCTGGATGGCGAATGGCACGCCCTGTACGTGGAAACGCCGGCGTTGCAACGCCTGCCGGAAGCCCATCGCCGGGCGATTCTCAACACCCTCAAACTGGCTCAGGATCTCGGTGCCCGTACCGCCACCCAGGCCGCCGACGACATCGCCCAAGCCATCGTCGACTATGCCCGCCAGCACGACCTGGGCCGGGTGATGGTCGGTCGCGGCCAGCCGGGCCGTTGGCGTTGGTTCCGGCGAGCGCTCGCCGGACGGCTGGCCCGGCTGGCCCCGGATCTCGATCTGCTGGCGCTGGCGCAAGACAACCCGCCCCGGCGTTCCCTCGGCCCGGCGGTCAAGGCCGAGGACGAAGAGCGGACCGTGTTGCCGGCCATGGCGCGACGCTACGGCGCGACGCTGCTGGTCTGCCTGGGCACGGCGCTGGCGGCCACTCCGCTGCCACCCTATTTCGATCTGACCAATATCGCCATGCTGTTTCTGCTGGCGGTGGTCAGCGTAGCGGTGCGGTACGGACGCGGCCCGGCGGTGCTGGCGGCGGTCGTCAACGTGGCGGCCTTCGATGTCCTGTTCGTGCCGCCGCGCTTCTCGTTCGCGATCCACGACTGGCAATACCTGCTCACCTTCGCGGTGATGCTGAGCGTCGGTTTGATCGTCGGCCAGCTCATGGCCCGGTTCCGCTATCAGGCCCGGGTGGCCAGCGCCCGCGAAGAGCGCGCCCGCTACCTCTACGAAATGTCGCGCGAACTGTCCGGGGCGCTGGCCGCCGAACAGGTGATCGAGATCAGCGAACGCTGCGTCGAGGCCAGCTTCCGGGTCAAGGCGCGGCTGTTGCTGCCGGACGACCACGACCACTTGCAGCCACCGCCGGTGCGGCCCGGCAAGCCGAAGGTGGATTTGGCGATTGCGCAATGGTGTTTCGACCGCACCGACCCGGCGGGTCTCGGCACCGATACCCTGCCCGCCGCATCGTTGTTGTACCTGCCGCTCAAGGCGCCGTTGCGCACCCGCGGCGTGCTGGCCGTGGCGCCCGAGCAGCGGCGGTTACTGATGATCCCGGAACAGCGCCGACTGCTGGACACCTTCGCCGCGCTGATCGCCATCGCCCTGGAGCGGGTGCATTTCGCCGCGGTCGCCCGCGATACGCTGGTCAAGATGGAGGCGGAGCGGCAGCGGAATTCGCTGCTGGCGGCGCTGTCCCACGATCTGCGCACGCCGTTGACCGCCCTGATTGGGCTGGCGGAAACGCTGGCGCTGGAATTGGCCGCCGAGGAATCCCCTCACCAGGAATCGCTGACGGCGATCCGCGAGCAGGCGGTGCGAATGGCGCTGCTGGCCGACAACCTGCTGGACATGGCCCGGTTGCAGGCCGGCGGCGTGCGCTTGCGCAAGGACTGGCAGTCGCTGGAGGAACTGGTCGGCTCGGCCGTGCGGCTGCTGGAGCAACCGTTGCGCGAGCATCCGCTGCGGCTGGCGCTCGACCCGGATTTGCCGCTGATCAACTGCGACGCGGTGCTGATCGAACGGGTGCTGGTAAACTTGCTGGAAAACGCCGCCAAATACACGCCGCCCGGCGCCGTGATCGGGGTGACCGCCAGCGCCGCGGTCGACCGACTGAACGTCGAGGTCTGGGACGAAGGGCCGGGTTTACCCGCCGGACGGGAACAGGCGCTGTTCGAGAAATTCACCCGGGGCCATGCAGAGTCGGCGGCGCCGGGGGTCGGTCTCGGGCTGGCCATTTGCCGGACGATCATCGAAGCCCACGGCGGGCAAGTCCGGGCCGAAAACCGGATCGGCGGCGGCGCCCGCTTCATCTTTACCCTGCCGCTGGAACCGCCTCCGCCGCTCGAAACCGATGCTGAGTCCGATCCGGAGCCGACATGATCGCCACGGCTGAATCTGCTCTGACCGTTTTGATCGTCGAGGACGAACACGCCATTCGGCGTTTCGTGCGCACCGCGCTGGAGGCGGAAGGCCATCGCGTGTACGAGGCGGAGACCCTGCGGCGCGGCTTGCTGGAAGCCGGCACCCGCCAACCGGACCTGGCCATTCTCGATCTCGGCCTGCCGGACGGTAGCGGCGTGGACTTCATCCGCGATCTGCGCGCCTGGAGCGGTATGCCGGTGCTGGTGCTGTCGGCCCGGATCGAGGAATACGACAAGGTCGAGGCGCTGGACGCCGGCGCCGACGATTATCTGAGCAAGCCGTTCGGGGTGGCGGAATTGCTGGCGCGGGTCCGGGCGGTGTGTCGGCGTTACGTGCGCGATCCGTCCGGCACCACCGTTGTCGCTTTCGGTGAAGTGAGCGTGGATTTGGAAAACCGGCGGGTGTCGCGCGCCGGCCAGCCGGTTCAACTGACGCCGATGGAGTTCCGGTTGCTGGCCACACTGATCACCAAACCTGGCAAGGTGTTGACGCACCGCCAACTGCTGCGGGACGTCTGGGGACCGGCCTATGTGGAACGCAGCCACTACCTGCGCATCTACATGGGCCATCTGCGCCAGAAGCTGGAAGCCGATCCGGCGCGCCCACGACATTTTCTTACGGAAACCGGCATTGGTTACCGGTTCAGCCCGACCTGATCGAGGCTGGCCGGCGCGGGGAGAATTCCGGGAATCAGGTCAGCAGCCCGGTGTCTTCGTACAGATCGTCCAGCGCCAGGGCGAGCCGGGCGTCGCCGCAGGCGATCTCGACGATGTCCTCGCGGTCGAGCACCTGCTCGGTCCAGCGGTCTCCCGCCACGCGCGTCAACAACCGGGCGTTCACGTGGTCGGCGTCCACCAGCAGGTAGTAACGCAGGCTGGGAATATCCTGGTAGTGAAGCCACTTCTCGCGCTGGTCGGTGGTGGCGGTCGAGGGCGACAGCACCTCGGCGATGAAACAGGGCGCGGTTTTGTAGATCGGGTGATTGTCGCTGTCGTCGCAGACCAGCATCACGTCCGGGTAGTAATAGCTTCGGTGATCGGCGATGCGCAGTTTCATGTCGGCCATGAAGGCGCGGCAGGAATGGCCGCGGGTGGCTTGTCGGAGGTGAAAAAACACGTTGCCGGCGATCCGGTTATGGCGCTCGCTGGCGCCGGCCATGGCGAAAATTTCGCCGGCGACGTACTCGTGTTTTTCCTTGGCCCGGCTTTCCCAGTCGAGATAGTCGGCCTCGCTCATGCGCAATTTTTCGGCAGCGGCGCCCATGTTGATTTTTCTCCTCACGGCAACCCTTAGCCCATCCCCTCGCCCGCGGCGGTCCCGCCGCCCGCCGGTCGACCTCCTCCGCCCAGGCTGTTGACCAGTTGGCCGAGAATCTGGCCACCCACCCCGGAAGAGGTGGCGTTGTCGCCCAACAGGCTGCCCAGCAATTGTAATGCGTCCATCGTCGTATCCTCCGGTTGCATGCCTTGATGCGGGTCGCGCATGCGCGGCCCGCAACGGTGCCGTCCTGAATTTCACTCCAGCGGAATGCGGATTTTCTGGCCCGGATAAATCAAATCCGGGTCCTTGATGACTTCCCGGTTAGCTTCGAAGAGCTTGGGATAGGCAGAGGCGTTGCCCAGGAATTTCTTGGCAATCGCCGAGAGGGTGTCTCCTTTCTGGATCACATAATAGTCGACCTTACCGCTTTGCGGCGGAGCTTGCAGCCGGTCGGCGGAAACCCCTGAAACGCCTTGCACATTGCCCGCTATCAGCACGGCTTTCTCCATGGCGTCCGCGCTGGCGGCCTCCCCGGAAAGGCTGACCTGGCCATCCTTGAATTCGACGTTCAGATTCTTGACGCCGGGATTGGCCGCCTCGATTTCCTGCTTGATCCTGGCGGCGGGATCGTCACCCGCGCCGAACAGTTTCTTGCCCTGGTTGATGACGAAATCGAACAGTCCCATGGTGACCTCCTGTGATTGTTGCGGTCGTGGAAAAGACTCCCTCACCTTCAAACCCTCTCTCGCTGGGAGAGAGGAGTTTCAAGCCGCCGGCAGCGGTGGCGGCAGGTTGGCGAACAGCGCGTTCAGTTCCGCCACCTCGCCCGCCGGAGTCCAGTTGGCCATGCCCTGAGTCCAGACCAGGGTGGCGCGGGTCAACTGACCGC
>DGFE01000201.1:5094-32641 GCA_002391525.1 Competibacteraceae bacterium UBA3908
GAGCCGCTGGGCCATCGCCAGCCCCAGCCCCATGTTCATCGCCTCGGAGCCGCCGCTCGGATTCGCCGCCGCGTCGCGCATCGCTTCCGCCGCCTGGAACTGGGTGTACTGGTCGAGATTGCCGACGATGCCCATGCTGCTGCGCTTGTCCAGCGCGGCCTCGACTTCCTTGGGCAGTGAGATGTTTTCCACCAGCAGATTGGTCAACTCCAGCCCGACCGCCTCGAATTCCGGGGCGATGCGTTGCTGGAGGAATTGGCCGAGTTGGTCGTAGTTGCCGGCCAGATCCAGCGCCGGAATTTTTGACTGGCCGAGGATGTTGGCGAAACGCGACACCACCATGTTGCGCAACTGGTTGGTGATTTCGTCGGTGGTGAAGCGGCCGTCGGTGCCGACGATCTCGCGCAGGAAGGTCGGCGCGTCCTTGACCCGGATGGCGTAGCTGCCGAAGGCCCGCAGCCGGATCGGCCCGAATTCGGGATCGCGCAGCATCACCGGGTTCTGGGTGCCCCACTTGAGGTCGGTGAAGCGGCGGGTGCTGAAAAAGTACACCTCGGCCTTGAACGGACTCTCGAAACCGTGCTGCCAGGCTTGCAACGTCGAAAGAATGGGCAGGTTGTTGGTTTTCAGCTCGTACATGCCGGGCTGAAAGGTGTCGGCGAGCTGGCCCTCGTTGACGAACACCGCCACCTGGCCCTCGCGCACCGTCAGCTTGGCGCCGTACTTGATCTCGTTGCCGTGCCGCTCGAAGCGGTACACCAGGGTGTCGTTGGAGTCGTCCGTCCATTGGATGACGTCGATGAATTCACCGAGTAACTTGTCCCACAGTCCCATGTCAGCGGCCTCCGGTGGGTTGGCGGGTTCGGGCCTGCGCGGCGGACAACGCCTGGCGCAATTCGGTTTCGCAGGCTTCCAGTTGCGCGGCGGCTTCCTGCCGGTGGCGGCGGCCCTCGTCGGCGATGCGCAGGCTGTCCTCGATAGTGGCGATCAGCGTCTGGTTGGCCTTCTTCACCGTTTCGATGTCGAACACGCCGCGTTCGATCTGGGCGCGGGTTTGCGCGTTGGCCTGCCGGAGATTTTCCGCGTTCGCCTCCAGCAGTTGATTGGTGAGATCGGTGGCGGCCTTGACGGTTTCGGCGGCCTGGCCGGAGCGGTAGATGGTGATGGCCTGGGCCAGTTGTTGCCGCCACAGCGGCACGGTGTTGACCAGGGTCGAGTTGATCTTGGTAATCAGGCCCTTGTCGTTCTCCTGCACCAGCCGGATGCTGGGCAGGCTCTGCATGGTGACCTGCCGGGTCAGCTTGAGGTCATGGACCCGCCGTTCCAGGTCGTCGCGGCTGGCGCGCAGATCGCGCAAGGTTTGCGCCTTGACCATGTCCTCGCTGGTCGTGACCTCCCGCTCCAGCGCCGGCAACTCCTCGGCGTCCACCGCGCGCAGCTTTTCCTCGCCGGCCTTGATGTAGAGCTCCAGAGTGTGGAAATAGTCGAGATTGGCGGTGTACAGCCGGTCCAGGGCGGCGATGTCGGTGAGCAGCTGCGTCTTATGCCGCTCCAGGGCGTCGCTGATGCTGTCGATCTGGTTCCGCACGGTCTCGTATTGCTGGACGATCTTGACCAGCGGTTTGGCCTTGCCGAACAGCCTGGCGAAAAAGCCGGGTTTCTTGTTCGGGTCCAGTTCGTCGAGATCGAAACCGCGCAGCACCGCGACCATTTCGTTCAGCGCCGAACCGGCGGGACCGGTGTCCTTGTTGCGCACCCCTTCCAGCATCTTGTCGGAGATGGTGGTCAACTGCTCCTGGGCCTTGCTGCCGAAGAAGATGATGGAGTTGCTGTCGCGGAGATCCAGTTCCCTGACCAGCGCGGCGACGTGTTGCTGGTCCTGGGCCGGCGCCGGGGCGCGGGCGGCCAGGTCCTGCTGGACCTGCGGCAGAGCCGCGGCGAACGCCTCGGGCAACGCCGGCAGGGTGGGGGGGGCGGTGGTGGTGGGAGGGGCGGAAGCTGGCGTCGTGGTCATGTGAGTTTTCTCCTGTGGATCGATACAACAACCTGCAAATCAGATCACCCCTTCCCGCTTCAACTGGGTGGTCAACACTTCGATTTGCACGTCGAGATCGGTGACGTCGGTTTCCAGCAATTTCTGTTGCTGTTCCTGGAAGACGTCTTCGATGGTGGCCAGCACCCGGCGGAAATTGTCCTCCAGTTCCGGCGCGACCACTCGCGCGTGGGTTTTGGCGTAGCCCTCGGTAACCTGCTTGGCGCCGTCCAGATAGACATTCAGGAACTTGCGGGCGCGGCGCAGGTCGCGTGGGTCTTCCTCCAGCATCGTCAGGATTTGCCGGGCCTGCGCGACAATGCGCCGCAGCCGGCTGTTGAGTTCGGCGTTGCGGATATTGCGGGTGGACTGTTCGATGGCAGCGATGGAAGCCTCGGCCTGCGTCAGCGCCTCCAGCACCCGGTCGGTGACATCCACGCCGTCGCGGTCGGTGAAACGCTTGGCGACGCGCGGATCGAAGCCGTAGCTCAGATAGCAGCCGAGCAGGGCGGCCAGGCCGAACGCCACGGCGATGGCCGGGTGTTGGCCAGCGCCGAACCAGGCGGTGATGCCGGTCGCCAGCGCGATGACGCTGCCACCCAGGGTCTTGAGCGGCCAGGGTGCCCTGGCGACCCGGCGGCGGCCGTATTCGGCTTCCGTCAGCAAGCCGCGCCGCAGCAGCAGCGCCCCGGCCAGAAACAGCCCATAGCCGGCGGCGTTGCCGAGCAGGCCGTCCAGGCTGCCGTGCGCCAGCGAGACGACGGCGGCGATCAGCACCGGCAGCGGCAGCAGGAACATCAAAATACCCTTGGGCGACGGGAAACGGCCGGGAGTTTGCCGGTAGCGTTCGGCCATGATTCGGACTCTCCGTTTCAGTAATAGAATCAGAGCGGTTAGCGGGATCAGAATGACACCGGCCAGCAGCAGCAGGCGGCCCATGGCGACGGCCCTGAAATCAGCGTGGCGCGCCGACGGTCGGGACGGGAGCGGCGCCGGACGAACAGGACGCCACCAGCGCTTGGCAGGAGGCGACGCCGACGGCGGCGAAGATCAACAGCAGACCGATGAACTTGCGCAGAAAGTCAGGCATGGCGATGAATTCGCTCGGTGGCGGTGAATGTCGTAACTATAGCACGTCATCCGTTGCGCTCAGTCGCGCCAGCGCCCGGTCGAGCGTCGCCTCGGGATCGAACAGGGCTTTGGCCGCGGCGTTGAAGGTCCGATGCCGAAAGTTGCCATCCGTATCCGCATCGTACAGCGTCCGGTAATGCCCGGGTCGCGCCAGCAGATCGCGGATGCCGGCCAGCAAGGCCGCTATATCATCATCTTGGGTGTACAGACCGAGACTGGCGCGCACCATGCCCTGCCGACGCTTGAGCGAAGTCGCCGCGTCGTCGGCGTCGGGATCGAGGTCCAGCGCCCACAGTTCCGGCTTCAGCAGTTCGCGGACGTAGGGATGGGCGCAAAAGCAGCCATTGCGGACCGCGACGTTGTGATAGTCGTTCAGTACGGTGGCGACCAGCCCATGGTCCAGTCCGTTCAGATTGAAGGCGACCGTGCCGAGGCGCGGGGTGCGTTCGGGATCGGGATCGCCATACACTCGCACGCCTGGCATGGCCGACAATTCGGCGAGCAGATATCGAAGCCGCTCCTGTTCGGTGGCGTGAATCCGTTGCATCCCGACTCGTTGCAATACGCTCAGCGCCGCACCCAGTTGCACCGCGCCGACCAGGTTGGGTGTGCCGGCCTCCTCGCGGTCGGGAAAACGCGCGCTGAGCCGGTAGCCACTCGGATACACGTCCTCGACCATGCCGCCGCCCACCTCGTCCGGTTCGCAACCCTCCAGCAGCGCCCGCCGCATCACCGCCACGCCCGGCGATCCCGGCGCGTACAGTTTGTGGCCGGAAAACACCACGGCGTCCAGTTCCCGCTCCGCCGCGCCCGTATCGCTGATCGCCAGCGGGGCGTGGGCGAGCCGCTGGGAGGCGTCCACCACCACCCAGGCATCGTGGGCGTGCGCCAGTGCCGCGATGTCGTGAACCGGATTGACGATGCCGGTGACGTTGCTGGCGGCGGATACCGCGACGTAATTGACCCGGCCGCGATACTGTTCCAGGAACCGCTCCAACGCCGCCAAATCCACCGCGCCCAGTGCCGGCGATGCGCCGGTCAGCGGAATGTGAACGACCTGGCCGGCGTGCTTGCGGTGCGGCAGGTCGTTGGCGTGGTGCTCCATCAGCGACACCAGCGCCACGTCCCGCTCCGGTCGGCGCATCGCCAGCGTTCGCGCCAGTCGATTGAGCGGGGCGGTGCAACCGCTGCCGGCGAAACAGGCGGTGTAACGGTCGGGATCGGCCCGGACGAGTTCCAGCGCTTGCCCGTGCGCCCAGGCGTAGGCGTGGCTGGCGATCCGGGCGGAAAAATGCAGATCGCTATGGGTGTTGGCGTAGTGGCGCAGCAGCTCGTCGGCAACGTGGCGAGCGCTGCGCAACGCCAGGGTCGAGGCGGCGGAATCGAGGTAGTGACGGCGTGCCAGCCGACCGTCGGCCAGCCGGTAACGGGTGTCGAGACCGATGAAATCCCGCCTGAAATCGTCGAACGACATTGAATGACGCTTGAATTCCGATTCTGTCGCGTATTTCGATGAGCGGGATTGAAGCTTGGTTCCCGGCTCCGGCCGGATGGGCCAGGGCCGGGAAGCGCGGCGGACTCAGCGCCGGTCGATTGGTACGTAATCCCGGACGGTGTTGCCGGTATAGATTTGCCGCGGCCGATAGATTCGCGACTTGGGATCGTCGTGGATTTCCTTCCAGTTGGCGATCCAGCCCGGCATGCGGCCCATGGCGAACATCACCGTGAACATGCTCAGCGGAATGCCCATCGCCCGCAGAATGATGCCGCTGTAGAAATCCACGTTCGGATACAGCTTGCGCTCGATGAAATACGAGTCGTTGAGCGCCGCTTCCTCCATTTGCAGGGCGATGTCCAGCAGCGGATCGCTGATGTTCAGGCGCGCCAGCATCTTGTCGGCGGCATCCTTGAGAATCTTGGAACGGGGATCGAAGTTCTTGTAAACCCGGTGTCCGAAGCCCATCAGCCGCAGTTTGGTGTCCTTCATCTTCACCCGGTCGACGTACTCGGATACCTTCATGCCGGACTGACGGATGAACTCCAGCATCTCGATCACCGCGACGTTGGCGCCGCCGTGCAGCGGCCCCCACAGGGCGCAGACGCCCGCCGCGCAGCTGGCGAACATGTTGGCCTGGCTGGAGGCGACCATGCGCACCGTGCTGGTCGAACAGTTCTGTTCATGGTCGGCATGCAGGATCAGGAACAGATTGAGCGCGCGAACCACTTCCGGGGTCGGCACGTACTCGCGGTAAGGCAGCGAGAACATCATGTGCAGAAAGTTCTCGCAATACTTGTACTGGGGATTGGGGTACATCAGCGGTTGGCCGACCGACATCTTGTAGCTGGCCGCGGCGATGGTGCGCACCTTGGAGATGATCCGGGCCGCCGCCCGTTCCAGGGTCCGCTCGTCCTCGATCTCCATCATTTCCGGCTCGTAACAGCTCATGGCGTTGATCATCGCCGAGAGAATCGCCATCGGGGGGGCGTTGGGCGGAAAACCCTCGAAATGATTGCGCAGGCTCTCGTGCATCATTTCGTTCTGGGTGAGCCGGTTGCTGAAGCGGCTGAGTTCTTCCTGGGTGGGCAGCCGGCCCCAGATCACCAGCCAGGCCGTTTCCACGAAGGTGCTGTGCTCGGCCAGCTGCTCGATGGGGATGCCGCGATAGCGCAGGATGCCCTTATCACCGTCGATGTAGGTGACGGCGGACTTGCAGGAGCCGGTGTTGCCATAGCCGTCGTCCAGGGTGATGTAGCCCGTGCGGTCGCGCAGCGTGCTGATGTCGATTGCAAGTTCGTTTTCGGTTCCCTCGACGACCGGGAAGTCGTGGGACTTTCCATCCAGTTCGATGCGGCACGTGTGGCTCATGGCTTGGGCTCCGTTGGTCTGGGGATGAAGTGGGGTGGTCTTGGCGCGCAGTGGTTGTTGTGGCGGAGTCAGGGGTAATGATTCCGGTTCACCGGGTGGCCGGTTGACGCTTTTCGTATTCCCGCTGGCCGGTGGGCCACCGGGAAGATCCCGCCCGGTCGATTATACAGCGGCGGGTTGGATTGCAAACGCTGGGGTTATTCGGCGCGCGCCGCGGCGCTGTCGGCGCCGCGGCGATGCCGCCAGTATTCGACCACGCCGGGCATGAGCGACAGGATGATGATGGCCAGGATCACCAGGGTGAAATTCCGCTTGACGAACGGCAGGTTGCCGAAGAAATAGCCACCGTACAAAAACGAGGCGGTCCAGGCGACGCCGCCGGCCACGTTGTACCACTGAAACCGGCCATAGCTCATGCCGCCGGCGCCGGCCACGAACGGCGCGAAGGTGCGCACGATGGGCACGAAGCGGGTGATGATGATGGTCTTGCCGCCGTGGCGCTCGAAAAAGCGGTGGGTGCGATCCAGGTACTCCTGCTTCAGCACGCGGGCGTCGGGGCTGAACGCTTTCTCGCCCAGGTAACGGCCAACCGCGTAATTGACCGTGTTGCCGGCGATGGCGCCGAACGCCAGCAACAAAAACAGGGCGTGGATGTTCATCTCGCCGACGGCGGCCAGGGCGCCCGCCGCGAACAGCAGGGAATCGCCGGGCAGAAACGGGGTGACGACCAGCCCGGTTTCGCAGAACACGATCAGGAACAGAATGGCGTAGAGCCAGTTGCCGTATTGACTGGCCAGTTCGGCCAGGTGTTGGTCCAGGTGCAGAAAAAGCGACAGCAGACCGGAAAGAAAATCCATGTTGGGCACTCGTTGAACTAAAATTGCGGATTGACGGATAATGAAATCGATAGTCGTGGCGGGATACGGACCTGCTATGCGGTCTCAATCCGCGCAATTGCACCAGGGTTCCAGCGTCCAACACCGGTCGATGAGATAGCCGCCGCGCCGCAAGTCCGTCTCGGCCGCGGCTGGCCAGCGCAGCAGTTCCACCGTCCAGGGGCTGAAGGCGGTCCCGGCGGCATCCACCAGCACCGGCGCGCTGCCCGCATTCGATTGGCGCAGCGTCAGGCGGTGGACCGTGGCGCCATCGCTGGCAAGAATGTCAGCGGCGTGGTCGGCAGCGGACGGAATCATGGTTTACCCCGGAGTAACTGTCTAATCTCACGTAGATCCAACACCGCGCACTATACCGGAATCGGTCCGCGGCCAGACAGTTGAATTCGACCGCGGGGCGCGGAGCGGACCAGGGCTCGGGCGGCAAATCCCGGACCGAAGTATCGAATCATCGAAACGGGGAGTGGAAAACCGTGTTGGCTCATCGATCAAGAAACTGGGTGCGCGGTCCGGCTGACGGTCGCGGATGGCGTTGGCTGGCCGCCCTCGTCCTGTCCGGCGGATTGGCGCTGACGGCCGCGCCGGCGGGCGCGGTCTGGACGGCCGCCGTCCAACCCGATCCGGTGACCCGCCAGTCGCGCTGCCTGCTGAGCAGCCAATCCCTGATCATCTCGGACGGCTACGACTCGACGCCGGTCCAGTTGGTGTTCAATGGCGCCAGCCTGCTGGTGGTCACCCAGTCGGAACTGGATCCGTCCTTCGCCGACCTGCAACTGGTGGTGGACAGGAATCCGCCAATCCATAGCGAAAAAACCGCCCGCGACATGATTCTGGTGTTCGACCAGAACCTGCCCGAACTGGTCCGACAACTGCGGGAAGGCCGGCAGGCCACCGTCTATCTGCGGTTTTGGCCCACGTGGCCGGCCACCCAGTCGTTCCCGGTCAACTTCAGCCTGGTGGGGTTCAGCAAGGCGCACGATGCCCTGAATCAGAACTGCCAGCCGCCGGCGAGCCCCAGCCCGCCATCCGCCTGATCGCGATCCGACCAACGAAGCCCGAGGAGTCCACTCATGGGTCTGCGCATGAAATTCAATCTGGTGCTGCTGTTGGCCTTCGTGATCGGCCTGGCGCTGGCGGCGTACCTGACCGACCGCATCCTCAAGCAGAACGCCCGCGAGGAAGTGGTCCAAAATGCCCGCATCATGATGGAAAGCGCGCTGGGCGCCCGCGCTTACACGGCCGAGCGCATTCGACCGCTGCTGACCTTGCAGATGAAGCGGCAATTCCGACCCGAGACGGTGTCGGCCTACGCAGCGGCGCAGAGCTTCAAGGCGCTGCGGGCCAAATTCCCCGACTACACCTACAAGGAAGCGGCCCTCAATCCGACCAACCCCAACGACCGGGCGAGCGATTGGGAAGCGGACCTCATCCACGAGTTCCGCAACAACGCGGACCGCAAGGAACTGGTGGTCGAGCGGGATACGCCGACCGGACGGATGCTCAATCTGGCGCGCCCGCTGGGGATCTACGACGAGGGCTGCCTGACCTGCCACGGCAAGGTCGAGGATGCGCCCAAGACCATGACCGACATCTACGGGGTCAACAACGGCTTCGGCTGGAAGCTCAACGAGATCGTCGGGGCGCAGATCGTCACGGTGCCGATGTCGGTGCCGCTGGCGCGCGCCCAGCAGACTTTTACCACCTTCATGATTCTGTTGGGCGGCGTGTTTTTGTTGCTGCTGGTCCTGCTCAACATTTTGCTGCATTTCGTGGTGATCCGGCCGGTGGTGCGGATCGCGGGGATCGCCAACGAGGTCAGCATGGGCAAGCCGGACGTGCCGGAATACGTGCGGCAGGGCAAGGACGAGATTTCGTCCCTGTCGCAGTCGTTCAACCGGATGCGCCTGAGTCTGGAAAACGCCATGAAGATGCTGGGCGAATGACGACATGACCGACGGCGGCGACACCAGCGGCTTGCGCCCGTCGCATATCGGCCGTTACCGGATCGCGCGCACCATCGGGCGCGGCGCCATGGGCGTGGTCTATCTGGGCTACGACGAAGCGATTGATCGCCAGGTCGCGATCAAGACCATTCACCGCGTCCTGCTGGAAGGCGAGGACGGCGCCGAATGGCTGGCGCGGTTCCGGCGCGAGGTCCGCGCCGCCGGTCGCTGCCTGCATCCCAACATCGTGACGGTATTCGAATACGGCGAGGAGGGCGGCGTTCCCTACATCGTCATGGAATATGTGCAGGGCCGGGAATTGCGCGATTACCTCAAGGATCGCCGACCGCTGCCGTTGGCCAACGCCGTGGCGGTGATCGTGCAAGTGCTGCACGCGCTCGACCACGCGCACGCCTGCGGCGTGGTGCATCGGGACATCAAGCCCGGCAACATCATCCTGCTGGCGGACGGCCAGGTAAAAGTGTCCGATTTCGGGATCGCGCGAGTGGAAACCATCGGCGGCATGACCCAGCACGGCATGACGGTAGGCACGCCCGGTTACATGGCGCCGGAGCAGTTTGGCGGCCAGGAAGCCGACCGGCGTGTCGATCTCTACGCCACGGGCGTGGTGCTGTTTGAGTTGTTGACCGGGATTCGGCCATTCGCGGGGCGCAGCGCCAGCGACCTCATGTACCAGGTCCTGCACAACCCCCCGCGACAAGTAACCCGCTTGAATCCCCGCCTGCCGGTGGAACTGGATGCCGTACTCGACAAGGCGCTGGCCAAGTCCCCGGACGAGCGGTTTCAGAATGCCAACGAGTTTATCGCCGCCCTGGAAAGCCTGCGGCTGGTGGAGCGCGAGGTTACGGTCGATGGCTCCACGGTGATTCGGGTGGCGCCGGTCCAGGCGCCGGAACCGCCGACCAATGCCTTGCCGGGTTGGGATCCGGCGTTGCTGGCGCAGGCCGAGCGGTTGCTGACCGAGATTCTGGGCCCGGTCGCCAAGGTGCTGGTGCGCCGGACGGCGCTGCAAGTCAGCAGTCCGGCGGAGTTGGTCCAGCGGTTGATGGCGACCGTACCCGGCGAGCAGGACCGGTTGTCGTTCCAGCGACGGCTGCGGGGTGTGTTGGGCGGCACCGTCGGCGGCACCGCCGGCATGACGGGAACGGCGGGAAGCAGCGCGGCGGCCAGTCAGATGAGCGGATCGCTGGGTTCCTTCGATCAGGCCACGCTGGAAACCGCCCGGCGGGACTTGGCGGTTTATCTCGGTCCCATCGCCAAGCTGCTGGTCAAACAGGCCGCCGCCAAGGCGCGGACGCCACAGGAGTTGTACCAGCGCTTGGCGGAACATATTCCCACTGCCGCCGACCGCGCCGCTTTTCTGAAGCGCACCCCGGCCCTGGCCGGTTGACGTGGGCGGCCTGGTTGATGGAAACTCAGAAATCAACCAGGCCAACTCATCAGGAGAGCGATTATGAGCAATACCTTCGTGGCGGTTGCGTATGACGACATCTACACGGCTGAGGAAGTGCGGTTGCGCCTGCTGCGGATGCAGAAGGAATACCTGATCGATCTGGAGGACGCGGTGGTCGCGGTCCGCGATGAAAAGGGCAAGGTCAAACTGCACCAGATCCATGATCTGACTACCGCCGGAGCGATTTCCGGCAGTTTCTGGGGTTTGTTGATCGGCTTGATCTTCATGAATCCACTGCTGGGGCTGGCCGCTGGCGCGGCGGGCGGCGCGTTGAGCGGCGCGTTGGCCGATGTCGGGATCGACGACGATTTCATGAAGAAGCTGGCCTCCGAGCTGAAACCGGGTTCCTCGGTGCTGTTCGTGCTGGTCAAGCACTTTACCCCGGACAAGGTCCTGGCCGAACTGGAAGGCACGGGAGGGCGCTTGCTGAAAACCTCGCTGTCGCACGAGGACGAAGCCAAATTGCAGGCGGTGCTGGATGCGGTCAAGCCGCGGACCGAGGCTGCCGCTCCCAGTCTGGAGAAGCCCGCCTAAGGTCCCTTGGCGCGATTTCTCAGCCGCAGCAAAAAGGGCGCGTGAGAACGCGCCCTGTTCTTTTTCGACGAACGAAGCGGCTACGAAGCCGGCGGCGCCGAAGCCACCTTGGCAGGCGACGCGCTCGTCCGCTCCGCCTGTTCGATCCAGCCTCCGCCCAGCGCCTTGTAAAGGCCGATCAGCGCCAGCAGCACGTCGCCCTGGTTTTGCGCCGTAGCCAACTCGGCGTTGAACAGATTGCGCTCGGCGTCCACCACTTCCAGATAGCTGGTGTAGCCGTTGTCGTAGCGCAGTTTCGCCAGCTTCAGATAGCGGCGATACGACTCCGTTTGCGCTTGCTGCGCCCGCAAACGCTCCTGTCCCTTGCGCAAGGCGATCAGGCTGTCCTCGACTTCGCCGAACGCGGTCTGAATGGTCTTTTCGTAGTTCGCCAGCGCTTGTTGTCGTACCGCCTCCGCCGCCTGAACCTGTCCGGCGATCTTGCCGGCGGTGAAGATCGGCACGCTCAGCCCGCCGCCGAAATTCCAGGTGCGTGACGGTCCCTGGAGCAGGTCATCCAGTTCCGGGCTGACGTAGCCGAACAGGCCGGTCAGCGAAATGGTCGGGAAGTAGGCCGCCCTGGCGACGCCGATGTTGGCGTTGGCCACGACGAGCTGCTGTTCCGCCTGGCGGATGTCGGGCCGCCGCTCCAGCAAATCGGAAGGCAATCCGGCTGGCACGGGGGGTTGGTCCAGCCGGTCGAGCGGCCGTCCCCGCGCGATGGCGTTGGGATTGCGCCCGAGCAGCAGGCTGATGGCGTCCTCGCGCTGGGCGATGGCGGTTTCCAGTTGCGGAATTTGCACCGCCGCCGCCTGATACTCCGCTTCGGCCTGGCGCACGTCCAGTTCCGAGGTCAGACCGGCCTGGAACCGCAGCCGGGCGATGCGCAGCGATTCGGCGCGGGTCTCCAGGGTGCGGCGGCTGATGTCCAGTTGTCGGTCCAGCGAGCGCAACTGGACGTAGTTGCTGGCGACGCCCGTCACCAGCGCCAGAATCACCGTGCGCCGGGCTTCCTCGGTCGCCAGCAAATCGGCTTGCGCCGCTTCGGTGGCGCGGCGCAGCCGGCCGAACAAATCCAGCTCGAACGCCAGCAATCCCGCGGCCTGGAAGCTGTTGCTGATGGTGGAGTTGCCCGACAGGGTACTGGAACCGGGCGTCCGGGTGCGGTCGGCGCTGGCGTCGGCGCCGAGTTGCGGGAACTGGTCGGCGCGGGTGATGGCGTAGCGGCCCAGGTATTCCTCGATCCGGGCGCTGGCGATTTTCAGATCCTTGTTTTCCCGCAAGGCGATTTCGACCAACTCATCCAGCACCGGGTCCTGGAACTGTCGCCACCAGCCGGGGCTGGCGACGGTGCGCATCTCCCCATCCGCCAGCCGCCATTGGGTCGGGATCGGTACGTCGGGGCGCTGGTAGTCGGGACCGACGGCGCAACCGGCCAGGGTCAGGGCGGCCAGCAGCGCGGCGGAGATGCTGGCGCGGCTAAATCCCCCCGCGCTTCGCGCTCCCCCCTTTGAAAAAGGGGGGTAGGGGGGATTTTTCGCGTTCGATTGTTTACGCATGGCTGCCTTCCTCCTTGAGCGGGGCGGGTGGGGTCGGTTCGGCCACAGCCGGGGCCATCGCGCCGCCGCCGAACAGCCGGTAGAACAGCGGAATGAAGAAGATGGCGACGCAGGTCGCGCCCAACATGCCGCCGATCACGCCGGTGCCGATGGAATGGCGGCTGAACGCACCGGCGCCGGTGCTGATCGCCAGCGGCACGCAGCCGAGAATGAAGGCCAGCGAGGTCATCACGATGGGTCGGAAGCGCAACCGCGCCGCTTCCAGTGCCGCGTCGATGGCCGACAGCCCTTCCTCGCGTTTCATCACCGCGAACTCGACGATCAAGATCGCGTTCTTGGCGGCCAAAGCGATCAGCGTCACCAGCCCGATCTGGAAATACACGTCGTTGACCAGGCCGCGCAGGAACACCGCCAGCAGAGCGCCCGCCACCGCGAACGGCACGGCGGTGATCACCGCGATGGGCAGCGTCCACTTCTCGTATTGCGCCGCCAGAATCAGGAACACCATGACGATGCCGAACACGAAGGCCATGGCCGAGGCCGCGCCCACCTGTTTCTCCTGAAACGCCTGACCGGCCCAGGCGTAGCTCATGCCTTCCGGCAAGGCTTCCATGGCCAGCGCCTCCATCGCCGCCAGCGCCTGCCCGGAACTGTAGCCGGGCGCGGCGTTGCCGTTGACCCGGGCGGCGGGAAATACGTTGAAGCGGGGCACGTTGTCCGGACCGGTGATGTATCGCACGGTGACCAGCGCGCTCAGCGGCACCATCTGGCCGGTGGTCGAGCGCACGAAGATCTGGCTGATGTCCTCGGGTCGGGTGCGGTACTGGGCGTCCGCTTGCATCATCACCCGGAAGGTTCGACCCAGCTTGTTGAAGTCGTTGACGTAAATCGAGCCGAAAACGCCTTGCATCAGATTGAACACATCGTCAATCGGCACGTTCAGCGCCCGCGCTTTTTCCCGGTCGAGATCCACGAACAACTGCTGGGAATTGGCGCGGAAGGTGCTGGCCAGCGGACCCAGTTCCGGCTTTTCCTTGGCTTTGGCGATGAATTTCTGCACGGCTTCTTCCAGCGCCTTGGGTCCCGCGCCGCCGCGATCCTGAATCCAGAACTCGAAGCCACCGGTGCTGCTCATACCTGGAATCGGCGGCGGATTGAACAGGACGACCTGCGCTTCCCTGATCTGTTGGAAGACCTCGCGTTGCAGGGTTTTTTGCACCGCGAAGGCGTGGAGTTCCGGCGTTTCCCGTTCCTTCCAGTCCTTGAGCGGCAGGAAGAAGGTCGCGAAGTTGGGTTTGTTCTGGCTGTCCAGCAGGCTCAGGCCATTCAGACTGACCACGTTTTCCACCGCCGGATGCCTGCCGAAAATCGCGTTGGCCTGGTTGACCACCTCGCGGGTACGATCCAGGCTGGCGCCGTCGGGCAAAATCGCCACCCCCAGCAGATAGCCTTGATCCTCGTCCGGCACGAAGCCGCCGGGCACGCTCTTGAACAAGCCCCAGGTGACGAACAGCAGGCCGCCGAACAATACCAGGCCGATCAGTACCCACCGAATCAGGAACGCCGAACCGGCGACGTAGCCGCCGGTCATTTTGTCGAATGCTTTTTCAAAGCCCCGGAAAAAGATGTTTTTCTGGCCGTGCGCCGGTTTGAGCAGGATCGCCGCCAGCGCCGGGCTGAGGGTCAGCGCCACCACGCCGGAGATGATCACCGAAATGGCGATGGTGATGGCGAACTGCTTGTACAACTGGCCGGTGATGCCGCTCAGAAAGGCGGTGGGAATGAACACCGCGCACAGCACCAGCACGATGGCGATCACCGGGCCGGTCACCTCGTCCATCGCCCGCCGCGCCGCTTCCTTGGAATCCAGGCCGAACTCGTGCATGTTGCGTTCGACGTTTTCGATCACCACGATGGCGTCGTCCACCACGATGCCGATGGCCAGGATCATGCCGAACAGGGTCAGGGTATTGATCGAGAAGCCGAGCAGATACATGCCGGCGAAGGTGCCGACGATGGACACCGGCACCGCCAGCAACGGAATCAGCGTCGCCCGCCAGTTTTGCAGGAACAGATACACCACCAAAATGACCAGCACGACCGCTTCGAAGAACGTATGCACCACCGCTTCGATGGACACTTCGACGAACTTGGTGGTGTTGTAGGGAATGGAATAGCTGACGCCGGAAGGGAAGTTCTTAGCCATCTCCTCCATCCGCTTGATGATTTTGTCGGCCACGTCCAGGGCGTTGGAGTCGGGCTGCTGGTAGACCATGATGAAATCGGTGCGCTTGCCGTTCAGCAAGCCTTCCGTGTCGTAGTTGCGAATGCCCAGCTCGACCCGCGCCACGTCGCGCAGCAGCACGGCGGAACCGTCGGGATTGGAGCGCAGGATGATCTGCTCGAATTCCTGCGGTTCGCTCAACCGACCCTTGGCGGATACCGGCAGGGTGAGTTCCACCGGGTAGCCGGTCGGCGGCTGGCCGACCTTGCCGACGGCGAATTGCGCGTTCTGTTCCTGGATGGCTCGACGAATATCACTGACGGTAAGGTTCAATTCCGCCATTCGGTCTGGCTTGAGCCAGATGCGCATGGCGTAGTCGGACTGGGTAAACAGCGAAACCTGACTGGCGCCGGGGATGCGCTTGAGTTCGTCCACCACGTTGATGTTGGCGTAGTTGCTGACGAAATTGGGATCCTGCGTACCATCAGAACTGATGGCGATCACCATCAGGATGTTGGACGACGCCTTCTTGATGACCAGACCGTTCTGCCGCACATCCGCCGGCATCACCGGGGTGGCCAGATTCACCCGGTTGGTCAGATCGGGCAGCACCGCATCCAGGTCGGTGCCAATGTTGAAATAGATGTTGAGCGCCATGTCGCCGCTGGCCGAATTGTTCGACTGCATGTAGATCATGCTCTCGACGCCGTTGACCTGCTGCTCGACCGGCGCGGCCACGGAATTGGAGGTCGTTTCCGCGTTGGCGCCCGGGTAGCTGGTCACCACCTGCAACAGCGGCGGGGTGATTTCCGGGAACTGCGCGATGGGCAGTCCCACCATCGCCACCAGGCCGGCGAGCATGATCACGATGGAGATGACGGCCGCGAAGATCGGCCGGTCGATGAAGAACCGCGAAATCATGGGCGCTTCCCCTTATTGGCCGGCGGGCTTGGGCGCGCCGATCTTGACCGGCGAGCCGGGCCGTATCTTGATGGCGCCGTCCACGATCACCTGCTCGCTGCCGCTCAGGCCGGAGGTGACGATCCACTGGTCGCCGTAGAAATCGCCGACTTGGACCGGCTTGGCCTCGGCCTGGTCGTCCGCGCCGACCACGTAGACGAATTTGCCCTGTGGCCCCTGCATCACCGCCCGCTGTGGGACCATGATCGTGTTGGGTCGAGAAGCGCCCTGGATCCGTACCCGGACGAACTGACCGGGCAGCAACCGGCTGCCGGGACGGGAATTGGGGACCTCGGCGCGCAGGGTCACGGTGCCGGTCTGTTGATCAACCATCGGCGCCACGAAGGTAATCCGGCCTTTTTGTGGAAAAACGCTGCCATTCGCCTCCACCAGTTCCACCTCCAGCCTGTCGATACCGGGTCCCTTCAGGCGACCGGCCGCCGCCTCGGTCCGCATGCGCAACAACTCGTTCTCGCCGATGCCGAAATTGACCCAGATCGGATCGAGTTGTACCACGGTGGTGAGCAGACTATTGGCGCCAGGCGTGACCAGGCTGCCCTCGCGGAACTCCGATTTACCGGCCAGGCCGCTCAGCGGCGACTTGATGCTGGTGTAACCCAGATTCAGCTCGGCGGTGCGCGCCTGGGCCTTGGCGGACTGCACCTGCGCCTGCGCGCTGCGTTCGGCCGCCACCGCATCGTCCAGGTCCTTCTGGCTGACCGCGTTTTCCTTGGCCAGCGGTCTGACGCGCGCCAGGGTGGCGCGGGCGTTGGCGAGTTGCGCCTCGGCGCGGGCCAGATCGCCCCTGGCGTTGTCCAGCGCGGCCTGAAACGGTTGCGGATCGAGTTGAAACAGCAGTTGCCCGGTGCGGACAAAATCGCCCTCGGTGTAGGCGATCCGGTCCAGATAACCCTCCACCCGGGCGCGGATTTCCACCGACCGGGAGCTTTCGGTCTTGCCGGTGAATTCAAACGTCGCGGGCGTGGTCTGCGGCGCGGTGGACACCACCGTGACTTCGACCGGCGGCGCCGCGGGTTGCTGGGCGAGCGCGAGCGACGGTCCAACGCTCGGCAGGAGCGCCAGCAATGCGCCGACGCCTGGCCGGAGGTGAAATCGAGACATGGATTTGTGAAAAGAGCGCAAATCTCGCACGAGACGAAACTCCCATTTTTGTGAATAGGAAATTGGGGAAATCTTGAAATCGGAAGACCGCCCTTGAAAGCATGGATTTTGGGGTGGGCTATACTCTGACTTGCGCAATAGCGCCCTGGCGGTCCAGACATTCAATGCCATGAATGACCTGCCGGGAAGTATAGTCAGTTTCTCCCTTTCAACCCGAGATCACCTCAAAAGACCAACCATAATGCGCACCCCGATCCTGTTGCCTCTACTCCTGCTCTGCGCCGCCCTGAGCGCCGGTTGCGCCAGCACGCCCGCCGGCGAGGCCAAGCCGAAATACGCCGGCTTTCTCAGCGACTACTCCAAGCTGCAACCGGTCCGGGACGGCGATGGCGCCGAGCGTTACCTCAAGCCCGGCCAGAACTGGAAGCAATACAACAAGGTGATGCTGGATCGCATTCGGGTCTGGTACAAGGATGACGCCGGCTACAAGGGCATCGATCCGGCCGAACTGAAAGCGCTGACCGACTACTTCCAGAACGCTATCGTCAAGGCGCTGGCGCCGACCTATCCGCTGGTGACCAAACCGGGTCCCGGCGTGTTGCGGGTGCGGGTGGCGATCACCGATCTGATCCCGACCAAACCGGAAATGAGCGTGGTGACCCTGGTGGTGCCTTACGCCACCGTGGCGGACGTCGCGGCGGGCGGCGGTACTGGCGGTACTCCCTATCTCGGCCAGACCGCCATCGAAGCCGAATTTCTCGACAGTCGGAGCAACGAGGTGCTGGCCGCCTACGTAGATCGGCAGATCGGCAAGAAATATGACATCGACCTGAGTCAGGGCGTGGGTTCGGCGGTCGAGAAAGGGGTTTCGTCCTACTCCAAAGCCTACAGCACTTGGGCGTATGCCGAAGCCGCTTTCGACTATTGGGCCGGTTTGTTGCGGAAGCGGTTGGACGAGGCGCACGGCCGGTAAAACCACTGCCCGCACCCCCACTCCCTTTCCCGTAAGCAGGCGAGGGGCGTGAATGGTTGCATCTGGAATTAGCATGTCGGAAATCGCCGGTTTGAGAAGCCGGTTTCAAGCTCCATCAACCCGTCATCAGGATAAATTATCATGAAAAAACAACATGTTCTGTTAATCCCCATGCTGGGTTGCGCGCTGGCGGCCCCGGTCTGGGCGGCGGAATCGCCGAAGACCGAAAAGGCCAGCGAGGAACTCAGAGCGGTGCTGAAGCAGCACCATGACGCGATGAACAAGCAGGATCTCAAGGCGTTGCTGGCGCTCTACGCCGACAGTCCCAGCGTGGCGCTGATGGGCACCGGCCCCGGCGAATTCTGGAAGGGTAAGGCGGCGGTCGAAGACACCTACAAGCATTACTTCGAGACCTTCAAGCCCGGCTCGCTGAGCCACGAGTGCCCGGAGGCTTCCGGAGCCGAGGACGGCAGCAGCGCTTGGCTGATGGCCTCCTGCGTCATGAAGGATACCGACCCGACCGGTCAGCCACGCGAATTCGATCTTAACGTCTCGGCGGTGCTGAAGAAGGAAAAAGATGGCTGGCGTTTCCAGGCCCTGCACTTCTCCAACCTGGTCGGCGAGGAAGGACCTCCGTCGGAAGAAGATGCGGCGTCCGAGGCAGCTCCCGCGCCCGGAAAGGAAGCCGCGCCAACAACAGCTCCCGCCCCCGAAAAGGAAGCGGCACCAAAGAAAACGCAGTGAGCGGAGAACGGCCATGACCGATCGAGATGAAAAAGCGGGTTCTGAGCTGGCCGACATGCTGGATATCGAAGCGCGCCGCACGTTTCTGCGCGGGCTGGGCAAGTGGTCGCAGGCGGTGATCGGCGGCGTGCTGCTGGGCGGCGCCCTGACCGAATCCGAGCGGGCCAATGCCTGGGTCGCCGCTGGCGGCTACCGTGGCTCCGTCGCGGCCGGCAGGCGTGGCAGTTGGGTCAACCGTTACGGCGGCGGCGGCTGGATCAACCGCAGCGGCGGCTGGGCCGACCAGGGTGGTAGCTGGATCAATCGCGGCGGCGGCTGGACCAACCGGGGTGGTAGCTGGATCAATCGCGGCGGCGGCAGCGGGGGCTGGATCAACCGGTACGGCGGTGGCGGCGGCTCCTGGATCAACCGCTATTAAACGATCCCCCTTCGCGCCATCCAATATCTAGCCGCGCGGCGCTACTTTCAGCAGGCCGCGCGGCCCGCAGCGGTCGAAAGAATTCCTGACCAGCCGCCGACTTGGTTGGGGGAGCTAACCTTGGTGGGTTCGCGGCTGGCGCAAACCTATGGCCTGATCGGAGTGTTCCTGGGACCGACCCTGGTCGCCATCGCCTACATCCCGTTGCTGGCCTGGCTCGCGGAACCACAGGTCGATTGACCTGGCGGGGTCCATCATGGCTGGTCGACGACCGGTTCGGCGCTACAGCGGCAACAGCAGCGGCACGACCAGCAGCGTGAGCGCCATCACCAGCAGCAGCAGCGGTCCTCCCACCCGCGCGAAATCGCCGAAACGATAACCGCCGGGGGCCAGCACCAGCGTATTGACCGGCGAGGACACCGGAGTGGCGAAGGCCGCTGAAGCCGCGACCGCCACGGTCATGGCAAAAGGGTAGGGCGAGACGCCGACCTTCTGGGCGGCGGCGATGGCGACCGGGGCCATCAGCAGCGCCGTGGCGGTGTTGGAAATGAACATGCCGATCAGCGCCGCCAGCAGGAAGATGCCGGCCAGCAGCGCCAGCGGCCCGAACCCGCCCAGTCCGGCCACCAGTCCGTCGGCGATGAGCGTCACGCCGCCCGTCTTTTCCAGTGCCTTGGCCAGCGGCAGCAGGCCGGCGATTACGACCAGGGTGGACCAGTTGATGGAACGGTAGGCGTCTTCCATGCGCAGACAGCGGCACAGACCCATGGCGAGCGCCGCCAGCAGCGCCGCGACGGCGTTGGGGACGATGTTGAAAGTCATGAGCAGCACCATCGCCAGCAGGATCGTCAGGGCGAACGGCGCTTGCCGATAGGCCGGGGCGACCTCGCTCAGTTCCGCTGGCAGGTTGAGCACGAGGAACCGTCGGTGATCGCTCTGCAACAGGCCGATCTGCTTCCAGGCGCCCGCGACCAGCAGCGTATCGCCGAACGCCAGCTTTTCTTCGCTCAGGTTGCCGGGTACGGGCCGGCGATTGCGGCGGATGCCCAGCACACTGAGGCCGTGATGGGTGCGGAACGCGGCCTGGCGCAGGGTCTGGCCGATCAGTTCCGAATCCGGGGGCAGCATGACCTCGACCAGACCGAGTTCCCGTACCAGGTTGCGTTGCTGGCTTTCCGCGATCAGCAGCCGGGTCAGCCCTTCGGCGGCGCACAGCGCGGTCACGGCCTCGTCCGGACCGACCACATACAGGACATCGGCCGGGTGAAATTCGCTGGTGGCCAGCGCCGGCGATACGCTTTCCGCAAAGCGCTCGGGGTGTTCGATGCCGACGATGGTGACGCCGTAACGGGTGCGCAACTGGGCGTCCGCGACGGCTTGACCGAGCAGCGGCGAGTTGGGGTCGAGCCGCAGGCGATGCAATTTTTCCAGCAGATCGTAGCTTTCCGCCAGTTCCAAAAGAGTTTGCCGGCGGCCGGCGGCGCCGGTTTTCGGAAGCTGCGCGGGCAACAGGCGGGAGCCGATGACGGCCATGTAGAGCATGCCCAGCGCGAGCGCCAGCAGGCCGATGGGCGTGATGCCGAAGAAGCCGAAGGGGTGCAGACCGGCGCCGCGCAGCGCATCGTTCACCACCAGGTTGGGCGGGGTGGCGATCAGGGTCAGCAAGCCGCTGAACAGGGCGGCGAACGCCATGGGCATCATCAGCCGGCCAGGGCTGATGCCCAGCCGGGCGGTGATGCTCAATACCACCGGGATGAAGATCGCCACCACCCCGGTGGAACTCATGAAGGCACCCAGCCCGGCTACCGCCAGCATCAGCAGGATCAGCAGGCGGGTTTCGCTCGGTCCGGCCCAGCGGATCAGCCCCTGGCCGAGCTGATAGGCGATGCCGGTACGGACCAGGCCTTCGCCGACCACGAACAGGCCGGCGATCAGGATCACCAGCGGATCGCCGAATCCGGCCATCACCTGAGTCACCGGCAGGATGCCGCCCAGCGCCAGCGCCAGGATCATCAGCAGGGCCACCACGTCGGGCCGCAACCAGTCGCTGGCGAACAGCACGACGGCGGCGGCCAGCAGGCCAAATACGAACAGAGCATCGGGCGTCATCGGGAGTTCGTGAGTTAACCGCGTTGAACAACTGCCCGATCCGCGCCAGTCGCTCCGCTTGTTCGCCGGCGACTTCGGCGCTGGCCGTCTGGAATGATTGCGGATCGGGCTGGAACGGCGCTTGGGCGGAGTCAAGGCACGCTGATTTTAGGTCAAACGTCCAGGCGATGTGGAAATTTACCGGGACGACGGTTTTTTCTGGCCCTGTGTGGGATCGTAACCGATTGCAAGCCCAGCGGAGAGTGTTGTCTCATTGCGTCCTGCTTGAGAGGGGAGTTTACCGATGAGTGATGACGTCAGACAGTTTGATAGCCGCGATGCCGCGGTCACGGCGTTGCGCCGCCATCTGCTGGAAAAAGGCAACCGTTTCGAGTTTGGCCCGGATTACAAAGGTAACGGCAAGGTGCTGGCCAGCGTCCGGCAAACGGTGCGGATGTACGAGGGCATGGGCTATGCCAAGCTGATCGAACTGGGTGATCCGCCGGTCTACGCGATGCTGGAACGCGGTCACCGGGAGGTTCACGTCTTTCAGCCGCGGGACCCGCAGGTCCGGCGGTGGCTGGAGAATGAGCAGGCCGACCCGAACGATCCCGCCATCCGCGCCTACGTGCTCGGTCAGTCAGGGTTGAGCGAGGACGATCTCGCGGTCGCCGCCAAGCCGCGACGCTACCACATCAACGAGGTGGACGAGGTGTTCATCGTCACCACCGAGGATGGCGATTGAAGGGACGTGAAGCGCCCGCCAGCGAACGGCGCCCGATACGCCAGAGGATCATGTTCTCATCCGCTTCCTTCCACGGTCACCCATGCCGGTGGCTGCTCCTGCTGGTTTTGCTGGCGTGCGCGCTCAGGCCGGGCGCGGCGCCGGCGCAAGACGCCTTGAATCTGCCCGCGTTCCCCGCCGATCCGTTGAAGGCGGCGGAGCGCCAGCAGGTCATGCGCCAGACCCTCGCCGAGCACCAGGCCGCCATCGAGCAACTGCGCCAGGAAATCGCCACCCTCAACGCCGAGCAGCCCGGCAGATTGCAGAACCTGCAAGGCGATGCCGTCACTCCGGCCATGGTGGAACAAGCCCGCCTCGACACCGAGGCCATCCGGCTCAAACAGGAAGACCTGCAAACCAACATCGCCAGCGCCAAACGCCAGATCGGGTTGCTCGAGCAGGCCATCCTGGCGTTGGAGGCGCAGGAACAACTGCTGAAAAACCCTGCCAAGGACAGCGCCGAACCCAGTAACCGCCTGGAACAGCTCGCCCGGATCGGCGAAGCGCTGGAACAGCGTCGCGTCGATCTCGATCTCGAACAGGCCAATTTGAAGAACCTCGAAGAGTGGCTGGCGCTGACCGGACAACGCCAGGCTCTGGCCACGCAGTGGCGTGCCCGTCTGGAGGAACTGTATCTGCGACAGCAGGCGCAAGGGCGCCAGGAGGCCCAGCAGGATCGCGCCGCCCGCCTGGAGCGGGAGCAGCAGGCGCAACTGAACCAGGCCGGAGAACTGCGCGCCCGTCTGCAACAGCAAGGTGAAAAACTGTCCACCGCGCAGCGCGCGCTGCTGGAATCCGAAATCCAGGCCGCCGAGGAGCGGGCCAAGCTGCTGCGCTGGGACATCCGGCTGGCCGCCATCGACGACGAACTGGCCAACTGGGAAGGACTGGCGGATTCCAGGGATGCCGATTCCCGCCGCATTCAGGAAGGGCTGCGCCAGCTGCTCGCGCTGCGCGGCGAACTGCGCGAAACCGGCGATTTGCTCGAGCGGCGCCTCGAACTGCTGGGTCAGCAACGGTCATTGACCGTCGATCAGGAGCCGGGCGCCGCGAGCGATATCCGGTTGCGCGAACAGAGAAATCAGGTACTCGCGGAACTGGAGCAGACGTTGCGCCAGCGCCAGGATACGCTACGGGAACAACGCGACCGGCTGGAGCGCGTGCGGGAACGCCTCGAATTGGCTTACGAGCAGCGTGCCCGCCAAAATTTACTGGCGCGCGAGCCGTTTATCCGGTTGGCCACCGAGCAATGGCCGGTCCTCCTGGAGGAATTGGGCAAGACCCCCCGCATTCTGGCGCACCAGCTCTGGCTGAGCGTCGAATCGGCGCTCGAGGCCGCGACGCAGGCCGACGGCGGGCAGTGGGGCGCGCTGGCGGGCCTGACTCTGGTACTCGCCGTCCTGGCGGCGTTGAGCCGGCGCCGTCTCGCGCGGATTTCGAAAGCGCTGGCGGCCAGTCAGGACGACAGCTTCGCCGGCAAGTTCGCGCTGACCCTGGCGCGCCTGCTGCGCAAGAATCTGTGGGGCATCGCCCTGGCCGGCGCGCTGGCGTTGGCGCTGTGGCTGCTGCGGGTGCCGGAGCCGGGACTGACCATTCTGTTGACGTTGGTGCTGCTCTGGGTCGGCATCAAGACGCCGCTCAACCTGGCCTGGCTGCTGCTGGCCGCGCCCGACCTGCCCGCCGCGCAGCGCAACCCCCGTCTTTACGCGACCGTTTTCTGGATCCTGCTGAGCGGCGGCGCGCTCGGCGCGCTGGTCATCCTGGCGCATCTCAGCGAGCTGCCGCGCCCGGCGACCTGGCTGCTCGACCAACTGCTGATGCTGTACTGGCTGGTGGTCTGCTATCCCGTGCTGCGGTTGCGGCGGCTGTTGCTGGAGGCGCTGGCGGAACGCTACGCTGGCCGGCCCTGGCTCGGCGCCATGCGCCTGCTCACCCTGTTGCTGCCGTTGGCGCTGGCGGGCGCGGCCCTGCTGAGTCTGGCGGGCTATCTCAATCTGGCCTGGCTGGTGGTCCGGCGCTTGCTGATTCTGGCCGGCGTGCTGTTGATCTGGCTGCTGCTTCGCGGCCTGATCGACGATCTGATCGTGTTCCTGAAAAACCAGGCCATCGCCCACAGCAGCTACGGGCTGCTCTGGACCCAGGAAATCCTGGCGCCGCTGAACCGTACCTTGCAGGGTCTGCTGCTGTTGGCCGGCGGCGTCGTGCTGCTCGAAATCTATAGCGAACAGGGCATTCTGTTCACGTTCTGGAGTTCGATTGCCTGGAGGCCGGTGCTGATGGCCGTGGTGCTGGCGTTGCTGAGCTACGAAGGATCGTTGATCCTGGCGGGGTATCTGGTCGAGCAAACCCAGAGCGCCTTCGGCGGCGCGCTGATCCGCCATTTGCGGCAGCCGGTCGGTTTGCTGGTTCCCGTGATCGCCGCCCAGTTGTTGCTGCCGGGCCTGGAATTGCCCCAGGCGTGGGCCGACCGTTTCCACCACGGCCTGGTGCTGGTCAATATCGCCGCCATCGGCTGGTTGCTGGTGCGCCTGACCTCGGTGGCCGAGGACATGATGCATCAGCACTATCTGGTCGACTTCAAGGACAGTCTGGGCGCGCGGCGAATCCGGACCCAGTTCCAGATGCTGCGGCGGATCGTGGTGATCACGGTGCAGGTGCTGGCGCTGTCGGTGATGATGATGACGTTTCCCAAAATCCGCGAACTGGGCACCGGCCTGCTGGCCTCGGCGGGCGTCGCCGGTCTGGTGATCGGCGTGGCGGCGCGGCCGTTCCTGGAGAATCTGATCGCCGGCGTGCAGATCGGCCTCACGCAGCCGATCCGCATCGACGATGTGGTGATCGTGGAAGGCGAGTGGGGGCGAATCGCCGAGATCAACGCCACCCACGTCGTGGTGCGCATCTGGGACGACCGCCGGCTGATCGTGCCGCTCAACTATTTCAACACCAAGCCGTTCCAGAACTGGACCTGGGCCGGTTCCGAGTTGCTGGGCACCGCGTTTTTCTACGTCGACTACACCTTTCCGGTCGAGGTCGGTCGGGCGGAGTTGAAGCGCATTCTCGACGAATCGGGGCTGTGGGATGGCCGCGCCTGGGCCTTGCAGGTGTCCAACACCACGGATCGCACCGTCGAACTGCGCGCGCTGATGAGCGCGCCGGACGCTCCGACCGCCTGGGATTTGCGCTGTCTGGTGCGGGAACGCTTCGTCGCCTTCCTGCAGGAACGGTATCCGCACTGCCTGCCGCGCACCCGGGTTGCCGAATCGCGGGAGAGCGGCCTGGGAGAACCGCCGGTCGAGCCGCCGACGCCGACCGGGGACGGATTGGCGCGTTCGGTTGCCGGCGGCAACGCTTGAGCTTCCATCCCCCCTGGTCAGCCCGGCGCGGCGGGGGATGCCCGTTTACCGCAAGGCCTCGATGCCGGCCCCGAAATTGATGTGGAACGGGATGTTGTCCAGAATGAGAGCGGGAACCGATTTGACCCCTTTGGCTTCGGCTTCCGCGACCCGTCCCCGGTCTTGCCCCAGATGGACGATCTCCAGATCGAACCTTGCCGGATCGAGCGCCCGGGCGACTTTCTGTTCGGCTTCCACGCAGACCGGGCAGCCGGCGTGATAAAAGATAGCTTTGCTCTTGTTCATCGCGGTTGCTCCTCGCTAGAGTTGGATTCGACCGAACGCGCAGGCGCGCTTCGGCCAGGGTGACCGCCGCTTCCGGCAGGCTCACCATGCAACCAGCGGGACGATTTGGCCAGCGGGCACTTTTCGGTAACCCGGATACCTTTTGGTGAAAATTGGCGATTTGGCGCATGAAAAAAATTTCACCGCGACCTCCCACGACGTTCGCGAAACTGGAAGATGTCATCGGCTGCAAATGGTCGGTGTCGGTGCTGCACGCGATTGGCGAAGGCGTCAATCGGCCCGGCGCACTCGAACGGCGAATCCCCGGCATCTCGACCAAGGTGCTTTCGGAGCGGCTGCGGAAATTGACCGGCTACGGTCTGTTGAAGAAGACGGCATTCCCGGAACTGCCGCCGCGCACCGAGTATTCGCTGACGGACGCGGGCCGCCGGCTGATCGAGATCATCGAACAGATTCAGCAGCTCGATGTTCAAATCAAGGCCGCGCCGGACTTGCCGGTTCGGCGCCTGGACGAGATGGATTCAACTTCGGAGAGGCAGGCATGATGATCAAACAGGCGGGATTTCTCGCGGCGCTGCTGCTGGCCGCGCCGGCGCTGGCCCATCACGGCGGACCGCCCGGCCCCGGGGAACCGCTGGTGATCGACGTGCGGACCGCGGACGAATATCGGCAGGCGCATGTCCGAAAGTCGGTCAACATTCCCTACGACGAGATCGCCGCCCGCATCGCTGCCGTCGCGCCGGATCGCGACGCCCGGATCGTGCTCTATTGCCGCAGTGGCCGCCGCTCCGGCATCGCCGAACAAGCTTTGCGCCAACTGGGCTATACCCGGCTCGAAAATCGGGGTGGTCTGGGCGACATGCGGCGCGATGGCTATCGAACCGATTGAATTGCGCTGCACGTGGCGGGTCGAGACCCCCATCCGCAGGCACTACACGGTTTCGTGACCGGCCCTGTCGCGCCGGCAGCGCCTGGTAGCGCGGCAGGGCGCTCAGCGCGTGCTGCACGTAACCGATGCGCACCGCGTCGTCCCCGGCGCGCGCCGCCCGGTTCGCCAGGAGCGGTCGTAAACCGCCGCGAGCGCGAACAGCAGCCACCCCCATGTCGATCAGTGGTGGAATAAAACCCTCCGTCGCTCGTTATTCGACCAAGGCTGATGTAACGGATTGAACCAAATCCACACGAGCGCGAGGATCACCCGAATGTCCACCATGAATGTTTCCACCTCCTGCCCGCCGCACGTCGAAATCACCAACGCCCGGCGGTCGTTGCAATCCCACGGACGCTGGCTGTCGGGTCTGCTGGCGACGGCGGCCTTCGCGGCCGGTGTCTGGTACGGTATTCCGCAACTGGATGCCCCGGCGCGCGGGGCCCTGATCGTTTTCGGCGTCACGGTCGGCGCCTGGGTGCTGAGCCGCGTCGAGGAGACCCTGATCGCCCTGGCCGCGCTACTGGCCCTGGCTCTGAGCGGCGTGATCCAGCCGGCGGCGATGTTCGATGCCCTAGGGCACGGCATGATCGGTCTGCTGCTGGCCTCGTTCATCGTCGCCGCCGCCGCCAACGCCGCCGGTCTAAGCCAGTGGCTGGTGACGGCGGTCGCGCAACGCGCCCGGTCGGTCGAGCAACTCTGTTATTGGTTGACCGCCGCCAATCTGATCACGGCGTTGTTCATTCCGGCCACCTCGGCGCGGGCCGCGCTGATGGCTCCGGTGTTTCTGGCCCTGAACCAGCGGCTGAACCAGCCGCGCGTGGGTAAGGTCCTGGCCCTGGTGTTTCCCACCGCGATCCTGCTGTCCGCCGCCGCCTCGCTGACCGGCGCCGGGGCGCACCTGCTGACCGCCGATCTGGTCGCGCAACTGGGCGGCGAACGGCTGGATTTCCTGCGCTGGCTGGTGCTGGGCCTGCCCTTCGCGCTGGTGAGCAGCTTCGGCTCGACCTGGGTGATTCTGCGCCTGTTCCTGACCGGACCGGAACGGCGGCAAGCCCTGGTGCTGGAACCGGACTGGGGGGACGGCAGCGAAGCCATCTCCAGCGCGCCGAAGGGGAGCCGATACTACGTCCTTGGCGTGATTATGGCCATGCTCGGGCTGTGGGCGACCTCCGGCCTGCACGGTCTGGACAACAC
>DGFE01000201.1:32969-33331 GCA_002391525.1 Competibacteraceae bacterium UBA3908
TGGTGTTCATGGCGGCCAGCCTGGAGTTGGGCGAGAGTCTGGTGCGGACCGGCGCCGCGGAGTGGCTGGTGGGCCGGATGTTCGCCGGCCTGGAGACCTGGCTGTCGGGCAGCGCCCTGCCGCTGGCCGGTGGCGTGGCGGCCATCGGTCTGCTGTCGCACCTGGTCATCACCTCGCGCAGCGCGCGCGCCGCCATCCTGATTCCCGCCGTGATCCTGTTCGCGCTGTCGCTCGGTTACGATCCCACCGCGCTGGCCTTCAGCGCCGCCATCGCCAGCGGGTATTGCCTGACCTTCACCGTCAGCGCCAAGCCGGTGGCGCTGTTCGCGCAGTTGCCGACCGCGACTTACGGTCCCGCCGAC
>DGFE01000148.1 GCA_002391525.1 Competibacteraceae bacterium UBA3908
CGCGCCTTGAACCAATGTACGTATACGTCGGCGCGTGGCTGTCTAATATTGTGGTTGGGCTGGACTTTCACGGCGGTTGCCGTCGGATTACCACATGCTGTCCATCGAGCTGGAATTGTTGCTGCTGATTTTGATCGCCAACGGCGTGCCGGTGGTCGCCGCGGCCATTTGCGGCAATTGGGGCGCCCGGCCACTGGATGGCGGCTGGCGGCTGGCGGATGGGCGGCGCTTGCTGGGGGATTCGAAAACCTGGCGTGGCGTGTTGCTGGCGCCGCTGGCGACCGGCGCGGGCGCGGCGTTGCTGGGGTTGCCGGTGGGAATCGGCGTGGTGGTCGGTATCGGCTCGATGCTGGGCGATCTGTTGTCGAGCTTCGTCAAGCGGCGATTGGGCCTGGCGTCCAGCAGCATGGCGTTGGGCCTGGATCAGATTCCCGAGGTGTTGCTGCCGTTGTTGGTGGTAGCGGGTGAATTCGAGCTGACGTGGCTGGCCATCGGCTGGACGGTGGCCGGCTTCGTCGCGCTCGAACTCGGATTGTCGCCAGTGTTCTTCCGGCTCGGCATCCGCAACCGCCCCTACTGAGCGGGTTGAGCCCGCAAGCGGTGCAGGGTGATTTCCGGCGGACAATTGAAGCGCACCCCGACCACGGAGGAGCCCGATCCGACCGAGGTGTAGCCGTGCATGGCGTGATAGCGCCAGGCGCCCCAGCAGAAGTCGCGGGGACAGTCGGCATTGGTCATCAGGGCGATGTTTCCGGGCAGGCGAATCTGCCCGCCGTGGGTGTGGCCGCTGAGCATCAGATCGAAACCGGCGTGCGCCGCCCGCTGGTAGGGCTCGGGCGAGTGCGACAGCAGGATGGCGGGAGCGTCCGGCGGGATGTTGCGGGCGGCCTTGTCGAAGTTTTCCATCTGGAAATAATGCGGGTCGTCGATACCCGCCAGGTGCAGGTTGGCACCGTCGCGTTCCAGCATGACCGACTCGTTAAGTAGGAGCGTGATGCCCAGCGCTTCGATGGCCGGGACCATGCGGATGGAATCGTGATTGCCCAGGACGGCGTACACCGGACCGCGCAGGTGCGGACGCACCTGAGCCAAGGCTTCGATGGCGGCTTCGTGGGGACCGTAAGTCTTGGCCCGGAAGTCGCCGGTCATCACACAGACATCGTAATCCACCTGTCGCAGGCGCTCGATCAGCGCGGCGGGATAACCGTCGTCCATGTCCAGATGCAGGTCGCTGAGGTGCAGCAGAGTGAAACCGTCGAACGGTAGCGGCAGCCGGGGCATGACGACTTCGTTATGGCGGATCTGGATGGCGGCGGCGTTGTGCAACCCCCGGCGGTACAGCCCCAGACCGCGCAAGGTCAGGCGGATGAGGGCGTGGATCGAATACCAGTTCTCGATGTGGAAGAACGTCCGGCCCCGGCCAAAGATTTGGGTGGCGTGATCGGCTTCGATGCCGAGCCGTTGCTGCAGGTGAACCCGCCCGATCCGTTTTTCCAGCCGTTTGAGTTCCACGGTTTCCCGGTCCACGACCACACCGGTTGTCGGGTGTGAGTGGGCCAATTTGGCCCGGAACGGGTCATTGTGGATCGAAGATTTTTTCATGGCGGGTTCTCCCAGGACAGCCGCGTTCGTCTTGAACCGACGAATCGTTACTGTTCGCGCGTCAATGGGTCGAGATATATCTGCTCCTATTCAAGATTCTTGCCGTTTGCGCGGCCTTGCCGGCCGTTGCAGTGGATGTGCCGCTGGTCGAAGCGTATCGGAGTCAGAGTCGCTGTCGCAGGATTTCCGTGATTTCCGTGTCGTCGAGGACGAGCGGATTGGTCTTCATGCTGCCGCCGCGCGAGTGGGCGACGATGTGGACGAAATCGCTTTCCCGAATCCCGTAAGCGTTCAGGCGGGGCAGGGCCAGCCGCTCGGTCCAGTCGTCCAGCAGCGCCAACAGCGCGGCGTGCGACTCCTCGGGATTGGCATAATGCCGTCCGTGCAGGAGGTCGCCGGCCCGGGCGTACTTGCGCCAGGCGGAATTGTCGGGATCGCGTTCCCGCAGCGCGGCCAGATTGACGCGGGTGGCGGCGCCGACCAGGGTGCCGCAGACCACGCCGTGCGGAATCGGGAAGAACGCGCCCAGCGGCGAGGCCAGCCCGTGTACCGAGCCCAGCCCCGTCTGCGCCAGGCAGATGCCCGACAACAGCGCGGCGTAAGCCATGCGCGAACGACCGGCGACGGCCCGGTCGCCATCCTCGTACCAGGCGAACAGCCCGTCGCGCACCGCCTTCAGGCCGCTTTCCGCCAGCGCGTCGGTGAAGGGATTGGCCTTGATCGAAACATAGGATTCCAGCAGTTGCGTGAGCGCGTCCATGGCGTTGGCGGCGATTTGCGGCTTGGGGCAGGTCGCCAGCAAATCCGGGTCGAGCAGGGCGTATTCCGGGACGAGCAAATCGTGGCGGAAGGATTTCTTGAACCCTGTGGGACCGCGCACGCTGAGCACGGCGTTCCTGGTGGCTTCGCTGCCGGTGCCGGCGGTGGTGGGCGCGGCGATGAACGGCGTAGTCGGACCGTGATAAAGCATCTCCGGTCCGACGCCTTCCAGATAATTCATCACCGAATCGCCGCTCGGCAGCAGGCCCGCAATCGCCTTGGCGGCGTCCAGCACGCTGCCGCCGCCGATACCGGCGACGACCGCGATGCCCTTGCCGTGGAATTGCCGGACCGCTTCGTCCACCAGTTGCGGTGAAGGTTCGTCGCCGATGCGCGCCTGCGCCCAGTCGATGCCGGCTTGATCCAGGGCCGCCAGCAACGCCGGCCACCGCGGCGATTCCGGGAATGAACGTCGACCGGTAACCAGCAGTACCCGTTTGCCGTACTGAGCGATCAGACCCGGCAGTTTGTCGAGAGCCTGTCTCTCATACACATCT
>DGFE01000026.1 GCA_002391525.1 Competibacteraceae bacterium UBA3908
AAGGGCAACGATCAGGTGCGCTTTGAACTGGGCGCCTACGCGCTCAAGCCGGATATCAAGATCATCGCGCCGTGGCGGGAGTGGGATTTGCTGTCGCGCGAGAAGTTGCTGGCCTATGCCGAGAAGCACGGCATCCCGGTCGAGATGAAACGCGGCACGAAATCCCCGTACTCGATGGACGCCAACCTGCTGCACATTTCTTATGAAGGCGGTGTGCTGGAAGACCCGTGGAACGAGCCGGAGGAAGCGATGTGGCGCTGGTCGGTGTCACCGGAAAAAGCCCCCGACCAGCCGCGTTACGTCGAACTGGATTACCGCAACGGCGACATCGTGGCCATTGACGGTCAGGCACTGACGCCTGCCGCCGTGCTGACCCGGCTGAATCAACTGGGCGGCGAGCACGGTATCGGTCGGCTGGATTTGGTGGAGAATCGCTACGTCGGCATGAAGTCGCGCGGCTGCTACGAAACTCCCGGCGGCACCATCATGCTCAAGGCGCACCGGGCCATGGAATCGCTGACCCTGGATCGGGAAGTCGCGCATCTCAAGGACGACCTGATGCCGCGCTACGCGAGTCTGGTGTACAACGGTTACTGGTGGAGTCCCGAGCGCAAGTTGTTGCAGACCATGATCGACGCCTCGCAGGCGCAGGTGAACGGCACAGTACGGGTAAAGCTGTACAAGGGCAACGTGATCGTGGCGGGCCGCAAATCGAACGACAGCCTGTTCGACATGAACATCGCCACCTTCGAGGACGACGCCGGCGCCTATGATCAGAAGGATGCCGGTGGTTTCATCAAGCTGAACGCCCTGCGGATGCGCATCGCGGCGTTGAAGGGACGGCGGTAATTTGTGAAGCCGGCGCGGTTTGCATCGCCGCGCCGGTTTCGGTTCGCGATCCTGCTGCTGGAGATCAATCATGCGTATTCTCCATACCATGCTGAGAACGGGCGACCTTGATCGCTCGATCAAGTTTTATACCGAAATACTGGGAATGAAGTTATTGCGCCGACAGGACTATCCCAATGGCCAATTTACCTTGGCTTTCCTGGGCTATGGCGATAAATCCGATCACACCGTCATTGAATTGACTTACAATTGGGGTGTGGATCGTTATGAGATGGGAACCGCGTATGGTCATATTGCCATTGGGGTCGATGATGTGTACCGGGCCACGGCGGAAGTTAAAAATCGCGGTGGCAAAATTCTTCGTGAAGCGGGACCCATGAACGCGGGTACCACGATTATCTCGTTTGTCGAGGACCCCGACGGTTATCCCATTGAGTTGATTGGCAGAACGTAACAGCCCAAAACCACTGTCAGGAGAGCATCTTGGCCAAGCCCAATTATCAGTACGAAAAGCGCCAGAAAGATCTCGCCAAGAAAAAGAAGCAGGAAGAGAAACAGGAAGAAAAACGGCAGCGGAAGCTCGACAAGAGCAATGCCCCGCCTGCCGAGACGCCAAATCAGCAATCGCAGTCGTAGCGGGGAGCACGAAAGTTCGGGTAAACAAAAAAGCCGGCTTGCGCCGGCTTTTTACGGTTAACCCCTAAAAGCGTGGACTTGATGGTCCGCGCCTGCCCGGAGTTCAGGCGGCCTCGACCACGCGCCACACTTCGGGAGCCTTTTCGACCCGCTTGCCGAACTCCTGGCGCTGCTTTTCGAGTTCCGGCGGCAGTGCCTCGCCAAATTTATCGAAGAAGCTCTTGATCTCCTCGACCTCGCTGGCCGCTTCGGCGCGGCTGATGTTGGTGATGGCCTCGAACTGCTCCTTGGTGAAATCCAGGCCCTGGAAATCCATGTCCTCGTAGCGCGGCATGTAGCCAAACGGGCTTTCCGCGGCGCCGACATGGCCATTGACCCGCTCCACGATCCATTCGAGAACCCGCAGGTTCTGACCGTAGCCCGGCCAGGCGAATTTGCCGTTGGCATCCTTGCGGAACCAGTTGACGCGGAAGATCTTGGGCAGCTTGAGGCCGGGCTTCTTGCCCATGTTGATCCAGTGACCCCAATACGATGCCATGTTGTAGCCACAGAAGGGCAACATGGCGAAGGGATCGCGCCGGATACCGGTCACGCCGATGGCCGCGGCGGTAGCTTCCGAGCCCATGGTGGCCGCCATGAACACGCCATGGTTCCAATCGTAAGCCTCGTACACCAGCGGGAAGGTTTTGGACAGGCGACCGCCGAAGATGAACGCCGAAATCGGGACGCCGGCGGGATCTTCCCAAGCCGGGTCGATGGTCGGGCATTGCGCCGCGGGCGCGGTAAAGCGGGAATTGGGGTGCGCGCCCGGCCGACCGCAGTCCGGCGTCCAGTCGTTGCCCTGCCAGTCGATGCCGTGGGCCGGAGGCTCCACGCCCATCCCTTCCCACCAGACGTCGCCGTCGTCGGTCAGCACGACGTTGGTAAAGATGCAGTTGGCCTTGACCGATTCCATCGCCATGGGGTTGGAATCATAGGAGGTGCCGGGGGCGACGCCGAAGAATCCCGCTTCGGGGTTGATGGCGCGCAGCGTGCCGTCGGGTCCGGGCTTGATCCAGGCGATGTCGTCGCCGACGGTCAGCGCCTTCCAGTTACCGAAGCCCTTGGGCGGGACGATCATGGCCAGGTTGGTCTTGCCGCAGGCGCTGGGGAAGGCCGCCGCCACATAGGTCTTCTCGCCCTTGGGCGATTCGAGACCCAGGATCAGCATGTGCTCGGCCAGCCAGCCTTGGTCGCGCGCCATCACCGAGGCGATGCGCAGCGCCAGGCACTTCTTGCCGAGCAAGGCGTTGCCGCCGTAGCCCGACCCGTAGGACCAGATCTCGCGGGTCTCGGGGTAATGCACGATGGCCTTGCGGCTGATGTCCGGCTCGCACGGCCAGGGCACGTCCTTCTGACCCGGGGCCAGCGGCGCGCCGACCGAATGCACGCACGGCACGAAGAACCCATCGCTGCCCAGCGCGTCGAGCACCTTTTGACCCATGCGGGTCATGATTCGCATGTTGACCACCACGTAGGCGGAATCGGTGATCTCGACGCCGATCTGGGCGATTGGGCTGCCGATGGGCCCCATGCTGAAGGGAATGACATACAGGGTGCGGCCGCGCATGCAGCCGGTGAACTGTTCCTTGAGCTGCGCACGCATTTCGGCGGGCGGCGCCCAGTTGTTGGTCGGGCCGGCGTCGTCCTTCGATTCCGAGCAGATGAAGGTGCGATCCTCGACCCGCGCCACGTCGGACGGATGCGAGCGGGCAAGATAGGAGTTGGGCCGCTTGTCCGGATTCAGCTTGATGAAGGTTCCAGAAGCGACCATTTCGGCGCACAACCGGTCGTTTTCCTCCTGCGAGCCGTCGCACCAGTGAATGCGGTCAGGTTGGGTCAGAGTGGCTATTTCGTCTACCCATTTCAACAGCTTGGCGTTGCGGGTCCGGTTCTTGCCATCATGAGCGACTGTCATCTATCGACTCTCCTCTGGTTATTGAGTGCAATGGGGTTGAAGGGCCTGGATTCGGAGCGGATGCGCCATCGTCCGCGCTGGATAACGACCGGAAACGGTCTCGTGGAGCCAGTTTCGCCATGGACGACAAGGGTATCATCAAGCGGTTCGGGTTGCCACCGGATACGGCGCGTTCGGGAGCCTCCGACCCGAGTCGGAGGCCGCCTCGCCAGAACCTCACGCCGCCAGCTTCACCTTGTCGGCCACGTCCCGATATTCCGCCACCTGATCGAAGTTCAGATAACGATAGATATCGGCGCCCTTGGTGGTGATCTCGCCCATGTAAGCCATGTACTCATCGAAGGTCGGGATCTTGCCCAGCAGCGCGCAGACCGCCGCCAATTCCGCCGAACTCAGGTACACGTTGGCGCCCTTGCCCAGGCGGTTGGGGAAATTGCGGGTCGAGGTGGACACCACCGTCGCGCCGTCGCGCACCCGCGCCTGATTGCCCATGCACAGCGAGCAGCCGGGCATTTCCATCCGCGCGCCGGCGGCGCCGTAGATCGCGTAATAACCTTCTTCGCTGAGTTGATGAGCGTCCATCCTGGTCGGCGGGGAAATCCACAGCCGGGTCGGGATGTTGGCTTGACCGTTCAACACCTTGCCGGCGGCACGATAGTGGCCGATGTTGGTCATGCACGAGCCGATGAACACTTCGTCGATCCTGTCGCCGGCCACCGCCGACAGCGGCTTGACGTCGTCGGGATCGTTGGGGCAGGCCAGCAATGGCTCCTTGATCGCGCTGACGTCGATCTCGATCACTTCGGCGTATTCGGCGTCGGCGTCCGGTTCCATCAGCACCGGATTGGCCAGCCACTCTTCCATGCCCTTGATGCGGCGCTCCAGGGACTTGGCGTCCTGATAGCCGTTGGCGATCATCCACTTGAGCAGGGTGATGTTGCTGTTCAGGTACTCGATGATCGGTTCCTGGTTCAGACGCACGGTGCAGCCGGCGGCGGAGCGTTCGGCGGAGGCGTCGGACAGCTCGAACGCCTGTTCCACCTTCAGATCGGGCAAACCTTCGATCTCCAGGATGCGGCCCGAGAAAACATTCTTCTTGCCTTCCTTCGCCACCGTCAGCAGGCCGGATTGAATCGCCGCGTAGGGGATGGCGTTGACCAGGTCGCGCAGGGTGACGCCCGGCTGCAATCGACCCTTGAAGCGCACCAGCACCGATTCCGGCATGTCGAGCGGCATGGAGCCGGTCGCCGCCGCGAACGCCACCAACCCGGAACCGGCCGGGAAGCTGATACCGATGGGGAAACGGGTGTGGGAATCGCCGCCGGTGCCGACGGTGTCGGGCAGCAGCATCCGGTTCAGCCAGGAGTGGATGATGCCGTCGCCGGGACGCAGCGCCACGCCGCCGCGGCTGGAGATGAAATCGGGCAGTTCGTGGTGGGTCTTCACGTCCACCGGCTTGGGATAGGCGGCGGTGTGGCAGAACGACTGCATGACCAGGTCGGCGGAGAAGCCCAGACAGGCCAGGTCCTTCAACTCGTCGCGGGTCATCGGACCGGTGGTGTCCTGGGAACCGACGGTGGTCATCTTCGGCTCGCAGTAGGTACCGGGGCGGATGCCGGCGACGCCGCAGGCGCGGCCCACCATCTTCTGCGCCAGGGTGAAGCCCTTGCCGGAATCCGTCGGCGCCACCGGACGGCGAAAAATCGGGCTGGGACCGAGATTCATCACCTCGCGCGCCCAGTCGGTCAGGCCGCGCCCGATAATCAGGTTGATGCGCCCGCCGGCTTGCACTTCGTCCAGCAGCACGTCGGATTTGTGCTGGAAGGTGGCGATGACCGCGCCGTTTTTCTCGATCCTGCCCGCGTAGGGATAGATGTCGATGACGTCGCCCATGTTCATTTTTGACACGTCGCACTCGATGGGCAGCGCGCCGGCGTCTTCCTGGGTGTTGAAGAAGATCGGCGCGATCTTGCCGCCGAGGCAGTAGCCGCCATAGCGCTTGTTGGGCACGAAGGGGATGTCCTCGCCGGTCCACCACAGCACCGAGTTGGTGGCGGACTTGCGGCTGGAGCCGGTGCCGACCACGTCGCCGACGTAGGCGACCGGATGGCCCTTGGCCTTGAGCGATTCGATCAACTTCAGCGGGCCGATCTTGCCGGGTTCGTCGGGTTGGATGCCCGGACGTTCCATCTTCAGCATCGCCAGCCCGTGCAGCGGGATGTCGGGACGGCTCCAGGCGTCGGGGGCGGGGGAAAGATCGTCGGTGTTGGTTTCTCCGGGGACCTTGAAGACGGTGACGGTGATTTTCTCTGGCACCTTGCCGCGACTGACGAACCAGTCGGCCTCGGCCCAGGATTTCATCACCTGCCGGGCGTGCGCGTTGCCCTGGTCCGCCTTTTCCTTGACGCCGTGCTTGTAGTCGAACATCAGCAGGGTGTGCGACAGCGCCTTGGCGGCGGCGGGGGCGCATTCGGCGTCGTCCAGCAGGTCGATCAGCGGCTGGATGTTATAGCCGCCCAGCATGGTGCCGAGCAGTTCCGTGGCGCGGACGCGCGAAACCAGCGGAGACTGAGCCTCGCCCTTGGCGACGGCGGCCAGGAAAGCGGCCTTGACATAGGCGGCCTGATCCACGCCCGCCGGCACCCGGTGGGTCAGCAAATCCAGCAGGAAAGTTTCCTCGCCCTTGGGCGGGTTCTTGAGCAGTTCGACCAGATCGGCAGTTTGCTGCGGGCTCAGCGGTAGCGCGGGAATTCCCAGGGCGGCGCGTTCGGCGGCGTGTTGGCGGTAGTTTTCGAGCACGGAAAAACCCCTTTTGATGGTGGGCTCCCGCGGACGCGGGTGGCCGGGATGGTGGTGGATGTCGCGGGTGGCGGCCAAGACCCGCCCGCCTTGGCGGTTGGCGGGCGGGTTTCGGAAAAAAACGCAACTATTGTAACGTTGAAGCGAGGCGTCTGTGAACGTCGGCTTGCGGTCGGCGACCGACGTCCCGCCATCGATTGGCCGGGCGCTTTTACTCGGTCTTGTCGGGAATCGTCAGCGCCAGGAACAGCGCGCCGTTGTCGCGCCTGATCAGCACCGGGATTGGCCGACCGACTGGCAGCGCTTTCACCAGTTCGGCGAATTGGCCGACGTCGTTGACATCGACGTTGTTGACGCGGGCGATGATGTCACCCGGCCGGATGCCGGCGCTGGCCGCCGGACCTTCTTCCTCCACGTCCTTGACCAACACGCCGGCGCTGCCCGGTTTCCGCTGGTCGGGGGGCAGTTCGGTTACGTTCAGGCCCAGGCGGTTGCGGGTGGAGGGTTCGGCGATAGCCTGTTGCAGCATGGGCTCTTCCGGCAGTTGCTCGATCTGGACGGTCAGGGTTTGCTCCTTGCCGTCGCGGATCACCGTCAGCGGCGCGCTGACCCCGGGTCGGGTGCGGCCCACCATCAGGGGCAGGTCGCTGGAATGCCGCACCGGCTGGTTGTTGAACGTGACGATGATGTCGCCGGTCTTGACTCCGGCTTTTTGCGCCGGACCGTCGGCCATCACCTGCCCGATCAGGGCGCCGCGCGGCTTGTCGAGGTTGAAGGACTGGGCCAATTCCGGGGTGACTTCCTGGATCAGCACGCCCAGCCAGCCGCGCGCCACCTTGCCGCTGGTCTTGAGCTGCTCCACCACCTCCATCGCCACGTCAATGGGAATGGCGAAGGACACGCCCTGATAACCGCCGGAGCGGCTGTAAATCTGCGAGTTGACGCCGATCACCTCGCCGTCGAGATTGAACAGCGGACCGCCGGAATTGCCGGGATTGACGGCGGCGTCGGTCTGGATGAAGGGCACGTAGTTGTCGCTGGGCAGGTTGCGGCCCAGGGCGCTGATGATGCCCTGGGTGGCGGTGCGCTCGAAGCCGAACGGCGAACCGATGGCCAGCACCCACTGGCCGACCTTGACCTTGCCGCTGTCGCCGATCTTGACGGCGGGCAGATTGGCGTCGGTCTTGACCTTGAGCAGGGCGATGTCGCTGCGTTTGTCCCTGCCGATCACCTGCGCGGGCAGTTCGCTGCGGTCGGGCAGGCCGACCACGATGCTGTCCATGTCCTCGACCACATGGGCGTTGGTGACGACATAACCGTCCGGCGAGATGATGAAGCCCGAACCGACCGAGGAGCGCGGTTGCGCGGGCAGATCGGGCATCTGTTCAAAGAACTTTTTGAAGTAATCGTGAAACGGACTGTTTTCGGGAATCGGCGGGCGCCCGCGTCCCGGCCGCTCCCTGGGTTCGGATTTGGTCTGGATGCTGACCACCGCCGGGCTGTATTGTTCGACCAGGGTGACGAAGTCGGGATATTCAGCCGCCCGAACGGCTATACTCCAGCACAAGCCAAGGATGGCGGCCAGCCAGATCGGCTGCTTCAATCGTTGCATGAAAATTCTCCCGGGGAATGCGTGGCAAGCGGACGGTTATGGACACACAAAAAACCATGTGGCTAGCCGGGATTGACCGCCAGTCGTCCGCTTGGTTCGCGGAAACGCCGCGTGCAACCTCGCTCCGGGAGCGTGGTCGTAAGGAGCGGCCCACGCCGCGATGCACCGAATCAGGGTTTTCGCCTGTCGTCATTCCAGCCAAAATCGATCAGGGTTTTCGCCTGTCGTCATTCCAGCCAAAACCGGCATGACGAAACCGGGGCGCTGGGCGAAAGTCTTGCGAACCTGCTTACTTATGAGGTAGTTGTCATGGCCCAAACTCCTTCCACCATGTTGCCGCTGGGCACTCCCGCCCCCGATTTCAGCCTGCCCGAGCCGGCCACCGGCGGAACCGTGGCTCTGAGCGATTTCCAGGACAGCCCGGCGCTGCTGGTGATGTTCATCAGCAACCATTGCCCCTTCGTCAAGCATATTCGGGAGGAATTGGCGCGGTTCGCTCGCGAGTATCGGGCCAGAGGCTTGGCGAGCGTGGCGATCAGCGCCAACGACGCCGCGAACTATCCTGACGACAGCCCGGCGCGGCTAGCCGAAGAAGCCAGGGCATTCGGTTATTCCTTCCCGTATCTGTACGACGAAAGTCAGGCGACCGCCAAAGCCTATCGGGCCGCCTGCACCCCGGATTTTTTCCTGTTCGACGCTGACCGCAAACTGGTCTATCGCGGTCAGTTCGACGGCAGCCGGCCGGGCAACGCCATCCCGGTGAGCGGCGCCGATCTGCGGGCGGCGGTGGACGCCGTGCTGGCCGGCCAGCCGGTTTCGCCCGAGCAGAGGCCCAGCCTCGGTTGCAACATCAAGTGGAAAGCGGGGAACGAGCCGGATTATTACCGCTGAGGGCAACGGAAAGCCTGAAAACCGCTGTACGGGTCTCCTAGGGGCAAATAGGGTCTATCCCGCCTGCAATTCGGGGGAACCGCCACACTTGCCAAATTAGCTGAATGTTATTACATTGATAATAACAATGGAGGATTCCCTATGGTCGAACTCAAGGTCCGAAAATTCGGCAATTCGCTCGGTGTCGTTTTGCCGAAGAGCGTCATTGACCGCCTGAACACGGAAGACGGAAAACCCCTGTTCCTGATCGAAGCGCCGGACGGCGGCTACCGGCTGACGCCTTACGATCCCGTCTTCGGGCAGAAAATGGCGAAAGCCGAAGAGATCATCGGGCGCTATCGCAACACGCTGCACGTTCTCGCCCAATGACCGAACCGCTCTGGATCGAAGAGCGGGACGCGCTCGCCCTCCATGATCGTTTGCTGGCTCTGCACGGCGGCGCGGCGGGGGTGCGGGATGACGCCCTGCTGAAATCAGCTCTCGCCAGACCGCAACAGATTTACGCCTACGGGGACGCACCCGACCGGATCGACATGGCGTCGGCCTATACCGTTGGCATCGTGCGCGATCACCCCTTTATCGACGGCAACAAGCGCACCGGCTTCGTGGTCGGCGTTCTGTTCCTCGAACTCAACGGCTACCGCTTCACGGCAAGCGAGGCGGATGCAGCCCAAGCCATTCTGGAGCTGGCGGCGGGTATGCTCGATGAGGCGGGTTATACGGAATTCCTGCGGGAAAACAGCCATCTTGCGGAAGATCGGTAGGGAAGTTGAAGACCAGTTCCGGCGCGTGGCAATACTCGCACCGATGCTCGGCCCGTTCGCTGACGGAGGGATACGCCGGATTCACGTCGGGAGGAGCGCCATCGTTCGCCGCTGGGCCGCCGCGAGTTCGGCTTCGACCAATCGATCCAGTTCCGCTTGCTGGTCGGGCGGGAACTGCTCGCCGCGATCCCGCGCCGCGCGCCACTCGCGCATCAATTCGGCCAGTCGCTCTTGTTGCGCGGCGGTAAAAAACGCATCGGGCTGAAAGCCTTGAATGAACAGCACTCCCCCAATATCCGCGTGTTCCAGTTGCGCCGTCAGCGCGTCCAAGGCTTGACCGGCGGTTTTGCCCATTGAGCGTTTGTCGCCGGCCATGGCGCGATACGCTTTCTCACCCCGTGCATCCACGACCGGTACAATCGCGACGGTGGTCATCATCAGGTTCTCCAGAGCATCGATTAAGGGGGTTCCGGCGTCGAGGAGCGGTTCAATCCTATCTGCTTCGACCATTTCCGGCAAACCCATCCGCGCAAAGGCGGCTGGCATCGCTCCGGCAGCGCGCCGGCGATTTCGGGTCGGCTCCAGAGGCGCTCCGCCAACAACCGGCCGTTAGCGTGCCGGGTGCGGCGGACGCCATCATCTCATCCTGGCCGCCCGCTCCGGTGCTGGCCGATGTCGCCCATATCCGCAATTATATCGCGGCGGATTCCCGCCGTTATGCTGCACGCTGGGTGGAGCATGTCTTCGAGGCGGCCGAATCGCTGGCACCGTTTCCCGAGCAGGGCCGCCTCGTCCCCAAGGCCGCGCCCCGCCAGGATATTCGGGAACTCATCGTGCAGGGCTTATAGAGTCAGTATTGCCAATACTTCTATATGTGGTGGTCAGGAGTCCTCCAAGTATAAGTCCTGATAATAAAGCGGCCCATAAAAAAGCCGAACCACCTTGGTGACCTTCACGCAGGCCACACTCGGCAGTCCGGCTTTCCTGAAACGAATCCGCTCAGGATCCGTGACTTTCTGTCCCTACCTCACGGCAGGTTTGGCTTTGATTATGAATACCACGACATGATTTAACCGTAGTACACGAAGAACCTGATATAATAAGGAACAAAATAGTCAGGAATTCTAATTTTTTCAGCCAGGTAGGGTGGGCACGGCCCACATGAACCGTTCAACCGATACCACCGAAATGGCGGGCCATGCCCACCCTACCTGGCTGGTCTATCGCGGCCAGTTCGACGGCAGCCGGCCAGGCAACGCCATTCCGGTGAGCGGCGCCGATCTGCGGGCGGCGGTGGATGCCGTGCTGGCCGGCCAGCCGGTCTCGCCCGAGCAGAGGCCCAGCCTCGGCTGCAACATCAAGTGGAAAGCGGGGAACGAACCGGATTACTCCCGCTGAACAGTCCCCGCTCCCGACTCGCCAGCCGGCTGGCGGGGGAGAGGATTCAGCGCTCGACGGTGTAGATCAGATCGGCGCTGGTGCCGACGGCGCTGCTGGCGGATTCGAACTGCAACCGCTTGCTGAGCCGGTACTTGACGTTGAAGGTATTGACGGCGTCGAGCAGGCCAACCCCGTAACCGACGTACAAATCCGGCGTCAGGTACTTGCCCATCATCAACGAGGTATCGCTGCCGCCGGTACCGCCCAGTTCCAGGGAATCCAGACCGGCCGCGTCGCCCAGGCCCTTGGTGAGCGCGCCGCCACCGATTCCCATGGCGCCGGCGGCCTTGAACAGCAGCGCGGATTCGGAACCGGCGCCGCCACCGCCTTGCGGGGGCCGGCCCAGCACCAGATAGGACAGGATGTCGGGATCGGGCATCTTGGGCGTGGAAAACAGGGTCAGTTGCGGCTTCTTCAAGGTGCCCCGAATCTGCGCACCCGCGACGACCGGGTCGCCGCCCGCGGTCGAGCTTTGACTCTGACGCGCCACCCGCAAGTCCAGCCCCGGATTGTCGAGCGGGCTGCTGCTGAACAGCAGTTGTCCGCGCTGAATCTCGATCTGTTCGCCGTAAATCCGGTAGTTGCCCGCGACGACCTCGACGCTGCCGCTGCCGCGCGGCGCCAGTTGCGGCGTTTCCTCCACCAGCAGATTGCCCTTGAGTTTGCCCTTGAAGGCCGGCGTTTCCAGTTGCACGTCGTCGCCCAGAATGACCCGGACCCTGGCGTATATTTCCGGCCCCTTGGTTTTGGGCGGCGCGCCGCCGTCGGGACCGTTGACGATGACGACATCGTCGGAAGCCTTGATCGCGCCCGGACGCTCGCCACCGGGCCGCAGCCAGGCTTTCGGAATGGTCAGCGTGCCGTCGATCCGGGCCTGCTGCCGGGTCAGTTCGAGCTTGAGATCGGGGCTGAGCTGGATTTGCAGGTCGGTGGTATTGAGCGCCTGGAATTTCTCTCCACTGACCGCCAGATTGAGTTGCGGCTTCAAAAGATCCGCTTCTCCGGTGAGTTGCAGCTGGCCGGGATCGGAGCGGACCGAGCCGGTCAGTCGCAGTGGACCCTGGCCGGTACTGACGGCGGCGAACCGGAGATCCTGGAGTTTGATGCCGGCTTCCGGGATCGCCATGCCGGCATTTTCCAGCCGAATCTCGCCCCCCACCGTCGGTTTGGAGACGGGTCCGGTCACGTTGACATCGGCCCGCAGTTGTCCGACGACGTTTTGCAATTGCGGTACGAAGGCTGACGCCACCTTCAGATCGGTGACGTTGGCGTTGAGCTTGCCGGTGATGCGGGCGGCGCCGAGCGGGTCCTGTACCTGCGCGGTGGCCTGCAACTGCCCGGTCTGGGCGAGGTCCAGCCGCGCCTGACCGCTGGCGGTACGGCCATCGGTATCGAGTCGCAGGCTGCCGCCGTTGAGGGTGAACCGGACCGGTTGCCCGTTGGCCTCCATTTGCAGGCTGCCGGGGGCGATGTTCAGCGCGAGCCTGCCTTGCAGCGCGCCGCCGATTTTGCCGCTGGCGGTGGCTTCGCCGCCGACGCTGGTCGCGAGCGCCATGCCTTCGGGCAGGAACCGTTTGAACCGGTCCGGGGTGAGGTTGCCGAGTTGCACCCGACCGCTGAAATCGCCGGACTGATTCCATTGGCCTTGCAGGCACACGCGAGTGGGCGCGCTGCTCAGGCAGGCGGCGTCGAGACTGGCCTGGCTGGCCGAGGCGCGCAGCGCCGCCGGTTGGTCCAGGTTCCAGGCACCGGCGACGGTATCCCTGGCGCCGAGCTGGGTGACGCGGCCCTGCCAGAGCAGGGACGGCAGCTGCAGGCTGCCCGCAAGGGCAAGCAGGAAGCGGCCCGGCTCGCCGGCCAGTTCCGCCTTGAGTTCGTGCGCGGCAGGCGTGCCGGAACCGTCGAGGCTGAGGGTTTTCCAGTTCTGGCCGCCCAGCGTCAATCCTTCGCCGGAAACGTTCAGCCGGGACCGGCTGGCGCCGCCGACGTCCACGTTGGCTTCGCCGCGCAATTGCCGGATTTGGGTGTCGCCCTGCCGCAGATTCCGCACCGTGAAGTTGGTCGCCACCACCGGGAGATCGCGCGGTCCGCTCAGATTGCCGGTGCTGGCGACGGTCCCGCTCAGGCCGGGAATCAGCGATTTCAGTTGCGGCGCGTCCAGTTTCCAGCGCAAATCCCAACGCTGCGCCAGCGATCCGTCCGCTTCCAGCCGCACCTCGCCGGCGTCGAGCCGCAAGGTCCTGATGGTCAGGTTCTGGTCTTGCACCGCGATGTCGGCGTTGCCGCGCACCGCTTGTCCGCTCAGGGTGCCGGCCAGTTCTTCCAGCAGGAGATTGGCGCGCAAGGCCGCGCCTTCGAGTTCGCCGTCGCTCTTGAGCCGCAGGTTCAGCTTGCCGGGCGCGTCTTTCCAGTGCGCGCCGGGATTCAGCCCTTCGCCGCTCAACGCCGCCCGCCAGCGCACGGCGGGCGACCAGGCGGCGTCGACGGCGCCCTGGATCGCGCCCTCCAACGTCTGGCCGCTCAGCTGCACATCGCGCACGGCCTGGTCGGAGCCTTGACCGCTCACGGTCCAGCGGCCCTTGGGAACGTTCGGGCCTTGCAGCTCGGCGGCGAGTTGGAAGCGGTAGTCCTGGGGCGTGCCTTCGGCGGCGAACTCGCCTTTGGAGCTCTCCACCTGCGCCGGGCCGGTCAGCGGCCAGGCCAGGGATTGCCATTGGCCGGCGGCGTTGAAGCGCAGTTCCGCGAATTGCACATCGCCCTTGACGTTCAGCGCCAGTGGCCGGTCGGCGGCGGTCAGTCGCAGCTCGTCCAGTTTGAGCGCATGCGGGTCGCCGGCGGCGGTGAAGCGCACGGTCGCCGGGCCGAGTTCGGGCACGGTAGCGTCGATTTCGCCCGTTCCCCGAAAACGGGCCAGCACGCCCTCGGCGGCGAGCCGGATGGCCAGCGGTTTGCCGGCCAGATCGGGAACGAACGGCTTGAGGTCCGCTACATCCAGTTTGGCCTTGACCGACCACGCCGGTTCGGCCAACGGCTGGCGCACGTCGCCATCCAGTTCCAGCGTGGCCGCGCCGGTGATTTTGTGGCTCAGTTGCAGCCGGTCGCGCAGTTCGCCCTGGATTTCGCCCCGACCCTCGAAGGCGCCGTAGTTCGGGGTCGGTAATTGCCAGGCGAGCTGGACCCGCAGCGGATAGGCGCCCGTGGGATTCACCTGGCCATTCAACCGGGCCTCGCCCAGGGGCGACCGCGCTTCCAGGGTTTCGATGCTCAGGCCCTCGGCATCGGCACGGGCCTTGAGGTTGACGGCGTCGATCTGAATGGGTTCTCCGCCAGCGGGCAGGATGCGGATGGCGCGGCCTTGCAGATCGGCGACGGTGACCGCCAGCGGCAGCTGGATGTCCGGCAGGGTGAACGGTTCGGTCGAGGGCGCGGGCGCGGTTTCCTGGCCGGGCGGCAGGCGCAGTTCCAGACCATCGACGCGCAGGCGGACGACGTTCAACACTCCGTCGAGGAGACCGGCGGGTTCCCAGTCGAGTTCGCCGCTGGCGAGCGTTACGTGCAGCGGGCCATCCTCGTAACGGAGCTGCTCGATCCGCAGCGGTCCCAGCAGCCGGCCATTGACCTGACCGTAGCTCAGTTGGCCCGGCAGGATCCGTTTCGCCAGCGCCAGCAGGCCGTTGGCGCCCGTTTCGGTGGAAATGGCGCCGCCGCCCGCCAGCACGATCAGCAGCAGCAGGAACATGAGCGACGAGAACAGCCAGAGCGACCAACGGCGCAGGGCGGGGGGGATATTCACAGATCGGGCCCGATGCTGAAGGAAAAACGGAAGGTATCGCCCGGCGGGCGGTCCAGGCCGGAGGCGAAATCGATCCGCACCGGTCCGACCGGCGAACGCCAGCGCACGCCCACGCCCACGCCGGTTTTCAGTTCGGGAGCCGCGCCATCGAAGGCGTCGCCGCTGTCCACGAAGGCGGCGAGGCTCCAGTCGTTCCAGACCCGGTGTTCGTACTCCAGGCTGCCCACCAGCAGGTTCTTGCCGCCGACGACCTTGCCCTGGTCGTCGGTAGGGCCGATGCTGTTGTAGGAATAGCCGCGCACGCTGGCGTCGCCGCCGGTGTAGAAGCGCAGCGAGGCCGGCAGCTCCTCGAAATCCTCCCGGATCGCGGTGGCGCCGAGATCGCCGCGCGCCAGCAGGCGGCTGTCATCGTTCAGCGCGTATACCCCCTTCAGGCGCAGCATGCCCTGCACGAAATTGATGTCCGACAACAGCGCCGTCGACGCGCCGCGCAGCTCGAAACCGAACAGCAGGCCGCGAGTGGTGTACAGGCGGTCGTCGGCGTCGACCCAGGTCCAGTTCAGGCCGGGGATCAACAGCAGCGAGGTAGCGCGGGGTTCGTCGCTGACCTGGTAATCCTCGTATTGGAAGCTCAGGTTGTAGTTCTTCAGCCATTTGCCGTCCTGCCGTTGCCAACTGCCGCCCAGCGCGATCAGCTCGAAATCCTGATCGTTGCTTTGCAGGGTGTAGCCGGCGGTCAGGGCGTATTCGTCGGTGATCGGGTCCCGGCCCGGAATCATGTACTTGCCGCCGATGAGCGACTTGATCGGCGACAATTGCATTTCCGCTTCGTAATGATGACCCTGCCGGTTGATCCAGCGCTGCTCCATTTTCAGCTTGCCGCGGACGCCGGTGTCGGTGCCGTAGCCCAGCCCGGCGCTGTACTTGCGTTTCTTGTTGGGTTCCAGCGTCACGTCGACCGGCGCGGTGTCGGTGGCGTCGTCGGGTTGGGCGTTGATCTGGACCTGGCTGAAATACGGGCTGCCGCCGAGGTCGCCTTGCAGTTTGAGCAACTCGTTGGCGTCGTAGGGATCGCCGGGCTTGAAGCGGGGATAACGGTTCAGCAGCTTGGGCGACAGGATGTCCTGCTTGAAGCTGATGTCGCCGAAGCGGTAGCGCTGGCCGGTGTCGTAGTGCAGGCTGATGACGGCTTCGTAGGCTTGCAGGTCGACCCGGATGGCGCGCTCGGTGAAGCGGGCGTCGAAGTAGCCGCGCTCGGTGGCCAGCGTTTCCAGATTTTGCTTGATCTGCTCGTACTTCGGTTGCTCCAGCACCTGACCCTTGGCCAGGGGCAGGCTGGCCAGGAGTTTCTGGAAGATCGGGTCCTGCGCGCCTTCGCCCAGCACCCGGACATCCAGCATGGCGATGCGCAGCGCGCGGCCCGGCTGGATGCGGTAGCGCGCTTCCCAGCCGCCGGCGGTGCGATTCAGGGTGGTCTCGATGACCGGTTCGTAGTAGCCGAACGGTTCCAGCGCGTCCCGGATGTTGCGCTCGGCGTTGGCGTGCAGCCAGCGCAGCCGGCTTTCCTCGGGCGCCGGCTTGCCGGCGAAGCGGTTGAGTTCCAGGTAGGCCAGCACGTTGTCGCGCAAGGGGCCGTCCACGCCCTCGACGGTCACGGCGACCGTGCCGGTTCCCGCGGATGTTTCGGTGGCGGGCGGCGCGGATTCCTGTTGCGCGCCCAGCGGTCCGGCGGTGAAGACGAGGCAGCAGAGCAGCAGCCAGACGAGCGCGAGGCGTGGGCTTGAGCCGGATCGAGTCATGACGAGTAGTGGTCGGCGCGTGGTGACGGCAAGGGCGACGGCGGCGGAACGCCGGTCGACCGGCGCGGTCCGGTTGTCTATCGCGTTTATAATTGGTTTAACACATTTCGCGGAGTCGGAAAACGCCCGAAGCCGTAATTTCCGAGGTACAGCTTGCAAACCATCATGTCGCATTTCCATTATCCCACGCTCGAATCCTTCGTTGGCAATACCCCGTTGACGCGCTTGCAGCGTCTGCCGGGCGACACCGGCAATCTCGTTTTCGGCAAGCTGGAGGGCAACAATCCCGCCGGCTCGGTCAAGGATCGGCCAGCATTGAGCATGATCCGGCAGGCGGAGGCGCGCGGCGATATCCGCCCCGGCGACGTGCTGATCGAGGCCACCAGCGGCAACACCGGCATCGCGCTGGCGATGATCGCGGCCATGAAGGGTTACCGCATGGTGCTGGTCATGCCGGAAAACCAGACCGCCGAGCGACGGGCGGCGATGCGGGCCTACGGCGCCGAACTGATTCTGGTCGGCAAGGAGGAGGGCATGGAAGGCGCCCGCGACCTCGCCGCGCGCCTGGAACGCGAAGGGCGGGGCCGGGTGCTGGACCAGTTCGGCAATCCCGACAATCCGCTGGCGCACTACGAAACCACCGGCCCCGAAATCTGGCGCGATACCGGGGGTCGGGTGACGCACTTTGTCAGCGCGATGGGCACCACCGGCACCATCATGGGGGTGTCGCGTTATCTCAAGGAGCAAAATCCCGCCGTGCGAATCGTCGGCGTGCAGCCGACCGAGGGGTCCTGCATCGCCGGCATCCGGCGCTGGCCACCGGAGTACCTGCCGAAAATCTACGATCCGGCGCGGGTCGACCGGATCCTGGATGTCAGCCAGGCCGAGGCGGAGGACATGACCCGCCGACTGGCCCGCGAGGAGGGTATCTGCTGCGGCGTGTCGGCGGGCGGGGCGGTGGCGGCGGCGCTGCGGTTGTCGGCGGAGGTCGGAAACGCGGTGATCGTCACCATCATCTGCGACCGGGGCGACCGCTATCTGTCCACCGGGCTGTTCTCGGATTGAGGCGCGACTGATGGGCGGTTCGGCGGCGAAAAAGCGTCAGGCGCTGGCGGCGGCGGAGCCTTTCACCGTCCGCGTCGAGGATTTGACTCACGAAGGGCACGGGGTGGCCCGGCGGGACGGCAAGATCGTCTTCGTCGAAGGCGCGTTGCCGGGCGAGGAGGTCCGTTGCCTTTACACCGCCCGTCGGAGCCGCCGCGACGAGGCGCGGGTCGTCGGCGTTCTCGCGCCGTCGCCGGAACGGGTCGAACCCCGTTGCCCCCATTTCGGCGTCTGCGGCGGCTGCGCCCTGCAACACCTGGAACCGGTGGCTCAACTCGCCGTCAAGCAGCGCTGGCTGCTGGACAGCCTGACCCACATGGGCAAGGTCCAGCCGGAGCGGGTGCTGGAGCCGATGACCGGGCCGTTGTGGGGCTACCGGCGGCGGGCGCGATTGGGCGTCAAATGGGTCGCCAAAAAAGGCCGGGTGCTGGTGGGTTTTCGCGAACGGCACGGCGCGTTCGTGGCCGATCTGCGCCGCTGCGAGGTGCTGGACGAACGCATCGGCGGTTTGCTGGAGGACCTGGCGGGGCTGATCGAAAGCTTGTCGATCCGCGAGCGGTTGCCCCAGATCGAGATCGCCGGCGGCGACGCGGTCATGAGTCTGAATTTTCGGGTGCTGGCGTCGCCGAGCGACGAGGATTTGACGCGACTGCGAGAGTTCGGAGAACGGCACGGCTTCGCGCTGTTTCTGCAACCGGGCGGGCCGGACAGCATGCAACCGTTGGGAGCGGAACCGTCGGCACTCAATTACCGGTTGCCGGCTTTCGACTTGAGTCTGGAATTTCAGCCCCATCACTTCGTCCAGGTCAACGCCGCCATTAACCGGCAGTTGGTCCAGCGCGCCAGCGAACTGCTGGACATCGAACCGGGGGACCGGGTGCTGGATCTGTTCTGCGGACTGGGCAACTTCACCCTGGCGCTGGCCCGGCGGGCGCGGGAAGTCGTCGGCGTGGAAGGCGATGCCAGCCTGGTCGAATGGGCAAGGCGCAACGCCCTGCGTAATGGCATCGCTAATGCATATTTTTACGCCGCCGATCTGACCGGCGTCCTGGTGGGTCAACCGTGGCTGCAAGGCGGCTACGACAAGATTTTGCTCGATCCGCCGCGCTCCGGCGCGCTGGAGCTGACGCCGCACGTGGCGGCGCTGGGTGCGCGCCGTATGGTTTACGTCTCCTGTCATCCCGCCACGCTGGCCAGGGATGTCGGCGAGCTGATTCACCGTTTCGGTTATCGCCTGGAAAGTGCGGGCGTGCTGGACATGTTCCCCCACACCGCGCATATCGAGTCGGTGGCGGTGCTGGTCCGTCGGTAGGCGTCTAACGGTTGGGACCAGGGGAGAAGCGAGCGTGGGCCGCTTGCCTTGCACGGATTCAGGACGAACACCAGAGTCTCTGTACAATTCTTGTTATGATGGCTTATCTTGGCGTTTCGGAAATTGACGGTCGAAAAATGCACCTGAATGGCTCCAATAAAAAGCCGCGGACGGCGCGAGCCTCGCAAGGACCGCGGACGGCGGCGATCACCCTGTCGGCGCTGACCTGCGTAGCGATTGCAACCGGCCCGGCGCGGGCGCACGCGACCGATCTGACCCGGTTCAGCATCGAGGAATTGATGAACATCGAGGTGATTTCGGCGGCGAAGCTGGCGCAACCCCTGCAAGACGCGGCGGCGGCGGTGTTCGTCATCACCGCCGACGACATCCGCCGGTCGGGGGCGACCAGCGTGCCGGAGGCGCTGCGGCTCGCGCCCGGCGTGGAGGCCGCCCGCATCGACTCCAGCCGCTGGTCCGTCACCATTCGCGGCTTCAGCGGCCGCTTCGCCAACAAGCTGCTGGTGCTGATCGACGGGCGCTCGATCTATACCCCGCTGTTCTCCGGCGTGCATTGGGAAGTCCAGGACCTGCCGCTGGACGACATCGAACGCATCGAGGTAATCCGGGGTCCCGGCGGCAGCCTGTGGGGCGCCAACGCCGTCAACGGCATCATCAACATCATCACCAAGCACCCCAGGGATACTCAGGGCGGACTGATGACGCTGACCGCCGGCGACGAGGAACGGGCCATCGCCGGAGTTCGCTACGGCGGCAAGCTGGGCGATGACGCGCAATACCGCGTTTATGGGCGATTCAGGGAACGCGACGGCCTGGTTACGCCCGATGGCCGCGACGCCGGCGACGACTGGCGTATCGGCAAGGGCGGGTTCCGGCTGGACTGGACGCCATCGACCACGGACGTGGTCACCGTGCAGGGCGACCTTTACGAGGCGGATTTCGATCAGAATTTCGTGACGCCCAGTCTCGCGCCGCCGTATGCCGTGCGCCAACTGGCCACGCTCGACGCCTCGGGCGGCAGCTTGCAGGCGCGCTGGGAACATCGGTATTCCGCCACTTCGAGGATGAGTTTGCAGGCTTATTACCAGTACGAAGACCGCAGCGATCCGTTATACATCGCCGATCTGGATACCTTCGATCTCGATTTCCAGCACAGTTTCGCGCTGGGCGACCGCCAGGAAATCCGTCTGGGGGCTCGGCTATCGGCGCAACCAGGATCAATTCACCGATACCGCCGTCAGCACCGTCGATCCCAAGGACCTGACCACGGAGCTGTTCAGCGCCTTCGTGCAGGATCAGTTGGAGCTGATCCCGGGACGGCTGCGTCTGACCGGCGGCGTCAAGTTCGAGCACAACGACTTCACCGGCTGGGAATGGCAGCCCAGCGTCCGGGCGCTGTGGACGCCGCATCCCGACCATCGGCTGTGGGCCGCGGCGTCGCGCGCCGTGCGGACGCTCTCGCGCGGCGAGCAGGACGCGCGGATCAATGCGTTTACCGCGCCGCCCTCGCCCTTCACCGGCAACCTGCCGGTCCTGGTGTCCCTCTTCGGCTCGCGTCAACTCGATCCCGAGGAACTCATCGCCTATGAAATCGGCTACCGCGCCCGGCTGTCGGAGCGGTTTTCGGTGGACGCCACGCTGTTTCACTACGATTACGACCGTATTCTCAACGGTATTCCGGGAACGCCGGTGCTGGAGACGGAACCCTGGCCGCCGCATTTGCTGCTGCCGATTAACTTCAACAACGCCGCATCGGGCGCCAAGAGCGGATTCGAACTGGCGGCGGACTGGCGTCCATCCCGGCAGTGGCGGCTGCGGCTGGCCTATTCGTATCTGGATTCGGATCTGAACAGGGACGACAACGGCGATCCGGTCTATACCGATGGCAGTCGCCAGCAGGTTTCGCTGTTTTCCTCCTGGAATCCGCGGGAAGATCTGGATGTGGACCTGTGGTGGCGTTACGTCGATGGCAATGAAACCAACCTGGTTTCTCTCAGTGGCCCTAATAAGATCGACCCCTATTCCAGCCTGGATTTGCGTTTGGCTTGGCGGCCCCGCGAGGATCTGGAATTATCCCTGGTGGGCGCCAACTTGCTCGACGATGGCCACCTGGAATTCGTGCAGGAAGCCTACGGATTCCCGGTCGAAGTGGAGCGCAGCATCCACGGCCAGGTGAAATGGTCGTTCTAAATCCCCCGCCGGAAGCGACCGCGTCCGGTTGGCGTGAAACCGGTGATGGTGAGTGGATCGCGGACCGCCACCGGTCGGTGTCGTCGTGGCGGCGCTGGCTGGCGGTCGTGGCCAAGCTGCTGCTGAGCGGGCTGCTGCTGGGGCTCGACGCCGGGGCGGACGAATTCGACGAATACTCGGTCAAGGCCGCTTATCTGTACAACTTCGCCAAATTCGTCGAGTGGCCGTCGGAAGCGTTCGCTACCGCCGACGCGCCCCTGTTCATCTGCATCGCCGGCGCCAATCCGTTCGGCAACGCGCTGGCGCTGCTCGCCGGCAAAACCGTGAACAACCGTCCGGTGGAGGTGCGCCACAATCCGGCGGCGACCGGCCTCGACCAATGCCATATCGTGTTCATGGGCCGTGCCGAACAGGGACGATTCAGGGCGTTGCTGGCCAAGCTCGGCCGCCTGCCGATCCTGACGGTCAGCGACATCGGCGACTTCGCCCAGGCGGGCGGCATCATCGGCCTGGTCGAGGTCGACCAGCGCATCCGGTTCGCCATCAATCTGGCCGCCACCCGCCAGGCGGGTCTCAAGCTGAGCTCCCAGTTGCTCAAACTGGCCATCATCGTGGACCAGGGTGGTGGAGGAAACTGATGGTCTCGTTTGGCAGGCTTTCGATCAAAAGCAAATTGATGATGGTCATGCTGCTGACCAACGCGCTGGTCCTGTTGGCGGTCGGGGGGGCGCTGATCGTCAACGAGGTCTTCTCCCAGCGCAAGGCGGCCCAGGCGCAACTGATGACGCTGGCCGGCGTCATCGGCGCCAACGCCGCTTCCGCCCTGCTCTTCAACGATTTCAAGGCCGCCGAGCAGAATCTGGCGGTGCTGCGCACCAAGCCCGACGTGCCCTATGCCGTCATCGATGACCCGCAGGAGCGAACGCTGGCCGAGTATCGGGCGGCGGGATTGACGGACGAACAACGCGACCGGATCCGGCGGTGGGATGAACGACTCGACAGGCAATACAGGAAACTGGGAACGGCAGCCGAGTTCGCGGCCATCAGCGAAGTCGAACTGTTCGGCGTCCGGAATCGAATGCTGGCCGTCAAGGCGCCGATCAGACAGGATGGCCAGACGCTGGGCTATGTCGAAATCTATTCGGATTTGCGGGAGCTGAGCGAGAGTCTGTACCGCTATTACGGGGTCATCGCCGGGCTGTTGGTGGCCTCGCTGGCGCTGGCCGCGCTGCTGGCCTCGCGGTTGCAGGCGGTGATTTCAAGGCCGATCCTGCAATTGCGCGCGACGATGAACGCGATATCCGCCACCCGCGATTACTCGGTGAGGGCGCCGCGCACCGGTGACGACGAATTGGGCGCGCTGGTGAATGGATTCAACGACATGCTCGCGCAGATTCAGCGACGCGACGCCGAGCTGGCCACCTACAACGCCCGGCTGGAGTCGACGGTCACCGCCCGCACCCACGATCTTTCGGTCGCCAACGTGGAACTGAAGATGCTGGTTCGGGAATTGAGCGCGGTCAAGGAACGGGCCGAGGCGGCCAGCCAGGCCAAATCCCAATTTCTGGCCAACATGAGCCACGAAATCCGCACGCCCATGAACGGCATTCTGGGCATGGCCGAACTGCTGCTGGGAGCCGAGCTGGATGCCAAGCAGCGGCGCTTCGCCCAGGTGATCCAGCAATCGGGAATCGGACTGCTCAGGATCATCAACGACATCCTGGATTTCTCCAAGATCGAGGCGGGCAAGCTGGAATTGGAGACGGTGGACTTTGTCTTGCGGGATTTGGTCGAGGAAGTGGTGATCCTGTTTGCCGAGAGCGCGCAACGCAAGAATCTGGAACTGCTCTGCGCCCTGCCGTCCGAGCCGATCTACGCGCGGGGCGATCCCGTCCGGCTGCGCCAGATTCTGGGCAATTTGCTGGGTAACGCCGTCAAGTTCACCAAGCAGGGCGAGATCGTGGCGCGGGTTGCGGTGCTGGACGCCACTCCCGCCGCGTACAGGCTGCGTTTCGAGGTGAGCGATACGGGGATCGGTATTCCAGCCGAGGTTCAGGAACGGATTTTCGACGCCTTTGATCAGGCCGATGGCTCGATGACCCGCAAGTATGGCGGAACCGGGTTGGGCCTGACCATCGCCAGGCAGTTGGTGGAACTGATGGGCGGCACGATCAGCGTGCGCAGCGCCGGGACGGTGGGTTCGACCTTCGGCGTCGAATTGCCCTTGCCGCGCGCCGCCAGGCCGGTCGACGAGAAAGACGACGGCGGCGACTGGTTCCCGGCGGGGCGCGTGCTGGTGGTCGACGACAATTCGACCAGCCGCCAACTGCTGCGCGATCAATTGCTGGCCTGGGGCATCCGCTGCGATGACGCCGCCAGCGGGCCGGCGGCGTTGGAGCGCCTGCGAGCCGCCCATGCCGCCAACGATCCCTACACCATCGCGCTGCTGGACGAATCGATGCCGGAGATGACCGGATCGGAACTGGCCCTGGCGATTCGCGCCGATGCCCGGTTTCGCAGGCTCAAGCTGGCGCTGCTGACCACGGTGGCGTTTCGGGATACCCCGTCCGAGCGGAAGCGCGAGGCCGGGATCGACCAATATCTCAACAAGCCCGTGCTCAAGTCCCCGTTGCGGGAATGCCTGCGCCGGCTGCTCAGGAATTATCGCAGCCTGCGCCCATTGCGCGAAGCCGCGGCGGCCGGGAGCGGCGGGTCGGGCTTGCCGTTTCAGGGAACGCGGGTCCTGCTGGTCGAGGACAACGTGGTCAACCAGGAAGTCGCCAGCGCCATGCTGGCGCCATTTGGCTGCGCCGTGGACATCGCGAACAATGGCCGCGAGGCGCTCGACTGGTTGAGCCGACGCGCTTACGACCTGGTTTTCATGGACTGTCAGATGCCGGTGATGGACGGCTTTCAGGCCACGACGCACATTCGCGACCACGAGCGGCACGCCGCCGTGGCGGTGGCCGATGGCCAGCCGGCCAGGCGGCTGCCCATCGTGGCCTTGACCGCTCATGCGATCAGCGGTGATCGGGATCGTTGCCTGGCCGTCGGCATGGACGATTATTTGAGCAAACCGTTTACGCGAGAGGCGTTGCTGGCGATCCTGAATCGCTGGCTGCCCGCGCCCGCCCGGCTCCCGGTCGAGCCGGACCCGCCGACTGTCGATGCGCCGCTCGTCGCGACCGGGCCCGCCGAGCCGAGCGTTTCGCCCGAATCGAAGGTTTCGCCCGAGCCGAGCGTTTCGCCCGAATCGAGCGTTTCGCCCGAATCGAGCGTCGATCAGGACGTTCTGGACAAAATCCGGCAGCTCGAGCGCAAGGGCGCTCCCCAACTGGTGGCCCGCCTGATCCGGCTTTATTTGGAAGGGACGCCGCCATTGATCGAGCGAATGCAACAGGCGGTCGCCGGTAACGATTCCGACGCGTTGCGCGCGGCCGCCCACAGCCTGAAGTCCAGCAGCGCCAACGTCGGCGCCATGAAACTGCATGGTTTATGCCGGGAGCTGGAAGCGCAAGCGCGGGACCGGCAGCTCGCGGACGCCGCGGAGCGAGTGGCGGATCTCGAACGGGAGTTTCTGGCCGCGCAAGCCATTTTACGGCGGGAACTCCCCGAGGATTCGGGATGAGCCTGGTACGGGAACAACCCCTGATTCTGGTGGTGGACGACGATGCCGGCCAGCGCTTGCTGGCCGGTGCGTCGTTGCTGCAGGGTGGGTTTTCCGTCGTGGAAGCCGGGGATGGCGAGCAGGCGTTGCGCGTGTTTCAGCACGAGCAACCCGATGCCGTGCTGCTGGACGTGGTCATGCCGGGGCTGGATGGCTTCGCCGTCTGCGAAGCCTTGCGGCGACTGCCCGGCGGCCGTTATCTGCCCATCGTGATGGTCACCGGTCTGGACGACGTCAAGTCCATCGAGCGGGCGTACCAGGTCGGGGCGACCGATTTCATCACCAAGCCGATTCAATGGCTGGTTCTGCATCATCGGGTTCGATACATCCTGCGCGCCAACCAGACCGAGGAGACCATGCGCAAACTGTCCTGCGCGGTCGAACAAAATCCCGTTTCCATTCTGATCACCGATATCCACGGCAAGATTGAATACGCCAACCCCAAGTTTACCGAGGTGAGCGGTTACACCCTGGCGGAGATTCGCGGCAAAACCCCGTATTTTCTCCAGACCAACACCCTGAGCGCGGAAGAGTATCAGCGGCTGCAACACGTGATCGAAGCGGGGAGCGTCTGGCGGGGCGAACTGTGCAATCGCCGCAAGGATGGCGAATTCTTCTGGGAAGCGGCGCACGTTTCCGCGATTCGCGACCCGAACGGCGCGATCACGCATTTCATCTGGCTGCGCGAGGATATTACCGCCCGCAAACAGACCGAGGAACGGATTCGTTTTCTGGCCTACTACGACAACCTGACTCGCTTGCCCAACCGGGTCATGCTGCAAGAGCGGCTGCGGGAAGCGGTCGAAGCCGCCCGCCTGCGCTCGGGGCTGCTGGCGGTCATGTTTCTGGATTTGGATCAGTTCAAGCGGATTAACGATTTCCTGGGACATCGTGCGGGCGATCTGGTGTTGCAGGAAGTGGCCCGCCGGCTGCCGGACTGCCTGCGCCACCACGATTATGTCTGCATGGCGCGTCCGGGAACCCCCTTGCCGCGGGATTTGCTGGCCCGGCTGGGCG
>DGFE01000001.1 GCA_002391525.1 Competibacteraceae bacterium UBA3908
TACAGTACCTGCTTCGTCGGCCGCGTCAGATGTGTAGAAGAGACAGCGTTCAGGTGGGTCGGGCTGGTCGTCAAGGAGATCAACCGGGACATGGGATTGATCGACCTGGTTCCGGAGATCATCACGCCGGCGATCCGCAACAAGCTCGACTACCTTCACGCCCTGGTGCGTGGGGGTAGACGACGCGCCGCGAGGTAAGAGAGGCTCGGTAACTCGGCTCCGGCTCAAAACCGGTAAATGGCCGCGATTCCCGTCCGCGAAGGGAGTGTAACATTCCATCCAGCGGAGAGTGCCAAAAGCGGAGCCGTTTCCGGGGGGCATTCCGGGGCGAGCGGGTGAACGACGTTGCTCGACAATTCGGCTGACAAATTGCGCAAAATTGCCATAATCAGTCGCTAAAGTCCGCCAGTTTCCCAACCGCCAGCCCGGCGGATGAATCCCATTGGAGAGCGCCGCATGAACAAGCTGATCATTTTCGACACCACCCTGCGCGACGGCGAGCAAAGCCCCGGCGCGTCCATGACCAAGGACGAAAAGGTCCGCATCGCCAAGATGCTGGAGCGGATGCGGGTGGACGTGATCGAGGCCGGGTTCCCCATCGCCAGCCCCGGCGATTTCGAGGCGGTGCGGGCGGTGGCGCGGGCGGTCAAGGACAGCGTGGTCTGCGGGCTGGCGCGCGCCGCCGACGCCGACATCGACCGCGCCGGAGAGGCGCTGAAAGACGCGGCGGCCTGCCGCGTGCATACCTTCATCGCTACTTCGCCGATCCACATGAAGATGAAGCTGCGGCTGGAGCCGGACCAGGTGCTGGAGCGAGCGGTCGAAGCGGTGCGCCGCGCCCGGCGCTGGACCGACGACGTGGAATTCTCCGCCGAGGACGCCGGCCGTTCGGAACTGGATTTCCTGTGCCGGATCACCGAGGCGGTGATCGAGGCCGGCGCCCGCACCATCAACATCCCCGACACGGTCGGCTACAACGTGCCCGACCAGTTCGCCCACACCATCCGCAGCCTGATCGAACGGGTGCCGAACGCCGACAAGGCCGTCTTCTCGGTTCACTGCCATAACGATCTGGGGCTGGCGGTCGCCAATTCGCTGGCGGCGGTGCTGGCGGGGGCGCGGCAGGTGGAATGCACCATCAACGGTCTGGGCGAGCGGGCCGGCAACGCCTCGCTGGAAGAAGTGGTGATGACGGTCCGTACCCGCCGCGACGTGTTTCACCTGGAAACCGGAATCGACACCACGCAAATCGTGCCGGCCTCGCGGCTGGTGGCCAACATCACCGGCTTTCCGGTGCAGCCCAACAAGGCCATCGTCGGCGCCAACGCCTTCGCCCACGAATCCGGCATCCACCAGGACGGCGTGCTCAAACACCGGAAAACCTACGAGATCATGCGCGCCGAGGACGTGGGCTGGACCACCAACCGCATGGTGCTGGGCAAGCATTCCGGTCGCAACGCCTTCCGCACCCGGCTGGAGGAACTGGGCGTCAGTTTCGCCTCCGAGGAGGAGTTGAACGCCGCTTTCGCCCGTTTCAAGGAACTGGCCGACAAGAAGCACGAAATCTACGACGAGGATTTGCAGGCGCTGGTCACCGACGCCAACCTGACGGCGAACGAGCGGATAAAGCTGCGCTATCTGCGGGTCTGTTCCGAGACCGGCGAGACTCCGCGCGCCCAGGTGACGCTGGCGGTGGACGGCGAGGAACGCAGCGCGACCGCCGACGGCGGCGGCCCGGTGGACGCTTCGTTCAAGGCCATCGAGAGCATCCTGCGAACCGACACCGATCTGCTGCTGTACTCGGTCAACAACATCACCAGCGGCACCGACGCCCAGGGCGAGGTCACGGTGCGGGTGGCCAAGGGCGGACGGATTTTCAACGGTCAGGGCGCCGACACCGACATCGTGATCGCCTCGGCCAAGGCGTATGTCAACGCGCTCAACAAGGTGTTGCAACCGACCGAGCGGGCGCATCCGCAACTGTTGTAGGTCCCCGCGCGGGCGACCGTGATGAGCGACAAGCGCAGGTATCTGGAGGTTCTCGGCATCCCGCTGTGGTTGCCACGCAAGCTGCTGGCGGGTGGACCGGGACCGGTGGCGGAAGAACCGTCGAGCCATCCCTCCCTGGCCAGGGAGGGCAAAATGGAACGCCTTCCACCGTACCCCACCACGCCGGAAGAACAGAGCGCGGAATGGTTATCTCACGACGACTGGACGCCGTTCATGGACGATGACCGGGAATCGTTGCCTGAAATCGCCGCCGCCAATCCCCCTCCCGCGCCGCCCGCCGGCAATCGCGAGGCGCGCATCGCCCGAATGGACTGGGAGGCGCTCACGGTGGAGGCCCGCCAATGCACCGCCTGCGGCTTGTGCGCCACCCGCACTCAGGCCGTGTTCGGCGTCGGCCACCGCCGGGCGGAGTGGCTGATCGTCGGCGAAGCGCCCGGCGCCGACGAGGACCGGCAGGGCGAGCCGTTCGTCGGTCGGGCCGGCAAGTTGCTGAACCCGATGCTGCGAGCCATCGGTCTGAAGCGCGAGGAGGTCTATATAGCGAATATCCTGAAATGCCGCCCGCCGGAAAACCGCGACCCGACGCCCGCCGAGGCGGCGAGTTGCCGGCCGTTCCTGGATCGTCAAATCGAATTGATCCGGCCCCGCATCATCCTGGCCGTGGGCCGCATCGCGGCCCAGAACCTGCTGAACACCGATGCGCAAATCGGCAAGCTGCGTGGCCGGGTGCATTACTTCGGGCCGGCGCGCATTCCGCTGGTCGTCACCTACCACCCCGCCTATCTGCTGCGCTCGCCGCGCGAGAAGCGCAAGGCCTGGGACGATCTGCGGCTGGCTCGGCGCGCCCTGGCTGCCAAACCGTCCGCTCCACTCCCGGCGACGCCCGAATCATGAGCGCCTTGCGGGAACCCTGCATCGGTCGATTCCGGCGGATGCTCTACGCCGATTTGAAGGAAGTCCTCTCTATCGAAAGGCGGGCTTACGAATTCGCCTGGACCGAGGGCATCTTCCGCGACTGCATCCGGGTCGGCTATCACTGCCGGGTGCTGGAAACTCCGCACGGCTTCATCCAGGCTTACGGGGTGATGTCGGCGGCGGTCGGCGAGGCGCACATCCTCAACCTGTGCGTGCGGCCGGAACTGCAAGGGCGCGGGCTGTCGCGGCGACTATTGGAGCACCTGCTGGAACAGGCCAGATCCCTCCAGGCGCGGACCGTGTTCCTGGAAGTTCGCCCCTCCAACCATCGCGCCGCGCGGCTTTACGCCGCCGCCGGCTTCTGCGAGGTGGGCATCCGGCGCGACTATTATCCCAGCGCCAAGGGCAGGGAAGACGCGCTGGTGCTGGCCAGGGAGCTATAGATTTACCAACAGGACTGACAGTGGGTGTAGTGGGTGTAGGTGTAAGGTGGGCAATGCCCACCCTACATATAGGGTGTAGGTGTAAGGTGGGCAATGCCCACCTTACAATATGGCTGCGCGGCGTAAGTCCCGACCAAATGAAGGGTGGCCGACTGGAGGGCCGAAATCCCCCCAATCACCGTTGTCAAAGAGAAGCAGCGCGGCGGCGGGAGGACACTCGAGCAGGATCGCCCCATCAACGCGCGGCATCGACCAAAGGAGGAAACCGCGCGATTATGCTTGCCCTGCCTACGCACTTCGCCTATAGTGCCGGCGCGTATGATCTTCAAGTTGGTGAACGTGCTCGTCTGCGGCAATACCCTCTACCCGTCGGTTATCCAGTTCGTCATTTTCCCTGCCTTGATTCTCGTGCGGCTTACCTGGGTTTCAACCCAACCGTTCCAACGTTTTTGGTTATCAGGAAACACTGAAATTTATGGTCACTGGCACCGTCAAGTGGTTTAACGAATCGAAGGGCTTTGGCTTCATCACGCCCGACAACGGCGGCGACGATCTGTTCGCGCATTTTTCCGCCATTCAGGCGCGCGGCTTCAAGACGCTCAGGGAAAACCAGAAGGTTTCCTTCGACGTGACAACCGGTCCCAAGGGCAAGCAGGCGACCAACATTCGCCCGTTGGATCAGGACTGAAACCCTGGTCCGGCTTCATCGCTCCCAAGAGCCCGGTCCGCCGGGCTTTTTCATTTCGGGCACGACTTCGGCGAACAGTCGGCCTCGAATTCCTGCAGGGTCGACAACCGAAGCGCCCGGGCGGCCTGCCCGGAATTCGCGCCGTAAGGCGTCACGCCCACCAGCGGAGCGCTCAGACGCGTTCGCAGGGTTTCGAGATTGGCCTCGAAGCGGTCCATGGCCGGGTCGATGCGATTGGCGACCCAGCCCGCCAGGGTTAAATCCCGTCGCTCAATCGCCTCGGCGGTCAACAAAGCGTGATTGAGACAGCCCAGGCGCATTCCCACCACCAGCACAATCGGCAACGCCAGGTCCCGCGCCAAATCCGCCGTGTCGTACCGCTCGTTCACTGGCACCCGCAATCCACCAACGCCTTCCACACACACCACATCCGCCAACGCTCGCAAGCGCTCGAACGCCTGTCGAAT
>DGFE01000258.1:0-130 GCA_002391525.1 Competibacteraceae bacterium UBA3908
GGTGATGGCCGACCTGCGGTCGCTGTTGCGCGAGCGCCGCAAGATCACCGTCAACGAGGACGACAATTTTTCCATCCTCGACACCCGGCAGATCGCGGAAACCATGACCGGCACCACCAAGGTCATGACC
>DGFE01000258.1:439-3338 GCA_002391525.1 Competibacteraceae bacterium UBA3908
GCATCATGAACATCATGCTGGTGTCGGTGACCGAGCGCACCCGCGAGATCGGCATCCGGCTGGCCATCGGCGCGCTGGAGCGGGAGGTGCTGTTGCAATTCCTGGTCGAGGCGGTGGCGCTGTCGTCGCTGGGCGGCATTGTCGGCATCGCGCTGGCCACGCTGGCCTCGGTCGGGCTGGCGAAGATCATGCAGGTGCCCTGGCTGTTCGATCCGGGCATCAATCTGCTGTCGTTCCTGTTCTCGGCGGCCATCGGCGTGATCTTCGGCTACTTCCCGGCCCGCCGCGCCGCGCGGCTCGACCCCATCGAGGCGCTGCGACACGAGTGAGGGGCATCGGGCGGGTGGATGAGTACGCGGCGAGGTGACGCTCAGAACAACGTTTCGACGCTGGCCCATTCCGCCGCCGGATCGGCGCTGATCCGGGCGATTTTGTCTTCCAGATCGGCCCACATCGCTTCGTTGACCAGTTCGTAGCTATGGCCCCAGAACAGAAACACGCCACCGAAGGTCTTGGCCTGTTCGTACCGAGTCCAGAACGCCGGATCCACAAACCGGCAACTGACCCCGAACTCGAACGGATCGGCGGGCGGAAACAGCGGCTCGCATTCCGCAACGGTGCGGGCGTAAACATGACCGGCGGCGCGCACCGCCTCCTTCACCGCCGGATTGTAGCTGCCGAACGGATAGCAGAAGCCACGGACCGGCTGTTGAAACCAGTCCTGCAGGATATGCCGGCTGTCCCGCACCTCCCGCTCCAATTCCAGCGTCGACAGATCGGGCAGGTTGGGATGGGTCAGCGAATGATTGGCGATCTCGAAGCCCGCGTAAACGGTGGCCAGCTCGTCCCGCCCCAGCCGCCAGACGTCCTTGTCGCCATGCCGCCAGCCGAACGAACGCCGCTGTTGGTGCAGGCCGGGATTCAGGTTGAACGTCGCCCTGGCGTGGAAACGGCGCAGCAACCCGCTCAGCCGGGCATCGTCCACCACGCCGTCATCCCAGCTCTGAACGATTTTCATATTCAGGCTATATCAGTAGTAAGGTGGGCAATGCCCACCCTACACCTGCTGATCCCATGCTCCCGATCCGGTCGCGAGCCAACCGAATCGCTTGGGCGGGACACACGAAACCTTACCATTCCGAGTTGCGTACCCTGCGCACCAGTACCGCCAATTCATCATCGGGCACGTCGCTCAGGCCCCGAATCAGTTCGGCGAACAAAATCGGCCGCTTCATGATGATCTCGCGAATGTCAACAGATACCTTGCCGGCCAGGGCCAGCAGCAAGTCCGCATCCTCTCCCAAATCCGCCGCTAACCGCCGAATGGTGTCTTCCGAAGGTGGTGATACATCGCCGCGCTCGATCTTGCTCAAATAGGCGGGCTCCACCCCGATCCGTTGGGCCGTCTGCCGCACCGAGTAACGGCGGTTTACCTCACGTCGCTGTTCACGAAGCTGCCGGACATAATTTCCAAAATCCATTGTTTCACACCACTTTCGAGTTAGTTCGATTATTAACGGGTATTGTGTTCATTTAAGGAAATGATAATATGGCATAAATCACAATAATGTATCAATCAAGTTTAGTTAGGACCTCGCTTGTACCGAATTCGATAGGGCAGTCAGCATCAGTATCTTATCGTACAGTTTTGATTGTAACCTGACTTTGTCAGTAATACCAAACAGCCACGGGGCGGCGTTGCCTGACCGATCTTTCGGGAATTTTTCCTGGCATAAAAAAACGAGGGTGGCGGCGCCGCCGGCCCTCGTTCTGCGTCAGTCGCGACCCGCATGGCCGCTCCGGTACGATTCCGCCGGAACCGGCGACCACTCCGGCGCCAAGCCGTTTCCCCGTCGACCAAGGGCAGGGAATCCTAAGCCCGCCGCCGCAAATCCAGGGTGTACGGAAAGTTGGGATTGACTTCCTCGACCGGCGCGCTCATCGGTCCCGGCGTGTGACCATAGGGCCAGAACCGGGCGAAGCGCCGCGCCTCGGCCTCGTTGGCGTTGACCGGGAACGTATCGGGATTGCGCCCGCCGGGGTGCTGGACATGATAGGTGCAACCGCCGATGGAACGCTGGTTCCAGGTATCCACGAGATCGAACACCAGCGGGGCGTGGACCGGAATGGTCGGGTGCAGCGCCGACGGCGGCTGCCAGGCGCGATAGCGGACGCCGGCGACGAACTCGCCCGGAATGTCGGTCGGGCGCAGCGGCACCCGCCGGCCGTTGCAGGCCACCACGTGCCGTTCGCCGGTCATGCCCCGCACCTTGACCTGGAGCCGCTCCACCGAGGAATCCACGTAGCGGGCGGTCCCGCCCAGCGCCTGTTCCTCACCCAGCACGTGCCACGGCTCCAATGCCTGCCGCAGCTCCAGTTCGATATCCCGCTGGACAATCGTGCCGTAGTGCGGGAAGCGGAACTCGAAGAACGGCAGGAACCAGTCGCTCTCGAACGGGAAACCGGCCTGCCGGAGTTCGGCGGTCACATCCTTGAAGTCTTCCCAGACATAGTGCGGTAACATGAACTGGTCGTGAATCCGCGTACCCCAGCGCGCCAGTTCCCGATTCGCGTAAGGCTGCTCCCAGAATCGCGCCACCAGTCCCCGCAGCAGCAACATCTGCATCAGGCTCATCCGGGCGTGCGGCGGCATCTCGAACGCGCGCATTTCCACCAGACCCAGCCGCCCGGCAGCGGTATCCGGCGAGTACAGCTTGTCGATGCAGAACTCGGCGCGGTGGGTGTTGCCGGTCAGATCCACCAGCAGGTTGCGCAGCAGCCGGTCCACCAGCCACGGTTGCGGCGTCTCACCCGCCGGCGTCTCGCGAAAGGCGATTTCCAGCTCGTACAGACTGTCGTGGCGGGCTTCGTCCACCCGCGGCGCCTGGCTGGTCGGGCC
>DGFE01000254.1 GCA_002391525.1 Competibacteraceae bacterium UBA3908
GGCGCTCGTCGGGCGCCGCGAAGTGCTCCACAATGCCGTCGCTGGCCATGATCAGCGTATCGCCGACGGCGAAGGATGCGGTTTCCACGATCAGGTTCCTGAAGCCTGCGCCGACGATGCCGTAACCGCAGTTGAACCGGCGTTGAGCCTGGCCCAGCAACAGGGCGCGGATGTTGCCCACGCCGCAGAACCGGACGGTGCGGACTGCCGGCTCGATCACCGCGATGCCCATGGCCGCGCCGCGCGTCGCGCGGATATCCAGGTCGCATTGCGCCAGCACCGCCGGCAACTCGGCCAGCGGATGTTCCCGCGCGCTGGTCACCGCCGCCAGGGCGGCCTCTCGCGCGAAGGACCCATGCCCCAGGCCATCCGCCAGACACAGATACAAGCGCCCCTCCCGCTCCCACCAGGCGCACACGTCGCCGCAACAATCGTCGCCCGCCACCGCCCGGGTCGCCGCGCCGACGGCGAACCTGCCGCGACGGGTCGCCGCGCCTTCGGTTGCGACGCTTCGCGGAATGTTTGAATCGCCGGTCCCGTTCAATCGGCTCGTCTCGTTCAACAGGCGATCTTCGCGGTGGCGGCGGCGATCCACTTGCAGGCGCGAATCCAGGTGCCCCGACCCGCTTCGGATCGAATCTCCATCTCGTCCATCAACCGTCGCGCGCCGGGCAGACCACAACCCAGGCTGCCCGCCGTACTGAAACCGTCGCGCAGGGCCAGCCCGATATCGGCGATGCCCGGCCCGTCGTCGCGCGCGACGACCTCGATGCCCACCGCGCCACGGCGCGCCACGGCGCGCAGACGAACCTCGCCGCCGCCGGCATGGTGATGGATATTGGCCGCCAGTTCGGTCACGGCGGTCGCCAGATGGTAGGCGTCCGTGCGGCTGAAGCCCAGATTCCGGGCCAATAGCAAGGCGTGGCGCCGCGCCTCGGCGATATGCGCCTCCTCGCTGATCGACACGCGGATAAACTCCGACATCCCGGTAACGCCTGGTTGAACGGATGGGATCAAGCGGACGACACGCGGGGCCGTGTCATCGCGATCATCAGCCGGGTGTGGCCCGGCCGTGAACTGAGTTCGAATTCATCCATCAAACGCCGCACGCCCGGCAACCCCGCCCCCAGCCCGCCGCTGGTGCTGTAGCCGTCGCGCAGAGCCAAGTCGACGTTCGGAATGCCGGGGCCGTGATCCTCGACCACCACTCGAATGCACAGCCGGCTCTCGTCGGAAGCGTCGATGATCGTACAGTGTCCTTCCCCGGCGTATTGCAGCACGTTGCGGGTCAGTTCCGAAACTTCCGAAACCGATGTGGCCAGTCGCGTCTGGTCGGCGCTGCCGAGCCTGAGCCGGGCGGCCAGCTCGCGGGCGCTGCCGCGCGCCCGCAGGATGTCGGTGGCATCGCGAATGGGAACGACGATGGAGGGAACGCCCGCGGGCGAATCGGTCATGACGACCCGCTCGCCGCCAGCGCATTGTCGCCTCGTTGCGCGATTTTCCGTTGCAGTCGGGCCAGGCCATCGTCCAGATTGAACGTGGTTTCCACCCCGATCAACTCGCGCCCCATTTCGACCAGGGTCAGGGCGACGGCGGGGCGCATCCCGCAAACCACCACCTCGGCGCCCAGCAGTCGGGCCATGCTGGCGGTATCGTTGATGGTGCGCGCCATGAAGGAGTCCACCACCTCCAGCGCGGTGATGTCGATGGCCAGTCCGCGCCCTTCGGTTTCGGCGATGACGGACAGCACATCGGCCTGAAATTGCATCACCTCGGTATCGGTCAAATCCACCTGGATCGAAGTGAGCAAGATAGCGCCCAGGCGCAGGACCGGGATTTTCATGGCGCGCCCCCCGCCACGACGATGCGTCTGCCGAGCAGGAACAGGCCCTCGGCGACGCCGGCGCGCAGGGTGGCGCGGGTCGTCACCTCGGAGAAATCCACGCCGAGCTTGACCAGGGTTTGTGCGCCATCCGGGCTGATGCCGGTCATCACCACCCGCGCCCCCAGCATCTGCGCCGCGGCGACGGTTTTCATCAGATGGCCGGCGACGCTGGTGTCCAGCACCGGCACGCCGGTCAGGTCGAGAATGGCGACCGCGGCTTCATGCCGGGCGATGGCCTCCAGCAGGCGTTCGGTGATCTGCCGGGCGCGCAGGGTGTCGATCACGCCGATCAACGGCACCATCACCATCCGGTCCCACAGGAGCACCACCGGCGTGGACAGTTCGAGCAGGGACAGGCTTTGCTGGGCGATGACGCGCTCGCGGGTCTCGACATAGGCTTCGTAGACCAGCAGGGTCAAGCGGTCGATGACGTTCACGACGGTGGCCAGCAGCTTGCCGAGAGCGGTCGGGTGTACCGCCGCGTTGTCCCCCCCCCCCCAACAGGTGGCGCAATAGGATGCGCTTGAGGGACATCAGATACAACGCGGTATCGGTCGGCGCGAAGCCCTGCTTGGCGCGCTGCGCCGTGGCTTCGCGCAACAGGGCCGCAAGCTTGCTGTCGGGCGCCGGTTCCCAGGTATCAGCGGGGTGTTCGGCGAACAGCTTGCGGAGCTCCTCCATCAATTGCCGCGATTGCGACCGCAGCACATCCTCTTCGACCAGTTTCGGATACTTCTTGCGCCAGTCGGGCAGGACGTCGTTCATCCAGGCGGTCAGCAACACCTCCCGCTGGCTTTCCAGCAAGCGCGACACACTCAAATCGACGGGCTCGGCCATGATTCGTCACCAGTATTGACTCGCTGTCTAGAATAGCTCAATTTTGGGAGCGGCGTCCGCGTCATCCGCCTGATCCGGACTGCCGTGCCGGCTTTCTTCTTCGAGATAACCGCTCAACACCTGCTCCAACTCGCTCTGGAATTGCGCGGACGACGGAGCGGCCGGGTCGTCCAGCGCCGCCCGCAGTACCGCGCGGAAATGTTCCTGAGCGGCGAGAATGCGCTCCAGCCGCTGCCGCACCACATCCTGATACTGAATGTTGCCGAGCGTGTCCACGATGGCGTTGGCCATGCTGATGTTGTACTCCTTCACCACCGACAGCAGGGTCTTGTAATACTGCTTCATGTCCTCGTGGCTGTCCTGCAGGGTGCGCACCGATTCGCCGACATGAGCGGCTTCCTGCAAATCCTGACTGAAATCGCGATGCATCCGGTCGTCCAGATAGGTGTGGACGGCCCCATGAATGGTTTTGGCCGCCTGGGCGATGCTCTCGGCCGCGTCGGCGGACTGGGCCGCCAGCCGGCGCACCTCGGCCGCCACCACGGCGAAACCGCGGCCGTGCTCGCCCGCGTGGGCGGCCTGGATGGCGGCGTTGATGGCGACCATGTTGGTTTGCCGGCTGATGGTCTTGATGGCCTCCGCCATGTCCCCCAGCCGCATGATCTCGTTGATCCGCTCCACCAGATTGAAAGCGCCCTGGCGTTCGGCCTCGATCTTCACCGGCAATTGCCGCATGAACTGGCCGATCCGCTCGATCAGCGCCGTGCTCTGCTGGATCTGGGTCTGCATGTCCAGCGTGTCCCGGTCGGCTTTGGTCAGATAGTCGATCAGCCGGGTGGCGGTTTGGTCCAGGCCCTTGACACGGCTGATGATGTCGAACGCCGACCGCTCGGTTTCCTGAACGACCTGGCGAAGCGGCTCATCGAAAGCCTCGCTGATCTTGCAGGAATAGTCCAGGATGACGCGGCAGTCCGCGCCGCCGTCCGGCTGGATCTCCCGTCGCACGGACGTCCCGCCGCGTCGGGTTTCCGGCAGCAGCCGCGCCAGCGACCGGCCGATCCGCGAAAACCGCTGGATCAGCCAGGTTTTCGGCTCTTCCCACACCCCCCTGGCGACCGCCGCCCACTCGTCGCGCATCGCTCAGGCTCCGGGCAACACCTGCTTGATGACGCCCAGCAAATCCTTCCCCGCCACCGGCTTCACCAGCCAGCCCGTCGCGCCCGCCGCCTTGCCTTCCTGTCGCTTGGCCTGTTGCGATTCGGTGGTCAGCATCAGAATCGGCGTGAACCGGAACGCCGGCAGTTTGCGGGTCTCGCGGATCAACTCGATGCCGGTCAGGCCCGGCATGTTCAGGTCGGTGATGACCAGATCGGGCTTGACGCCAGTCTTGAACTGGTTCAGGGCGTCCGCGCCGTTCGCGGCGGTCTCGACCTGGAAACCCGCCTTTTGCAGCAGTTCGTTCAAGCTCATCAGCATGGTGGTGGAATCGTCCACCAGAAAAATGGTTTTCATGTGGGATCCCCTTTTGCCAGATCGCCGTTGTTCGATTCGGTGTTCGATTCGGTTTCCGCGGGTCGCGATGGCCGTCGCGCGCGGCGCAGGGCCGGCATCAGCCAGCGCGCCAGCTCCGGATTTTCAGGCGGCAGCGTGACGGTGACCCCGGCGGCCAGCAACACCTGCAAAACCGCGGTATGGAGATGCGTGCAATCCTTGAGACTCACTTTCCCCCTGGGCTGGCCTTGCAGCCATTGCAACAGCGGTTCCGCTTCCTCGACCGTGCAGAGCTCCTTGCAGCACGCCACGTTGCGCATGAAGTGAATCGGCATCACAGCATCTCCTTGAGATTGATCACCAGCATCACCGAACCATCGCCCAGCAGGGCGGTGCCGGCGTATTGCCGCAGACTGGCGAGCAGGCCGTCCATCGGCTTGAGAATGACCTCCATCCCCTCGCGGAAATCGTCCACCACCACGCCGATGTTCTCGCCCCGAATCCGCACCACCAGCACCGCCAGCGTCCCGCCGGCAGTCTCCGGTCCGGCCAAATCCAGCAGCTGCCGCAGGCGCACCAGCGGCACCAGTCGGTCGCGCAGCATGAAGGCTTCCCGGTGCTTGATGGTATGGATGGCCGCCGGCGCCAGCCGGACGGTCTCGACCACCATGTCCATCGGCACGCCGACCAGCTTGCCGTCCAGTTCCACCGCCATCACGTGCGTGACCGCCATGGACAGCGGCAGGGTCAGCCGCAGTTCCGTGCCGATCCCCCGCTGGCTTCGCACCTGCACGGTCCCGCCGACCCGCTCCACCGAAGTGCGCACCACGTCCATGCCGACCCCGCGCCCCGAAATGTCCGAAACCTGTTCCGCCGTGGACAGGCCTGGCGCGAAAATCAACTGCGCGGCCTCGTATTCGCTGAGGGCCTCCGCCTGTTCGGCGCTCAGCAAACCGCGCTGGACCGCCTTGTCCCGGACCGCCGCCGCGTCGATGCCCCGGCCATCGTCCACGATCTCGATGGCGACGCTGTCGTTGTCCCGGTACGCCTTCACCCGAATCGCGCCCGCGTCCGGCTTGCCCCGCGCCAGCCGTTCCTCCGGCGGCTCGATGCCGTGGTCGATGCTGTTGCGCAGGATGTGAATCAGCGGATCGGCCAGGGTCTCGATGATGTTCTTGTCGGCCTCGGTGTCCTCGCCCTCGATAGCCAGCTCGATCTTTTTGTCCAGCTTCTTCGACAAATCCCGCACCAGCCGGGGAAAACGCTGGAACACCTGTCCGACCGGCATCATGCGCACCTGCATGATGCTGCCCTGCAACTCCTGGGCGATCCGGTTGATGACGCCGTACTGCTCCTTGATCTCGCGGGCCAGTTCGCGCATCCCGTAGACCCGCTCGGCCCGCTGGGCCAGATAAGGCAGGCTGTTCTTGGCCACCACCAGCTCGCCGATCAAATCCATCAACCGGTCGATCTTTTGCTGATCGACCTTCAAGGTCTTGATCGTCGTCTTCTCGCCCGCCGCGGCTTCCTCCGCCCTGCCCGCCTTCTGGATCGACGCTTCTTTCGCCGGCGGCGCGGCTTCCTCGCCCGCCAGCCGGGCTAGCAGTCCGCGCAACGCATCGGCGGCCCGCGTTTCCCGCGCCGTCTCCCGCGCCTCCTCGAGCTCCTCCAGCAGATCGTCGCGACCCGCGTAACGCAGACTGTTGCCGAGACTGGCGCAGATCGAACCGATGCGCCCCAGCCAGAGGTCCGGCTCGACCGGCAATTCCAGGATGCGCGCCTGCTCGGCGACGACCCGCTGGAACGCCGCCTGCTCCTCGGCAGTCAGGGTTCTGTCTCTTATACACATCT
>DGFE01000215.1 GCA_002391525.1 Competibacteraceae bacterium UBA3908
CCGATAGACAGCAACAAGCCGCAGGAAAACACCAGCGAGCGGAGCAGCAGCGTCAAGGCGGAAGCAGACCGCTTGACGGTGGTGGCTTGGGCGGACATGGCGGTGGGTTCGGGCATCATTCGTTACGGGCGGTCAGATAGTCGGCCACGGCGGCCAAGTCCTTGAACGCCTGAACGTTGGCGCAGCTTTCAGCCTCCCGTTCCAGAGTCTGGGCGCCTTTGCCGGTCAGCACCAGCAACGGCCTGGCGTTGGCCGCCCGGGCCGCCCGGATATCCCGCACGCTGTCGCCCACCACCGGCACGCCTTGCAGGCCGCATTTCAACCGCCGGCCGATTTCCAGCAACATGCCGGGGTTGGGTTTGCGATAGGGATTGGCTTCGTCCACGTCCGGACAGAAAAACACCGCTTCGATCAGGCCGCCGGCTTCCTGCACCATTCGATGCATTTTTCGATGGATCAAGTTCAGGGTTTCCAAATCGAACAATCCCCGGCCAATGCCGGACTGATTGGTGGCGACCACGACCCGATAGCCGGCATGATTGAGCCGGGCGACCGCTTCCAGGCTGCCGGGTATCGGCAGCCATTCGTCAGGGGATTTAACGAAGGCGTCGGAATCCACGTTGAGTACGCCGTCACGGTCCAGAATGATCAATTTCATTGAGTTGTCGCGCCCCGCCGCACGGTCGTCGCCCGGCCCGGCTGTTCCACGTGAAACCATCGGGGCTGGATCAATACCGCTCGCGATCACCGAAGCGATGTTCCACGTGAAACCGGCAACCGCTTCGGATCCGGAGATGCGGCGGCGCCGATGTTTCACGTGGAACGCGATCCCCGGTCACGTTCAGTCTTGCAAGCGGGAAAAATCCGCCACCCGCAGGAACAGGCTGCTGAGTTCGTTCAGCAGGGCCAGGCGATTGTTGCGCAACGCCGGGTCCTCGGCCATGACCAGCACTCGATCAAAGAAAACGTCCACCGGTTCGCGCAGACTGGCCAGCCGATTCAGGGCCTCGCCATACAGTCCGCTTTCCATCAGGGGAACGACCTCGGAGGACAATTCCACCAGCCGGCCGGCCAACGCCTGTTCCGCGTCCTCGATCAGCAGATCGGGCCGAACCTGGAACGGCAGAACGGTTTCCACTTTCTTGAGGATATTGCGGATACGCTTGTTGGCGGCGGCGAGACTGGCCGCTTCCGGTCGCTCCCGAAAGGCGTCGACAGCGCGCACCCGGCGGTCGAAATCCAGCGGCCGGGCCGGTCTGCATTCCAGCACCGCATCGAAGGTGTCCGCCCGCATCTCCTGATCCAGATAATAACCACGCAACCGGTCCAGCATGAACTCAAACACGGTCTCGACCACCTGCTCGGCGCGGACGGCCGGCTCGAAACCGGCAGCGGCACGCTCCAGCGCGACCGGCAGGTCCAGATCCCGTTCGCCTTCGATCAGAAGCCGCAGCACGCCCAGCGCGGCGCGGCGCAACGCGAACGGATCCTTGGCCCCGGACGGCGCCTGGCCGATGGCGAAGATACCGACCAGCGTATCCAGCCGGTCGGCCAACGCCAGAACGCGGCCAGTGGCGGTCGCCGGCAGCCGGTCGCCGGCGAAACGCGGTAGATACTGCTCCTCCAAGGCCCGGGCGACTTCGTCGGCTTCCCGATCATGCAGGGCGTAGTAGCGCCCCATGACGCCTTGCAGTTCCGGGAATTCCTGCACCATCTGGGTCAGCAGATCGCATTTGGCCAGGCGCGCCGCCCGGTCGGCCCAATCCGGGTTGCCGTGGCCCAGCCCGGCGACGAACCGGGCCAGCGCCGCCACCCGTTCGCTCTTGTCGGCCAGGGTGCCCAACCGTTGCTGGAATACCACGTGCTTCAGCTGTTCCTGACGCGCCGCCAGCGGCTGCTTGCGGTCCTGATTCCAGAAGAATTCGGCGTCGCTGAAGCGGGGTCGGATCACCCGTTCGTTGCCGGCCCGCACCTGAGTGGGATCGCGACTTTCCAGGTTGGCGATAGTGATGAAATGCGGCAGCAGCCGGCCATGGGTGTCCACCACCGGGAAATAGCGCTGATTGTCCTGCATGGTGCTGATCAGCGCTTCGGCCGGCACGGCGAGGAACCGCCGCTCGAAATTGCCGGCCAGCGCCACCGGCCATTCCACCAGGGCGGTCACCTCGTCGAGCAGTTCCGGCTTGATGACCGCCACGCCATTCAAGCCGGTGGCCACGGCCTCGGCCTGGGCGCGGACCGTATCGCGCCGTTCGCCGAAGTCGGCGATGACCCTGCCTTCGCTGGCGAGTTGCCGGGCATAATCGGTGGGGGAAGTCAGCCGGATGGGGGCTGGATGGTGGAAGCGATGGCCGCGCGTCTCCCGTCCGGCTTGAACCCCCATGATGGTGGCAGGAATCACGTCGTCGCCAAACAGCAGCACCACCCAATGCACCGGCCGCACGAATTCATCGGCGCGGTCGCCCCAGCGCATCCGCTTGGGGATCGGCAACCCGGCGAGAGCGGCTTCGACGATACCGGGAATCAGCTCGGCGGTGGCGGCGCCCGGCTCGACGCTGACGTGCACCAGCCAGGCGCCCTTGTCGGTTTCCTGTCGTTGCAGTTCGGCGACGGCGACGCCGCAGGAACGGGCGAAGCCTTCGGCGGCCTTACTCGGCTGGCCGTCGGGACCGAAGGCGGCGCTCAAGGCCGGACCGCGCCGTTCGATCCGGCGGTCGGGTTGCCGCGCGGGCAGATGGTCGATCAGTACCGCCAGCCGGCGCGGGGTTGCGAAACGGCGGATGTCGCTGCTCGGCAGGCCGGCTTTTTCCAGACCGTCGCAGATGCCCTGCTCGAAGGCCAGCGCCAGATCGAACAGGGCCTTGGGCGGCAATTCCTCGGTGCCGATCTCGATCAGCAGATCGCGGGGTTCAGCCATGAGCCACCTCCAGGTTGCGGGTCGCGGCTTGCCCCCGCGCGCACATCGGAAAACCGAGGACGGCGCGGGCATCGTAATACGCCTGAGCCACCGCCCGGGCCAGGGTGCGAACCCGCAGGATGTAACGCTGGCGCTCGGTGACGGAGATCGCCTTGCGGGCGTCCAGCAGATTGAAGGTGTGGGAGGCTTTCAAGGTCATTTCGTAGGCGGGCAGGGGCAGGCCGAGTTCGATCAGCCGCTTGCTCTCGGATTCGCAGGTATCGAACCAGACGAACAGCGCGGTGGTGTCGGCGTGCTCGAAGTTGTAGGTGGACATTTCCACTTCGTTCTGGTGAAACACGTCGCCGTAGGTCACGCGGCCCAGCGGCCCGTCGGTCCAGAGCAGATCGAACACGCTTTCCACGCCCTGCAGATACATGGCGATCCGCTCCAGGCCATAGGTGATTTCGCCGGTAACCGGCTTGCAGTCCAGCCCGCCGACCTGTTGGAAATAGGTGAACTGGGTGATTTCCATGCCGTTCAGCCACACCTCCCAGCCCAGCCCCCAGGCGCCCAAGGTGGGAGACTCCCAGTTGTCCTCGACGAAGCGGACGTCGTGGATCAGGGGATCGAGACCGAGTTCCTTCAAGGAACCCAGATACAAATCCTGCAACTCCAGCGGCGAGGGTTTGATAACCACCTGATACTGGTAGTAATGCTGGAGGCGGTTGGGGTTCTCGCCATAGCGGCCGTCGGTAGGGCGGCGGGACGGTTGCACGTAGGCGGCGCTCCAGGGTTCGGGGCCGATGGCGCGCAGGAAAGTGGCGGGGTGGAAGGTTCCCGCACCCACTTCCATGTCGTAGGGTTGCAGCAACACGCAGCCCTGGCGGGCCCAGTATTCTTGCAGGGCCAGGATCAGCCCTTGAAAGCTCGAGACATCGCGCACGGGCGCCTCCGAAATCCGAAGGGGACGGTCTTGCCGTCCCCGGATGTGTTCTTGATTAAATGTTTTTAAGTATAGCCCGGTGATGGGGGTGGATTCACCCCGCCAAACGTCGTGGGATCAAATCGAATCGGCGCTGGAGCTTGGCTCCGACAGTGCCGGGAAGTGACGGTTTCACGTGAAACATTCGCTTCATGTTTCACGTGAAACAAGAACGAAAGACCCAGCGGCGACGCCTGAGGCCAGCGAACGACGGCGCGCCAAACAAATCGTTTTAGACCGTGGCGACCGGCAGCAACTCCTCGCGGGCGAATTTTACAAGCGATCCAATTCGTTGCTCCCCCAGCGAGGTTAATTCGCACAGCGTGATGGTTGCGCCCGGTTCCGGCGAGTTCGCGCCAAGCTTGAGGCCAAGCCGGTTGAGCCGCATGGACAACGCCTGCATCCGCAGATACTCCTCGGACTGGCTCAGCACCCGCCGTACTTGCTCCAGATAATCGTCCAGTGTACCCAGTTGCTTGCGGGCATCGACCAAGTCCGTCTCGATCCGGATCAGCCGCTCATTCAGCATCGCCAACCGGCGCTCGTCGGCGTCGGCGTCCGACAGTAGCGGCCGCAAGCCCTGCGCGTGTCCCTGCAGCGCACGCAGTTGCGCCCGCAGTTGCCGCCGCTGTTCCTCCAGTTTCTCCCGCCGCTCCCGCAATTGATTGATGCGCTCCAGCGCCCGGGTCGCCAGGAACACCACCATCCGTTCCCGCAATTCCCTGCGCAGATCGGTTTCGCTGGCGTTGGGGAAGAAAAGCCGATGATCCGAGAAGCTGACCCTGATCTGACGGGCTTCGCGCACCAGCAGATCACCTTCCAGCACCGAGCCAAAGGTTTCGGTTTCGCGCTTGACCATCAGCATCAGGGCGAAACACTCCTCCGGCTGGCCGGACTGCTGAAAGAAGTCCCGCACCGACCGGGGCTGGCTCAGGGTAGCCCGCAGGTCGGCGGCCGTGGCGAAGAAGGCGTTAACTTGCGGGTCGCTGGCCCAAACGCGCGCGCTCAGGGTCAGCGCCGGCGGCAGTTGCCGAACCAGTTGGTGGCAATGGTTCAGTGCGGCGTTCACCGAGTCCAATAGCTTGCCGGCGTAATCGCCCACCAGCCGGATACGCGGCTCGCTGGCGTCCACCACCTGCTCGATGGCGCCCCGCAGCGCCGCCAGCCGTTCCTGATGGTGTCGACGCTCGGTCAGGTGCTGCTGGGCCAGGGCCGTGATGCCGCCCAGCACGTTATGCAGAAAGCCTGAACCGTTCGTCATGTCTCAAGTTCTTCGTCGCCGCGCCGGCGTTCTCGTTCAGGACAGCCGCGTCAATCGCTGGCGCAGCGGACTCGACCGGGGAAAATGCGCGCGCAGGAAATCCATCTGATCGGCCAGCACGCGCTTGCCCTGCAAATACACATATTCCGCGTGATTGGGCGTAAAGGGAATCGCCAGCAATTGCATCCCGGCCTGCTCCGGCGTCTTGCCGCCCTTGGCGTGGTTGCAGGGCTTGCAGGCGGTGACCACGTTGTTCCAGTGGTCGATCCCCCCCTGGACAATGGGCCTGACGTGATCGCGGGAGAGTTCCCGCACTGGAAAGCTCTGGCCGCAATACAGACAGGTATTGCAATCGCGCCGGAACAGCGAGGCGTTCGACAGCGGCGGCACGTAGTCTTCACGAGCGCGCAGCCGGGCGTAAACGCCGCCTTGGGTGGCGATAATCGAATTCACCGCGATGACGCTCCGCTGGCCGCTACGTGCGTTGACGCCTCCTCGAACCGAGTACAGTACGATGCCGCAGGTGTAAGCGACCTGTTCGGCATGATACAAACGCACCGCCTGCTGATAGCCAATCCACTCCAGTGGCATTCCCGTCACATCCGTGTGCAAGATTTGCTGCTCCAATCCGTACATGCTTCACCTATGCCCGTTCCCCATTTTGCGTTCCGCATTGTCGCCAGTAAACATGAACCCGCGTTGACAGCCAATAGACGCGAAAGCGGACGGCGGGTTGCGCGAGCGTCCGCAAGCGGCGAGCATATTTCACTTCTGTCTTTTGTGATGCTACAACTCTAGGCTACTATTTTAACAGTATCGCGCGCTTCCCGCCGATGGCGCGCCATGCCCACTTCAATACCCCAGCATGTCCACGAGGCTTCGCGCAAGCCTTTTTTCGTGTCAATTTCCGGGCGGGCGGGAGTCCGGATGGAAATAACAACCAGGAGGACAACATCATGCCTGTTCGTATGGCCGTCCCGAAAGAACTCGTTTCGGGCGAACGGCGGGTCGCCCTGGACCCGACGATGGCCGAGCGTTTCACCAAGCTCGGCGTGGAAGTGTTGGTGGAGAAAGGCGCCGGCCTCAGCGCTTTTTTCGCCGACGATCTTTATGGCAAAACCAGCCGGCTGGTGGACGGTGCCAAGGCTTTGTACGCCGAGGCCGACGTCGTCCTCAAGGTGCAACCGCCAAGCCTGGAGGAAGTGGAGCTGCTCAAGGACGGCACCATCCTGCTTGGCATCCTGCAACCCCACCGCAACGCGGACATGGTCAAGCGGTTGCGCGACAAGAAAATCACCAGCTTCGCCATGGAGCTGATCCCGCGCATTTCCCGCGCGCAATCGATGGACGTGTTGTCCTCGCAGGCGGCGGTCGCCGGTTACAAGGTGGCGCTGCTGGCGGCCAATCTGGCCAGCGGCTTCTTCCCGATGCTGACCACCGCCGCCGGCACCATCCGCCCGTCCAAGGTGGTCATCGTGGGCGCGGGGGTGGCCGGCTTGCAGGCCATCGCCACCGCCAAGCGGCTGGGCGCGATGGTGGAAGCCTACGACATCCGTCCGGCGGCGCGGCAGGAAATCGAGTCGCTCGGCGCCAAGATGATCGACACCGGGGTCAGCGCCGAGGGCGAGGGCGGTTACGCCCGTGAACTGACGGCGGAAGAGAAACAGAAGCAGGCCGACGCGCTGGCGCGGCACATCGCGGCGGCCAACGCGGTCATCACCACCGCCGCGATACCCGGCCGGCCCGCGCCCAAGATCGTCACCACCGCGATGGTCGAGGCCATGAAGCGCGGCGCGGTCATCGTGGATCTGGCAGCGGAATCCGGCGGCAATTGCGAGCTGACCCAGCCCGGCGAGACCATCGAGCACAATGGCGTGGTCATCGCCGGCCCGCTCAATATCCCCAGCAGCTTCCCGGTCCCGGCCAGCGAGATGTACGCCAAGAACCTGTACAACTTCCTGTCGCCGATGATCAAGGATGGCGCGCTGAACCTCGACTGGAACGACGAGGTCATCGCCAAGAGCGCGCTGACCCGCGACGGGCAGGTCTGCCACGAGCCGACCCGCAAGTTGCTCGAACAATAATCGCCTGGAGATTAGCTTATGGAAGCAGTGGTCTCGTTCTTCTCCCCCATCTACATCCTGATGCTGGCCGGTTTTCTCGGCTACGAAATCATCAGCCGGGTTCCCGTCATCCTGCATACGCCGCTGATGTCCGGCACCAACTTCGTCCACGGCATCGTGCTGGTGGGCGCGATGGTGGCCCTGGGCCAGGCGACCACCCCGCTGGAACAAGCCATCGGTTTCCTCGGCGTGCTGTTGGGCGCCGGCAACGCCGTGGGCGGCTACTTCGTCACCGAGCGGATGCTGGAAATGTTCAAGAGCAGCAAGGAAAAGGGGAATTAAGCCATGGGCTACCTGATTGAAACGGTTTATTTCCTGACAGCGGCCCTGTTTATCATCGGCCTCAAGCGGATGTCGCATCCGACCACCGCCCGCAGCGGCATCGTCTGGGCGGGCGGCGGCATGGTGCTGGCGACGCTGGTGAGCTTCGCCCACCCGCAGATCACCGCTCACATCAGCGCCACCAACTACGTGCTGATGCTGATCGCCATCGCCATCGGTGGCGCTATCGCCTGGGCGGGCGCCAAGCGGGTGCCGATGACCGCCATGCCGCAGATGATCGCCATCTACAACGGCATGGGCGGCGGCGCGGCGGCGGCTATCGCGGCGGTGGAGTTGCTCAAGGA
>DGFE01000063.1 GCA_002391525.1 Competibacteraceae bacterium UBA3908
TGGCGGGCCAGCCGCGCCACCACGTAGCCGTCGCCGGCATTGTTGCCGCCGCCGCAGATTACCACGATCCGGCGGGCCTCCGGCCAGCGCCGGCGCAACAGGTTGAAAGCCGCCTCGCCGGCCCGACTCATCAGGATATAACCGGGAATACCGCGCTCTTCGATAGCGATGCGATCCAGTTCCCGCACCTGGGCGGCGCGGTATAGCTCGACAGGCAGTTCACGCATGGAAAACCTCCTTCGCCGCGATGGTTGAAGGCACAATACGCCGGTCATTTTCTTAAATCCAGCCGCCGCCATGACTGCCGCCCTGACCGTCGCCCGACTCGCCGAACTCGCCGCCGCCATCAAGACGTGGGGGCGGGAACTGGGCTTTCAGCAGGTCGGCATCGCCGATGTCGATCTGCGCGAGCACGAGGCGCGGTTGTTCGACTGGCTGGCGGCGGGGTTTCACGGTGGGATGGCTTACATGGCCCGGCACGGGGTCAGGCGCAGCCGCCCGGCGAAACTGCTGCCCGGCACGATTCGGGTGATCGCGGCGCGCATGGACTATCTGCCGCCGGAGACCGCCGAGCCCTGGGGCGTGTTGCATCGTCCCGAACTCGGTTACGTGTCGCGATACGCGCTGGGGCGGGATTACCACAAGGTGCTGCGGCGACGCCTGCAACGGCTGGCCGAACGCATCGCCGCCGCCGTTGGCCCATTCGGCTACCGGGTGTTCGTGGACAGCGCACCGGTGCTGGAAAAGGCGCTGGCCGAGAAAGCGGGCCTGGGTTGGATCGGCAAGCACAGCAACCTGCTCGACCGGCGCGCCGGCTCCTGGTTTTTCCTGGGCGAGCTGTACGTGGACCTGCCGCTGCCGGTCGATCAGCCGGCGACGGCGCATTGCGGGCGCTGCGTCGCCTGCCTGGAGGTGTGCCCGACCCAGGCCATCGTCGCGCCGTACCGGGTGGACGCCCGCCGCTGCATTTCCTACCACACCATCGAACTGCATGGCTCGATTCCGCTGGAATTCCGCCGCGCCATCGGCAACCGGATTTACGGTTGTGACGACTGCCAGTTGGCGTGTCCGTGGAACCGCTTCGCGCGCCCGACGGTGGAGCCGGATTTCCGCGCCCGGCATGGACTGGACGCGCCGGGCCTGATCGAACTGTTCGCCTGGGGCGAGGCGGAGTTTCTGCGCCACACCGAGGGCAGCGCCATCCGCCGGATCGGTCATGAACGCTGGTTGCGCAACCTCGCCGTGGCCCTGGGCAACGCGCCGCGCTCGTCGGCGATCATCGCCGCCTTGCGGACGCGGCTGGCGCATCCGGCGGAATTGGTGCGGGAACACGTCGCTTGGGCGTTGGCCCGGCAGGCGGAACAAGCGCGGGAGACGCCGGTTTGATCAATCCTCGTCGCTGATCCGATATTCCTTCAGGCGGCGCTTCAACGTCGACAGGGGAATACCGAGTTCCCGCGCGACGGCGGCCTTGTTGTTCTGATTGCGCGCCAGCGATTCCAGAATCATCTGCCGTTCCATGTCCTTGAGATGGGCGCGGGCGGCGGCGGTGCTGGATTTCACGGCGGGTGGCGGTTGGCTGGGCGGGGAAGCCGGCGTCGCGGTCGTGGCCGCGGGTGTGGATGCGGTGGGTGCCGGCGCTCGAACCGCGCCCGCTTCCCTGGACAAGCGCGTCTCCTTGGACAATCGCAGATCCTCGGGCTGAATTTCCCGCTCGCCGCACATCACCGCCGCCCGTTCCAGCACGTTGCGCAGTTCCCGCACGTTGCCGGGCCAGGAGTAATTTTGCAACGCCGTCATGGCCGCTTCCGAAATCCGGCAGTTCAGTTGCAACCGCTCGCACAGGTGGCGGGCGATGAGCGGAATGTCTTCGGGGATTTCGCGCAGCGCCGGCACTTCGATGGGGACAACCGACAGCCGGTAGAACAGGTCGGCGCGGAAGGCCCCGGCGCCGACCATGGTTTCCAGATCGCGGTGCGTCGCGGTGATGACCCGCACGTCCACCCGCAGCGGCCGGTCGGAGCCGATGGGCGTCACCTCGCGGGTTTCCAGCACCCGCAGCAGACGCGGTTGCAAGTCCAGCGGCAGCTCGCCGATCTCGTCGATGAACAGCGAGCCGGTGTGGGCCTGGCGGAACGCGCCCTCGCGCGAGCCGGTGGCGCCGGTGAACGCGCCCTTGATGTGGCCGAACAGATCGTTGCGCACCATTTCCGGGTCGGTCACTGAGGCGTCGAATACCACCAATGGTCCCGGTCGGCCGGACAGGGCGTGCAGGGTGCGGGCCACCAGTTCCTTGCCGGCGCCGGATTCGCCGTGCAGGTGCACGGTGGTCGGGGTGGGGGCCACCGCCCGGATCAGACCGTACAGTTCCCGCATGCGTTCGCTGGCTCCGACCAGCTCGCCCAGATGATCCTGCCGCGGCACCGCCACTTTCCGCTCCTCGGTGTGCTGGCGGATCGACAGCCGCGAATAGCCGAGCCGGCATTCGGCGTTGGCCGGCACGTAAGCCTCGGTGATGCGCACGTCGTTGATGAACGTGCCGTTGGTGGAACCCAGGTCGCGCAGCAGCAGCCCCTCCGGGGTCATGCGGATTTCGGCGTGCCGGCGCGAAACCGCCCGGTCGGTCAGCACCAGGTCGTTGTCGGCGGCGGTGCCGATCCGCACGGACGGCAGGCCGAGGCTGAGTTCCTGGCCCGCGTCCGGGCCGGCGATCACCCGCAATTCGATGGCCTCGAACTGAACCCGCAACTGGGATTGGGCAGCCGCGACGATGATTTCGGTGCCGTCGCTGGATGGAATGGATGAGGACATTTCAACCTACCGGAGAAATCGCGAATTCACTTATCTTAGTTCAATCCACGCGGGCGGCAACGCGCCGGCTCCGAGAGATGGACGCTACGGATGAGGGACGTTTGGGGTCCAACCGTCGATGCGATTGACGTTGATTATCGTATCGACATGATTTTTTAGGAAAAATCTTGATTTGCATAGCCGTTGCGCTTCACTTGAATGGGTGGAGGCCAGTCGAACGCAAGTTTTTTTCGGCCAGAACCCGGAAGGGGGGTTACGGCGGTTGATTGTAGGTATTAAAATACATTTGCCACATAGAAAGACCAAAAGAAGCCATATTATGTATTTATCATGAGGCAAGTCATGGCGCAGGAAAAATCCGGGTTCGCTTTGAAAATCTTTCACAAGATTCTGTTGACGATGGTGGCCGTCGCGCTGATTCCTCTCGCGGGATTGCTGTACATCAGCGGTTACCAGCTGGAACAGGATTGGCGGCAGAATGCCAGCCTGAACCTGACGCTGACCGCGAACGGGCTGGTTGGCAAGGTGAATGGATGGGTGGACATGAATTTGCGGGCGCTGCGCGAAAATGCCACCTTGTCCGATATGATCTCGATGGACGCGGCTCGGCAAAAGCCCATTCTCAAGGCGATCCAGGGTGCCTACGAGTGGACGTATCTGGTCTTTACCGTCCGCCCCGACGGTCAGAACGTCGGACGCAGCGACGACAATCCCGCCCAGTACTACGGCGACCGAAGTTACTTCAGACAGGTGCTGGAGGGCAGGCCGCTCGGGCAGGAAGTGGTGATCGGCAAAACCAGCCAGAAGCCGGCCTTGATTCTGGCCGGTCCGATCCGTGGCGCCGGCGATGGGGTCGAAGGCGTCATCGCCCTGGCCATGCAGCTGGTCGATGTCTCCCAGGCGATTGTCGGAGCCCGGATCGGCGAGACCGGTTTCGCCATCCTGGTGGACCAGCAAAACAAGGTGATCGCTCATGGCCAGCCGCAGCGGGTAACCCAGCATTTGCAGGACTTCAGCGAGCACCCGGCGCTGCGCGCGAAGGATTCGGCGCCGGGGCTGATTTTCTACGAGGAAGCGGGCAAGCGCATCGTCGCCCATACCCAGAAGACCCATCTGGGCTGGACCCTGATCGTCCAGCAGGACTACGAGGATGCCTTCGCGCCGCTGCTGGAAGCGAGGCGCAACGCCCTGATCCTGATCGCGTGCGCCCTGGTTTTGGTGGTAGTCGTCGCTTACGCGTTGTCCCGGCAGTTGGCCAGCCCCATTTGGCGATTGACG
>DGFE01000263.1:0-17025 GCA_002391525.1 Competibacteraceae bacterium UBA3908
AGATGTGTATAAGAGACAGATCATGGCAACCGCGTAAGTCTTCTTTTCCATTTCTCCCCCTTGGCCAAGGGCAAGCCAATCTTACACCCCTCGATCAATCCCAACCATTACCAAGGATTACGAGATAGACTTATTATCTGAACCCAACAGGATAGATAATCTGTCAACATTTTGATGCTGGAATTTCTATCCGATCAAGGCCGAATCATTCTTGTGAATCGCTCGTGTCATCATCGCGGCCATGGCGATAAAGCCAAATCCCAAAATCCAGCCAATATCGATCGGGTTGCCGCTGGTATAGCGCTCCTGAAGCGCCAGGTAAGTGTAAAGCACGTTGGCAATGTAAAACATGACAAAACCAACCAGCACAAACCACCATGGGCGGGCATCCACACTTTTGCCCAATGCGGAGGTAAGCGGAGCGACCGACCCCAGCAACAACGGATCCCCTAGCACATAGCACAATGAGACGAGATACGTGAGCACCGAATCGGATTCGCCAAGCCTGGCGAGATTGAGCCATACGGCAATCACCAGCGCCAGCCAGAAAATGCTGGCCGCCACGACGATCCCCCACACCGGAGTCCTGGCTTGCAGGTACTGCCTAAAAAGGATGAACGCCAATATGACAAACGGGTACATCAGCAGATACCCGAAATCTGAATACCAGATGACAGGAGGATCCTGTCCGTCGTGCAGCAGGGGATAGGATGCATATAGAATCGCGCCTATCGCCCAGAGCAGCAAGCCGATGCCAATCAATCTCCACACCTTTCGCATCGCGTGATTGCTGGGAAAAGCACCGGCTGCAACGAGGCCCGAGATACCAGCCAATATTACAGAAATGACTTGCGCGATATTCGAATAAATGACGACTATATTCTCATCCACACTGATCATGGTAACCAGTAGTAAAGGTGCGGACAATAATATTACAAAAAACAGTATGGCCCACGTCATGATGATGTCTCCTTACTGGTACGGAAATCTTGCTCTATATTTAGAGTTATGTTTGAAAATTGCAACTATAATATTATTATAGCAGATGTCTTAAATTTTTACAATATCTTTGAACAAATCCCGATCTTTCAAGTAGTCATTGGGAACCGGCGAACCGTCAGCCGCTCGAGCGGCCTGTCCCCGGCACCGCCCAAGCAAATAATTTACCTTATAAGTATTTATTATTAGTGGTTTTTCAGCCAAAACCGGCGAAAACGGGCGCTCTCACCTATACTTCATGGGGTTATCACCATCCGAAGAGGTGCTCTCCATGGCTAAACCCACCGCGCCGTCCGATCCCGCCACCAAAGCTCCCGATCTCAACAAACTCGCCCAGAACCTTTCCAAGGTCATCGAGCAAAGCCAGCGCGTGCTCCAAGAATACCTCAAGCGCCAGGAGCGCGGTGACTCGATGTCCCTGATCGATCCCGCCATCGTCGGCAAGTCGTTCCAGGATCTGTTCGAGAAATTGCTGAAAGACCCCGACAAACTGATTCAGGCCCAGGTCGGATTCTGGAAGAACTACCTCGATCTGTGGCAGGCCGCGTCCGAACGGATGCTGGGACACGAAGTCCAGCCCGTCATCACACCGCCACCCGGCGACAAGCGCTTCAAGGATGAGCAATGGGCGGAAAACGCGGTCTTCGATTTCATCAAGCAATCTTATCTGCTGGCCGCCGACAGCGTGCAGGGACTGGTCCGCAAGGTTGAGGGTCTGGACGACAAGACCGCCCGCAAGGTGCAGTTTTACACTCGCCAGTTCGTGGACGCGATGGCGCCCACCAACTTCGTGCTCACCAACCCGACCGTCCTTCAGGCCACGCTCGATTCGGGCGGCGACAATCTGGTCAGGGGTCTCCAGAACATGTTGGAGGATCTGGAACGCGGTGGCGGCCAGTTGCAGATCAAGATGACCGATCTCGACGCCTTCAAGCCAGGCGAAAACATTGCGGTCACGCCAGGCAAGGTCATCTTCCAGAACGAGTTGATGCAACTGATTCAATACGACCCCAGCACCCCGACCGTCTACCAGCGACCGTTTCTGTTCGTCTCGCCCTGGATCAACAAGTATTACATCATGGACATGCGGCCCAAGAACTCGATGGTCAAGTGGATGGTGGACCAGGGATTCACCGTGTTCATGACCTCGTGGGTCAACCCTGACGAACGGTTGGCGCACAAGAAGTTCGACGACTACATGCTGTCCGTCGTGGAGGCGATGGACGCCATCGAGCAGGCCACCGGCGAGCGGGAAATCAACACCGCCGGCTACTGCCTGGGTGGCACCATCCTGCTCACCACGCTGGCTTATCTCGCCGCCAGGAAGGACAAACGGGTGAAGAGCGCCATCTGCTTCGCCTGCATGACCGATTTCAGCGAGCCGGGCGAACTGGAGGTGTTCATCGACGAGGAACTGATCACCCTGCTGGAGAAGCAGATGGGCGAACGGGGTTATCTGGACGGCAGCCAGATGGCCGGCGTGTTCAGCATGTTGCGCGCCAACGACCTGATCTGGTATTTCGTGGTCAACAATTACCTGCTGGGCAAGGACCCCTATCCCTTCGACCTGCTGTACTGGAATTCCGATTCCACCCGGATGCCGCGGGACATGCACAGTTTCTACGTGCGCAACATGTACCAGAAAAACCTGCTGCGCGAACCGGGCGGGATCACCCTGGCGGGCGTGCCCATCGATCTGCGCAAGATCAAGACGCCCGTCTGCTTCCTCTCGGCCTTCGAGGATCACATCGCCCCGTGGAAATCCACCTACGCCGGCACCCAACTGGTCGGCGGTCCGGTGAAGTTCGTGCTGAGCGGTTCCGGCCACATCGCCGGGGTCATCAATCCGGCTTCTTCGGACAAGTATGGCTTCTGGCTCAACCCCGAAACCCCGCCCAATCCCGACGACTGGTTCCAGGGCGCGGTCAAGCAGGACGGTTCCTGGTGGCCGGACTGGCTGGCCTGGTTGCAACCTCATGCCGGTCCGCAAGTGCCCGCGCGCATGCCGGGCGACGGCAAGCTGAAGCCGGTCGAGGACGCGCCGGGTTCCTACGTCAAAATGCGGTACGACCGGTAAGGCTATCGGGCGACGTCAACAAAGACTCCCCTCTCCCCACCGGGAGGGGGGTTCAAAACCAAGGCCGGCCGGTCAGAACTTCATCTCCTCGAAAAATTTCTTGACCCCGTCCAGCCAGCTTCCTTCCTGTGGGGTATGACGCTTGCCGCCAGCCTGCGTGGTCTCGGCGAACCGTTGCAGCAGCTCCTTCTGTTCCCGGGTCAGGTTGACCGGCGTTTCGATGACCACCCGGCACAGCAAATCGCCGGTCGGACCGCCCCGCACCGGCTTGACTCCCTTCCCGCGCACCCGGAACGTCTTGCCGGTCTGCGTTTCCGCCGGAATCTTCAGGCTGACCCGTCCGTCCAGGGTCGGCACTTCCAGGTCGCCGCCCAGCGCCGCCGTGGTGAAACTGATCGGCACCTCGCAATACAAGTCGTTGTCCTCGCGAGTGAAGATCGGATGCGGCTTGACCCGGATCTGCACGTACAGATCGCCGGTCGGGCCGCCATGCTCCCCCGCTTCGCCCTCCCCGGCCAGCCGAATGCGGTCGCCATTGTCCACGCCCGCCGGCACCTTGACCGACAGCGTCTTTTGTTCCTCGACCCGGCCACTCCCTCGACAGGTTTCGCAGGGTTCGGGAATGATGGCGCCCCGCCCCTGACAGCGCGGACAGGTCTGTTGAATCGAGAAAAATCCCTGCTGCATCCGCACTTGGCCGACCCCGCGGCAGGTGGGACAGGTCGTCGGCTTGGTGCCCGGCCTGGCGCCGCTGCCCGCGCAGGCGGCGCACGTCACCAGGGCCGGCACCCGAATTTTGGCGGTGGTGCCGAACACCGCTTCCTCCAGCGTCAGGTCCAGGTTATAACGCAGATCGGCGCCCCGGTAACCCTGACCGCCGCCACCGCGCATTCCGCCGAATATGTCGCGGAACACCCCGCCGAACAGGTCACCCAGATCGGCCGCGCCGCCATAACCGCCGCCCGCCGAACTGTCCACCCCGGCGTGGCCGAACTGGTCGTAAGCGGCCCGCTTGCGCGAATCGCTCAACACCTCGTAAGCCTCCTTGGCTTCCTTGAACTTCTCCTCGGCCACCTGATCGCCGGGGTTGCGATCCGGGTGATGCTTCATCGCCAGCCGCCGATAGGCTTGCTTGATTTCGGCCTCGCTGGCATTGCGGGCGACGTTGAGGATTTCGTAATAATCGCGTTTGGACATGGTCTTGCGTGGCGGGCGTCCGCCGGGTTGTACGGATCAGAAACCAAAAATCCGGGAAGGCTCGCCGCCTTCCCGGATTCACAGTTTAGCGCAACCGCCGGGCTTACTTCTTGACTTCCTCGAACTCGGCATCCACCACGCCGTCGTCGGCCGGTTTCTGGCCGCCGCCCGGACCATGCGGGCCACCGGCGCCACCCTCCGGCCCTCCGCCACCGCCGGACTGGGCATAGACCCGTTCGGCCAGCTTGCCGGACAATTCGGCCAGCGTCCGGGTCTTGGCCTCGATGGCGCTCTTGTTGTCGGTCTTGGCCGTGGTGCGCAGATCGCTGATCGCCGCCTCGATGGCCGACCGCTCGCCGCCTTCCACCTTCTCGCCCAAGTCGCGCAGGGTCTTCTCGGTGGCGTGGATCAGGTTCTCGGCCTGATTACGGGCGTTCACCAGTTCGTGGAACTTCTTGTCCTCTTCGGCGTGCGCCTCGGCATCGCCGATCATCCGCTTGATCTCGGCCTCGGACAGCCCGGAGGACGCCTTGATCACGATCCGGTTTTCCTTGCCGGTGGCCTTGTCCTTGGCGGACACGTGCAGGATGCCGTTGGCGTCGATGTCGAAGGTCACCTCGATCTGCGGCACGCCGCGCGGCGCCGGCGGAATGTCGCTCAGGTCGAACTTGCCCAGCGACTTGTTGGCCGAGGCCATCTCGCGCTCGCCCTGCAAGACGTGGACCGTGACCGCGGTCTGGTTGTCGTCGGCGGTCGAGAACACCTGGGTCGCCTTGGTCGGAATGGTGGTGTTCTTCTCGATCAGCTTGGTCATCACCCCGCCCAGGGTCTCGATGCCCAGCGACAGCGGCGTCACGTCGAGCAGCAGCACGTCCTTCACCGTGCCACCCAGCACGCCGGCCTGAATCGCCGCACCGACCGCCACCGCCTCATCGGGGTTGACATCCTTGCGCGGCTCCCTGCCGAAGAACTCGCGCACCTTGTCCTGCACTTTGGGCATGCGGGTCTGGCCGCCGACCAGCAGCACGTCGTCGATCTGGCCGACGCCCAGCCCGGCGTCCTTGAGCGCGGTGCGGCACGGGCCGATGGTCTTCTCGATCAGATCCTCCACCAGCGACTCCAGCTTGGCGCGGGTCAGCTTCAGATTCAGATGCTTCGGACCGCTGGCGTCCGCCGTGATGTACGGCAGGTTGATCTCGCTTTGCTGGCTGGAGGACAGTTCGATCTTGGCCTTTTCCGCCGCTTCCTTCAGCCGCTGCAAGGCCAGCGGGTCATTGGCCAGATTGATGCCGCTCTCCTTCTGGAACTGCTCGATCAGGTAGTCGATGATCCGCTTGTCGAAGTCCTCGCCGCCCAGGAAGGTGTCGCCGTTGGTGGACAGCACCTCGAACTGCTTTTCGCCGTCTACCTCGGCGATCTCGATGATCGAGATATCGAAGGTGCCACCGCCCAGGTCGTAGACCGCGATCTTGCGATCCTTGGAACTGGACTTGTCCATGCCGAAGGCCAGCGCCGCCGCCGTCGGTTCGTTGATGATGCGCTTGACTTCCAGACCGGCGATGCGGCCGGCGTCCTTGGTGGCCTGGCGCTGGCTGTCGTTGAAATAGGCCGGCACCGTGATCACCGCCTCGGTGACCGGATGGCCGAGATAGTCCTCGGCGGTCTTCTTCATCTTCATCAGCACCCGCGCCGAAATTTCCGGCGGCGCCATCTTCTTGCCGCGCACCTCGACCCAGGCATCGCCGTTGTCGTTCTTGACGATCTTGTAGGGCACCAGATCGATGTCCTTCTGCACTTCCGGCTCGCTGAACCGGCGGCCGATCAACCGCTTGACCGCAAACAGGGTGTTGTGCGGGTTGGTGACCGCCTGCCGTTTGGCCGGCTGGCCGACGGTGATTTCACCGTCCTCCATGAAGGCGACGACCGAGGGTGTGGTTCGGTCGCCTTCACTGTTTTCAATGACCCGGGGCTTGCCGCCTTCCATAATCGCCACGCAGGAATTGGTGGTGCCCAGGTCGATACCGATGATCTTGCTCATTGCCACACTCTCTGAAATCTTAAGGAATTCGGTTTCTTAATCTTTGGCCTGCCACTGGATGTGGGGGCGGCCAGACGGTTTTTCAATGGCCTTCAAGCGGCGGAATTGGGCGTGGCCTGGGCGACGATCACCTTGGCGGGACGAATCAGCCGTTCGTTGAGCAAGTAGCCTTTCTGAACCACCTGGACCACGGTATTCGGCTCGGCCTGATCGGTGGGCAACATCGCCATCGCCTCGTGTTCGACCGGGTTGAACTTGATGCCGACCGGGTTCACTTCGCGGACGCCGAACTTCTCCATCGCCGCCGCCAGTTGCTTGAGCGTCAGTTCGACCCCTTCCCGCAATTGGGCGACATCCACGGTCCCGTTCGCCGCCGCCAGACCCAGTTCCAGGCTGTCGCGCACCGGCAGCAACTCGCCGAAAAACCGCTCCAGCGCGAATTTGTGGGCGTTCTGCACATCGCGTTCGGTGCGCTTGCGCAGGTTCTCCATTTCGGCGTGGGCGCTCAGATACAGTTTCCAGTGTTCGTCGGCCTTGGCCAGCGCCTGATCCAGATCGCGCTGGAGCGCCTCGAACTCTTCGCGGTCGACCAGGATTTCAGTTTCCGTTTCGCCGACCGGCGCGGGCATTTCCGACGCGCTCATGGGTTCGGCGCCAGGATGATTCACCCCGGAAGCCTCCGGGCGCGCGCCGGGGTCCAGAGCAGGTTTGGTTGGGGTCATGGGTATGTTCTCCGTCACTCGAACAAAAAATGGCCGGACGAGCGTCGCCGTGCCGATGACAAAGAAACTGGGGGTGAATGACGGAAATTCAAGGGCGTCCGCGGATGGCGATCCGATTCCCGTGGATTCAGAGGCTGGATGGAAACTCTTGAGCAATCGGCGGGGTGGCCCGCCGGGTTTTTTTCAATCCTTTTGCTCGTTCAGGGCCGCCGCCAGCAGGCGGGCAGTCACGTCCACCAGGGGAATCACCCGGCCGTAGGCCATCCGGGTCGGGCCGATGACGCCCAGCACACCCAGCACTTGCCCCTCCACGGTATACGGCGCGGTGACCACGCTGCACACTTCCAGCACCTCGAAACCGGATTCCTCGCCAATAAAGATTTGCACCCCCTCGGCGTGCAGGCACTGATCGAACAGATGCAGCAAATCGCGCTTGTGGTTGAAGGCTTCGAACAATTGCCGCAGCTTGTCGAGATCGGACAGATCGGCGCATTGCATGAGGTGGGTTTGGCCGGCGACCACGTAATCCTCGCCGACCGGCTCGGTCTCGAAGGTCTGCTCGGCCATCTCGACCACGGTCTGCATCAGCCGGTCGAGGCTGTCGCGGGTTTCGCGCAAATCCCGCAGCAACGCCTCCCGCACCTGTTGAATGTCCTTGCCGGTGAATTGCTCGTTCAAATAATGGGCGGCTTGCTGCAACTCCACGGCGCCATAGGGCCGGCGGGTCTGGATGATGCGGTTTTGTACTTCCTGGGTGTTCAATACCAGGATCACCAGCACCCGATTCTCCGACAGGGACAGAAATTCGACATGGCGCAGGGTCACCACGTTGCGGCGCGGCAGCATGACGACGCCGGCCAAGCGGGTGATGCCGGACAACAGGTCCGAGACCGACCGCGCCAGTTCGGCGCTGCTCTGAACTGGCTGGTCGATCCGCCGACGCAGGGTCTCGACTTCCCGGTCGTCAAGCGGGCGGAGATTCAGCAGCGCGTCGATGAAAAACCGATAGCCGCGGGCGGTCGGCACCCGGCCAGCGGAAGTGTGGGGGGAATGCAGGTAGCCCAGTTCCTCCAGGTCGGCCATCACGTTGCGGACAGTGGCCGGACTCAAGTCCAGGCCGGCGTCGCGCGCCAGCGTGCGCGACCCGACCGGCTGGCCATCGCGAATATAACGCTCGACCAGCGCCTTGAGCAGATGCTGGGTGCGTTCGTTGAGGGTGGGATGACTCCCTGGAGTGGATTCCCTGTACATGCCGATGGCTTCTCCCGATTTTTAGCACTCTCGGCTTTAGAGTGCTAAGCAAACCTAACAATTCCCCCGCGGGGTGTCAAGTTGTCCGCTGCTTGGCGCGGTTTTCTCTATCATGATAAGTTGTGAACGACAGCCACTTCAGTATGAAACGATGTCCACCCCGGTTTTTCACACCATCGGCCTGATCGGCAAGTTTGGCGATCCCAACGTCGCGGAAACGCTGAATCAGATCGCCGCTTACCTGCGCCAGCGTCAGTTGCGGGTGCTGCTCGACGAAAGCTCGGCCCGACTGATCCCGGACAACGGCCTGGAAGTCGCCAGCCGCGCCGCCATCGGCGAGCAATGCGATCTGGCGATCATCATGGGCGGCGACGGCACCATGCTCAACGCCGCCCGCTCGCTGGTGAATTACGAGGTGCCGATTCTGGGGGTCAATCTGGGCCGGCTGGGTTTCCTGGCCGACGTGTCGCCCAGCGAAATTCCCCACAGCCTGGATCAGGTGCTGGCCGGGCAGTTTCGCGAAGCCCGCCGCTCGCTGCTGCATGCGCAGGTGATCCACGGCGGCTACGTGGCCAGCGAAACCGACGCGCTCAACGACGTGGTGATCCACAAGCGCGAAGTCGCGCGGATGATCGAGGTCGATGCCTTTCTGGACGGCCGCTTCCTCAACGCCTACCGGGCCGACGGGCTGATCATCTCCACCCCGACCGGCTCCACCGCCTACGCCCTGGCCGGCGGTGGGCCGATCATCCATCCGGGGCTGGAAGCGGTGGTGCTGGTACCGATCTGTCCGCACACCCTGACTCACCGGCCCATCGTGGTCAAGGCCGACAGCGTCATCGAAGTGGTGCTGAACGCCGCCAACACCACTCAAACCCAGATCACCTGCGATGGCCAGGTCAGTCTGGCCATCGAGCCCGGCGACCGGATCGTAATCCGCAAGAAAGACCGCAAGGTGCGCCTGATTCATCCCGTCAGCCACGACTATTTCGAGTTGTTGCGGGCCAAGCTGCGCTGGGGACTCAGCCCGGAAGCCTCGCCGTTCGCCTGAACGTCCGCCATGCTGACTCAACTGCGCATTCGCGATTTCGCCATCGTCGAGGAACTGGAACTGGAACTGGCGGCGGGGATGACCGCGGTCACCGGCGAAACCGGCGCCGGCAAATCCATCCTGGTGGACGCCATTGGCCTGCTGTTGGGCGACCGGGCGGACAGCGGCACGATCCGCCATGGCGCGGAACGGACCGACATCAGCGCGGCGTTCGCGCTCGATGCCCTGCCGGCGGCGCGCGCCTGGCTGGCCGAACGCGATCTCGACGGCGAGCGGGAATGCCATTTGCGACGAGTCGTCGCCAGCAACGGCCGCTCGCGCAGCTACATCAACGGCGTGCCCCAGCCGGCGCAGGCGCTGCGCGAGTTGGGGGAACTGCTGGTGGACATTCATGGCCAGCACGAGCACCAGTCGTTGGCGCGGCGCGATTCCCAGCGGCAATTGCTGGACGACTACGCCGGCAATCAGGCGCTCGTCGCCGAACTGGAAGCGCACTATCGGACCTGGAGCCGGTTGCGGCAGGAATTGCGCGCGCTGCGCCAGGCCAGCAGCGAACGCGACGCCCGGCTCGACATTCTGCGCCATCACCTGCGGGAACTGGCGGCGCTGAATCTGGCGGAGGGCGAGGTTGCCGAACTCGAAGCCGAGCAGCGGCGGCTGGCCCATTCCAGCCAGTTGCTGGAAACCGGTCAGCGCTTGCTGGGCTGGCTGACCGAAAGCGACGAAAATTCCATCGCCGACCGGCTCAATCAAAGCCTGCGCGAACTGGACACCCTGGGCCGGCTGGATGCCCGCCTTGTTCCGGTGGGGGAACTGCTCAACGCCGCGTTGATTCAGATCCGGGAAGCCAGCGGCGAACTGCGCGGCTACGTACAGGATTTCGATCTCGATCCCGAGCATCTGACCCAAGTCGAACAGCGGCTGGCCGCCGCCCATCAACTCGCCCGCAAGCATCGGGCGGCGGCAGAGGAGTTGCCCGCGTTGCGAACGCGGTTCGAGGCCGAACTGGATACGCTCGAACACAGCGAGACCCGGCTGGAAGACTTGCGGCAGGCGGTTCGGAACGCGCTAACGGCCTACCGGGCCGACGCCGAACGATTGAGCGAAAGACGGGCGGCGGCGGCGCGGGAACTGGGTGAACGGGTATCAAGGGCGCTGGCGGGCCTGGGAATGCCGGGGGGACGTTTCAGTATTCTGCTGGAAGGGCTGGACCAGCCCACGCCCGGCGGACTGGAAACCGTGGAATTCCAGGTCAGCGCCAATCCTGGCCAACCGTTGCGGCCCCTGGCCAAGGTCGCTTCCGGCGGCGAACTGTCGCGCATCAGCCTGGCGATTCAAGTCATCACCGCCCACGCCGCCCGCATCCCGACGCTGATTTTCGACGAGGTGGACACCGGCATCGGCGGTGGGGTGGCGGAAGTGGTGGGCCGGCAACTGCGGGCGCTGGGCGACAACCGGCAAGTGCTGTGCGTGACCCATCTACCGCAAGTCGCGGCGCAGGCGCACCAGCAGCTCAAGGTGGAAAAACAGACCGACGGCGAAACCACCCACACCCAAGTTCTGCCGCTGACCACTGACCAGCGGGTGACGGAAATCGCCCGGATGCTGGGCGGTCTGGAGCTGACCGCGAACACGCTGGCGCACGCACGGGAGATGGTGGAGAAAGCAGTCGGGTCGGATTGACCACAAAGCTTATGCGTGGAGGTTTGAAGCATGAACTGGCAAGAAGTCTGCGAGCATCCGAGCCTGAAGGATTTGCCCTTCAAGATCGAACTGAACGAATACGGACAGGTGGTCATGTCTCCAGTCAAGGTTTATCACTCGGCTTTTCAGGGAGAAATCGAACACCTGCTGCGATCTCTCCTGCCAAACGGAAAAACTCTGCCCGAATGCGCCATCGCCACACCGGCGGGCACCAAGGTCACTGATGTCGCCTGGGTTTCCCTGGAACGATTCCAGATGATCAGGGAAGAGGATGAATGCTCCATCGCTCCGGAAATCTGCGTTGAAGTCATTTCGTCCAGCAACTCGAAACGGGAAATTCGCGAGAAAATGGAGTTGTACTTCAGCCGGGGAGCGTTGGAATGCTGGACTTGCGATGAACATGGCAACATGAGCTTCCACAGCCGGGAAGGGCAATTGGAACAGTCGGCTATCGCACCGGATTTTCCCGCCAGGGTCGATCTGTAAGCGTCCGGCTCCCGATCACTCTTTAACCTACCCCCTTGACATCGCCGATTTCCGCCCCATACTAAGTTAGTAATTGATTACTATCTTTATGCGGAGTACGCCATGATCCTTCCCAAAACCCGCCTTCCCGCCGAAGCGCGACAACTGGAGATCGTCCGGGCGGTGCTGGCGCTAGCCGCCGAGGACAGCCCCGACGCCATCACCACCCAGGCCATCGCCCAGCGGATGGGCCTGACCCAGGGCGCGGTGTTCCGTCACTTCCCGACCCGCGAGGCCATCTGGCTGGCGGTCGTGGACTGGGTGGAACAAAACCTGGGCGACGCCATCGCCGCCGCCGTCACCGAAGCCCGCGATCCGGTCGACGGGCTGCGCCGGCTGTTCGAGGCCCATGTCGCCTTCATCGCCGCCCATCCCTCGGTGCCGCGGCTGATTTTCAACGAGATGCAAAAACCCGCCGACCATCCGGTCAAGCAGCGGGTGCGCGGCCTGCTCGACCGCTACCGGCGGCGGGTGTCCGAACTGCTGGCGCGGGCCAGAGCCCAGGCGCTGGTCGAACCGGAACTCGACGAAACCGCCGCCGCTACCCTGTTCGTCGGGACCGTGCAGGGGCTGGTCGTGCAAACCCTGCTCGCCGGCGATCCTCGAACCTTGCAACCGGTCGCCCGCCGCCTGTGGCCGCTGTACCTGCGCAGCCTTGGAGTCCGCCAGCCATGAAACCGCCCCGTCTCCGTCAGGCATTGTTGCTGGTTCTTGCCATCGGCCTGTTCGGCGGTTTCGGCTACGTCGTCGCCCGCACCGGGCCGCTGGCGGCCACCCGCGTCACCGTCGCCGTTCCGGAACGCCGCGATCTCCAGCCGGCCCTGTTCGGCATCGGCACGGTCGAAGCCCGCCGCGCCTACGCCATCGGCCCCACCGCCGCCGGACGAGTCAAACAGGTGCGGGTCGATGTCGGCGATGTCGTCGCCGCCGGTCAGTTGGTGGCGGAAATGGATCCGGTGGATCTGGACGACCGCATCGCCGCCGCCCAGGCCGCCCTGCAACGCGCCGATCACGCCCGGACCGCCGCCGAGGCGCAAGTACGAGAAGCGATCAGCCGCCGGGATTTGGCCGAAACCAGCGCCCACCGTTTCGCCGAGCTGCGCCGTCAGGGCTTCGTGACCCAGGAAGCCGCCGACGCCAAACAGTATGAAGCCAACGCCGCCCGCACCGCGCTCGCCGCCGCCCGGGCCAATCGGGAAGCCGCCCGCCAGGAGCGCGAGCGGCTGCTGGCCGAGCAGGCCGCCGCCGCGAAACTGCGCGCCAATCTGCAACTGCGCAGCCCCGTCGCCGGCGTGGTCATCGCCCGCGAGGCCGAACCCGGCTCGACCGTGGTCGCCGGTCAGAGCGTGGCGCGGCTGATGGATCCCGCCAGCTTGTGGCTGCGGGTGCGGATCGACCAGGCCCGCTCCGCTGGCCTGCGAGCCGGGTTGCCGGCGGACATCGTGCTGCGCTCCCGCCCTGGCGAACGGTTGCCCGGCCGGGTGGCGCGGGTGGAGCTGGCCGGCGACAGTGTGACCGAGGAAAAAATCGCCCAGATCGCGTTCGATCAGCCGCCGGACGACGTGGCGCTCGGCGAACTGGCGGAAGTGACCCTGCGTCTGCCCACCGCCCCGGACGCCTTCGTGCTCCCGAGCGCCGCCGTGCAGCGGCTCGCGGACCAGGAAGGCGTCTGGCTGCTGGCGGACGACGGCACGGCGCGGTTTCAGCCGGTCCGCTTCGGCATCCGTACCCTGGACGGCGCCGCGCAGGTGCTCGACGGGTTGGCGCCGGACGCCCGCGTCATCGTCCACAGCGAACGGGAATTACACGAGGGCGATGCGGTCAAGCCCGGCGACAAGCTGGCCGGAGGCGGCGAATGATCAGTCTCGCGGGCCGCGACATTCTCCATTCCTGGGGCAAGTACGCCTTCACCGGACTGGGGCTGGGGCTGCTGATCGGCGTCACCCTGTCCATGGCCGGCATCTATCGCGGCATGGTGGACGACGGCAAGGCGTTGCTGACCAACAGCGGCGCCGATCTGTGGGTGGTGCAGCAGGACACCCTCGGCCCCTACGCCGAACCCTCCAGCCTGCGCGACGATGTGTATCGCGGCCTGCTCGGGTTGCCGGGCGTGCTGCGGGCCGCCAACGCCACCTATCTGACCATGCAGGTGCAACGCGCCGGCCAGGATACGCGGGTGATGGTGGTCGGCATCCAGCCGGGGGAACCCGGCGAGCCGCGCTATCTGATCGCCGGCCGCCCGCTCGAACGCGCCCATTACGAAGCCGTGGCGGATGTCAATACCGGCTTCCAACTCGGCGAGCGCATCCGCATCCGCCGCCACGACTACCAGGTCGTGGGACTGACCCGGCGCATGGTGTCGGCCAGCGGCGATCCGATGGTGTTCGTTCCGCTGCGCGACGCCCAGGAGGCGCAGTTTCTCAAGGACAACGACGCCATCGTCAACGAACGGGCGCGGGTGCTGACGAATCCGGCGCTGAACCGGCCCGGCGCGCCGGGGTTGGCCGAGGCCATTTCCCGCAGCCAGGAAAGCAGCCGGATGGTCAACGCCGTGCTGGTGCAAGTCGCCCCCGGCTGGGACGCCGAGGAGGTAGCCCAAACCATCCGCCGCTGGAAACGCCTGCAGGCTTACACCCGCCCGCAGATGGAGGAGATTCTGATCGCCAAGCTGATCGCCACCTCAGCCCGGCAGATCGGCGTGTTCCTGGTGATTCTGGCCGTGGTCAGCGCCGCCATCGTCTCGTTCATCATCTACACCATGACGCTGGGCAAGCTGCGCGAAATCGCCGTGCTCAAGCTGATCGGGGCGCGCAACCGCACCATCGCCGGGATGATTTTGCAGGAGGCGCTGGGCTTGGGGCTGATCGGCTTTCTGGTCGGCAAGACCGTCGCCACCCTGTGGGCGCCGCATTTCCCCAAATACGTGCTGCTGGAACCGGGCGACGCCGCGCGCGGCTTCGTGGCGGTGATGCTGATCTGCGCCCTCGCCAGCACCCTGGCGATTCGGACCGCGCTGCGGGTGGATCCCGCCACCGCCATTGGAGGTTGAGATGAGCGTCGCGCTCCAGGCTCAGGCCACATCCGCGCCCGCCATCGAGGTCGCCGATCTGCGCAAACGCTACGGCACCGGGGACACCGCCGTAGACGCGCTCAAGGGGGTCGATCTGACCGTGCAACCCGGCGAAGTCATCGGGCTGATCGGCCCCAGCGGTTCCGGCAAGAGCACCCTGCTCAAGTGCCTGGGCGCGGTCACCGAGCCGAGCGCCGGACGGATCGCGCTGTCCGGGGAAACGGTGTACGACGGCGGCTGGCAAAACCTCGATCCGCGCGCCCTGCGCCGCGACCGCATCGGCTTCGTGTTTCAGGCGCCCTATCTGATCCCGTTTCTCGACGTGACCGACAACGTCGCCCTGCCGTTGCTGCTGGCGGGACGCTCCAGGCGGGAGGCGCGGCGGCGGGCGCGGGAACTGCTGGCGGCGCTGGACGTGGCGCATCGCGCCCAGGCAGCCGTCGCCCAGCTCTCCGGCGGCGAGCAGCAACGGGTCGCCATCGCCCGGGCCCTGGCCAACCAGCCGCCGATCATTCTGGCCGACGAGCCGACTGCGCCGCTCGACAGCGAACGGGCGCTGGCGGTGGTGCGGATTCTGAACCGGATGGCGCAGCAGTACCAAACCGCGATCATCGTGGTCACCCACGACGAGAAGATCATCCCGACCTTCAAGCGGCTCTACCACATCCGCGACGGGCGCACCTACGAGGAAGCCGGCGAGGGTCGGGATTTCGACTAATTCTCCCCGCGCACGACCTGCGGATCGCTGTCCCCGCTGTCCGGGGGAGGGCGATAGGGGCAATCGGGACGGCTGCAATGGCCGTAAAGGATCAGGCAATGCTCGGCCAGTTCGAATCCGAGCCGCTGGGCGATGGCCCGTTGCCGCCGCTCGATGTCCTCGTCGCAGAATTCCTCGATCCGCCCGCATTCCAGGCACAGGATATGGTCGTGATGCTCGCCCTGATCGAGTTCGAACACCGACTGACCACCCTCGAAATGATGCCGTTTGACCAGTCCCGCCGACTCGAATTGGGTCAGCACCCGGTATACGGTCGCCAACCCGATCTCCTCGCCGGAATCGATCAGCGCCCGATAGATCGCCTCGGCGGTCAGATGGGTGCTTTCCTGATGCTGCAGCATGTCGAGAATCTTCATGCGCGGCAAGGTGACCTTCAGGCCAGCCTGTTTGAGTTCTTTCGAGCCCACGCGGAACTCTCCGGGATTGCGCTTACCCATGGGTTGCCGTTGTACGTTATGATGTGGCCAAGTTCACAAGCAACCCGGACTCTGCCTTCCATGCTTCACTCGTCCCTACGCGCCGCCGGCGTCCTGCTGCTGGTTTTGACCGCTGGCTGCGAATCCTATCTGCCCAGTTTTTACAAGGTCCCGGTCCGCCAGGGCAATTACTTCGACCAGGCCATGATCGAGCAGGTGCGGCCTGGCATGACCAAGCAGCAGGTTCAGCGGATCCTGGGCACGCCGTTGATCGCCGATCCGTTCCACCAGAACCGCTGGGATTATTACTATCACTTCAAGAAAGGCGGCGAAATAACCGAGCGGCGCCACATCACCCTGTTCTTCAGCGGCGACCTGCTCGACCGTATCGACGACGGCGCGGCGAACCCGGCGCCTTAAGGTTCCAGATCGCCGCCGCCCTTGCGCATGCGCTTGCCCTCGGCGGCGCGCTGCTTGCGGACCTCCTTGGGATCGGCGAGCAGCGGGCGGTAGATTTCGATCCGGTCGCCGGGCCGCGCGATGGCCGACAGCTTGCCGAGCTTGCCGAACACGCCGACCTTGGCGGTTTGGAGTTGAATTTCCGGGAACCGTTCCTGAATGCGGGACTGGATAATGGCCTGCTCCAGCGTCGCGCCTTCGGCCACCTCGACCGGGATGATCAACTGCTCGTCGGGACGGGCATAGGCCACCTCGACCCGGATCGTGGCCGGAGTGGAATCAGCGCTTGCCATACAGGTCGACCGCGCGTTTGCAGAAGGCGTCCACCAGCGAGTTGGCGATTTGCTTGAACACCGGCTCTATCGCCACCCGCAACAGGTGGGAAAACTCGAACTCCAGGTCCAGCGATACCTTGCAGGCGTCGGCGCGCAGCGGTTCGAAGCGCCAGTAGCCCTCCAGTCGTTTGAAGGGACCTTCCAGCAGGCGAATGTCGATCATTTTGTGCTTCTGCATGCGGTTGAAAGTGGTAAAGGACTTATGCACTCCTCCCTTGGCCATTTCGATGGTCGCCCGCAACTCGTCCGGGCCGCAGATGAGCACGTGGGCGGATCGGCACCACGGCAAAAACTGCGGGTAAGCCTCGATGTCGTTGACCAGGGCATACATTTCGGCCGCCGAGTACAAGACCAGGGCACTCTTCTTGACGGTCGCCACGACTCGATCTCCATTGCGGCGGGG
>DGFE01000263.1:17314-18207 GCA_002391525.1 Competibacteraceae bacterium UBA3908
CCGGTACGCCCGACAGACTTCGTCATGAGCAAAAAATCGACCCCAGGCAACAATCAGATCGCCGGCAACAAGAAGGCGTATCACGACTACTTCATCGAGGACCACTATGAGGCGGGCCTGGCCTTGCAAGGTTGGGAAGTCAAAAGCCTGCGCGCGGGTCGCGCCCATCTCAAGGAAAGCTACGTGCTGCTGCGAGACGGCGAGGCGTTTCTGTTCGGCTGCCACATCTCGCCGCTGAGCTCGGCTTCCACCCACGTGCAGGCCGACCCGACCCGCACCCGCAAGCTGTTGCTGCACAAGGAGGAAATCGGCCGGCTGATCGGCTCGGTCGAACGCAAGGGCTACACCCTGATTCCGCTGGCGTTGTACTGGAAGCACAACCGCGCCAAGCTGGACATCGGTCTGGCGCGCGGCAAGAAGGAGCATGACAAACGGGCGACGGAAAAGGATCGCGACTGGGAACGCGACAAACAGCGGCTGCTGCGGGAGCGGTAGCGCGTTGGAACTTCCGAACCGCCGCGCTATCATAGTTTTACTCATGGGGGCGATCCGGTTTCGACGTGGATTGCAAAACCCAAGGCGCATGCCGAGGATGCAGCTCGCCTCGTTAATCAGGCTGCAAAATATAGTTGCCAACGACGACAGCTACGCTCTGGCGGCCTAAAGCCCGCCAGCCCCTGACCGGAACTTGCTTGTGAGGTCCGGAGCCTTTCGGGGCGTTCAGGGGTCGACCCAACACAGGCTCGCGCCGAATCCCGTCCGGGGGGCGAGGCGCTAAAACCTGCCGGAACCGCCGTTCGCCGCCCTGCCGGTCGGGTTGCGAACGGTTAAAGCAAAGACCAGGCTAAGCATGTAGGGCCAAGGGCGGAGGATTTGCGGACGGGGGTTCGATT
>DGFE01000263.1:18347-24649 GCA_002391525.1 Competibacteraceae bacterium UBA3908
ATTCAGCGCACCAGACTCCGATCCAGCGCGCGATAGCTGATAGCTTCGGTGAGGTGCGGCGACCGGTGAAGGTGTCGGCGATGAGGAAATCCATTCATTCCAAGAGGCACTTTCATTCATCAAGCTCTATGTCTACAAACTTCGGATTCTTGCGCTGGCTCCGAATGATGCGGACGTTTACCAGCCTAATGTGTCGCTCATGTAGCGACTCCAACTGTAACTTCGGCTTTTTCTCATCGCTCATTGGGGTCGGCTCTGCTGCGCGGCGTGGCACCAACCGCGAATCTGGTTAGCGCGGCTAAGTGATCTTGAATACCTTCATCACCTCGTCTCCCAGGTGATTGATGACCTTCACTGCGATGCGACCCGACTTCGGTTTGTCGAAGGGCCGCGAAGTGTCGCTGTGTAGGGTTGCCCAGGCATCGGCATCGATTTCGGCTTTTAGGGTGGTTTTGAGGGCGCCGTAGGGGTCGTTCTGGCCGAGAAAGTAGGCGTGGCGGACGAAGAAGCTTTCGCCGTTGTAGTCGGTGTCGATGAACCAGCAGGCGATGCCATCGGCGGAGTCGCTGCGGACTTGGCCGGTGCTGGGATCGAACACATCCACGCCGCGCACCCTGACGCGAAGGCGTCCGTCCGGTTCGTCCAGCAGTTCGATGTCCGGCTCGCCGAAGATCACGAACAGGTTGCCTTTGCCGGTGGCCTTGAGGTCATCGGCCATGTGCAGGTCGGCGTTCATGCGCGCCTTGAGCACCGGAATACGGCCGAGCTTGCTGAATTCCGTGGCGTGGGCCTCGTAGTTGAAGGCGCAAGCGATCAGCACGTCGAAACCGGCGTCGCCGCATTCGCGGACGGCCTCCACCAAATCGGTGCGCTGCACGGTGCCGAACTCGGGGCCGATGAAGATACCCGCGCGTTTTTCCGTGTCGCCTTCCGGATAGCGTGCTTCGGCGCAGACCAGTTCGCCGGGCCAGGGCGTAAGCGAGGTAAACACGATTTTGTCGGCCTTGTTCGCCTGCTGCACGCCGGCGGCCTTGAGGTTGTCGAGGATCATCTGCTCGAAGCCGCGACCGGGCGCGTAGCCAGCGTCTTTCTCGTTGATCTTGAGCGGGTCGATCAGCTCGTCGTTTTCATCCACACCCAACACGCGGTGGGGGCTGAGGCTTTCCACGGTGAAGGGGCCGGCGACGCGGGCCTTCTTCTTGTCCTCGTAGGGCCTGTCGTAGAGATACTCGAACTCGGCCTTGGCGGCGATGGAGGCGTCGATTTCCTTCTGCCGCGAGATGCGCCCTTGCCACCAGTCGGTGTGAAGCGCTTTGGCCTCGTCTGGCCACTTCGTGCCGGCCTCGCGTGGAATCTCCCACTCCTGCCACGGCTGGCCGAGCGTGGCGTTCAACTGCTCGCGCAGCGGCTCCAGGGTTACTTGCCACTTGTCCCAGATGACATCGATCTCGGTGTTGTTGGCGATGGATTTCAACGTGATGTGCGGCACCCGTTCGTAGACGAAGCCGTGGCGGATGTTGCCGTAGGTAGGCTGGGAACTGGGCGCGGTGCGGGTGATTTCGGCTTCCTTGCGCTGGCCTTCCGGGGAATCGGCCAGGATATAGGACGGATAACGCGCGCCCATGAGGCGGGCGCGGGCCAAGGCGAGGGCGACGCGGGAGGTGTCGATGGTGATCCAGCGGCGGCCCCATTGTTCGGCGACATAGGCCGTGGTGCCGGAACCGCAGATGGGGTCGAGTATAAGGTCGCCGGGGTCGGTGGTCATCAAGAGACAGCGTTTGATGGCCTCTGTCGCTGTTTGAACGACGTATATCTTCGGGTCGGTTCTGCTTTGGACTCCCCCCACATCTAGCCAGACATTCGTTTTCGGATAGATCAAGAAGTCATCCATACAACGGACGTAGCGTATGGATTTGCCCTCATGGATCACGCGCCCCGCTTTGGCAACCCTGGCCAAGCCAGAGACCGTTGTTTTCCAATGTAGACCGTTGGGGGGCATCCATTCGATGCCTCGATGGCGTTGCCGTCCTTCACGTCGCGGCTGGTGGTGGACCGCTGGAAGTTGCTGTTGAATTTAATGCCGTAGGGCGGGTCGAGGTAGATGCACTGTACCTTGCCGCGCAGGCCCTCGCGTTCGGCGAGGCTGGCCATCACCTGCAATGAATCTCCCAAGATCATGCGGTTGGACCATTTCTGATCGTGCTGGTAGAACTCGGTCTTGTCCACGCCCTCCGGGACGCCGTTGAAATCACTGAAGAGGTCAAGCTGTTCCCCGCTCTCGGCTTCCGAGGAATGAGCCGGGTAGCGCAGCAGGTCATCGATCAGCGCCTGGGGTTGGATCTTTTCCTGGGTGTAGATCAGCGGGGCGTGAACCACCAACTCGCTCCAGTCCTGCTCGTCCTTGCCGCGCCAGACGAGTTGCGGGTCGAGGTCGGTGTTGCGCGGGTACTTGAGAGTGCGCGGCGCGGCGGCGGCTTCGTCCAGCACCGAGCGGTGTTCGGCGGTGGGGATGTTCTTGCGCTTGTCGTCGGCGTGGGTAAACGCCTCGACATGGCGTTTGCTGGACGGTTTTGCCATATCGAATGCTCAATCCGTGAATGGATTTTCGATGATCAGCCCTTCGATCTGCTGGCCGTCCTGAAGGTCTTCGGTCAGCAGGCGCGTGCAACCGGCCTCCAGAGCAGCGGCGATGATGAGGCTGTCGTAGAAACTGAAGCCGAGACGCGATTGCAGGTTTAACGCGCGGGTGTAAAGCGCCGTGCTCGGTTGAACACGCCAAAAGGGCAGCAGCGACTGGCGCATGATGTCCGCCGCAACATCCGGCGGCACCCGCCGGGCGAACTTGCGTGTCAGGACATGCAGCGTTTCTTGGATAACCTGAAAACTGACACAGGCGCTGTCGGTAGCCAACGCATCCGAAATCAGGCGTTGCGCCGTGGCCTGCTTGACCGGCGCTGAGTCATCGACTTGATAAACGAAGAGGTTGGTGTCGAAAAAATCACCGCCGCTCATTGCGCTCGTCTCGCGTAAAAACGCGGCCGCCGCTGCTGTATTGGCCTTTGGTTCGCGCCATCAGCGCTTCAAACTGCTGGACGCGCCGCTGCCGCGCGTATTGCTCCAGCCACAGGCGGAACTGCTCGTTGAGCGTCGTATTGTTGAGGCGCGCGACTTCACGGGCTTCTTCAATCAGGGCTTCGTCCGCGGAAAACGTGATGTTCTTGGTCATAACCCGCTCCGTGTGAGATTAACACTGGAAATTATACACGAGGATATTACTCGTGTAGACGATTAGGGAGCTGGAAGGCTTGCGTGGCGCACGAGCATGTTGTCGAATTCAGCCCGCACCTTGGCCTCGAAGTCGGCCTCGATCTGATAGACCTCGGTGAACTCGGCGAAGGCCCAGCGACCGTAGGTCTTGAGGTTGTTCACGCCGGGAACCCAGTAGGTTTCCATGGTGGTTTTCTTCTCCTTGGCGTCCTCGCGCCGGTAGCCCTTGATCTCGACCACCAGGTTCAGCAGGTCGTCCGGGCCATGGCCGTCGTCCACCAGCACGATGAAGTCCGGGAGATACTTGCGCGTTTCCGAGCCATAGCGGTAGGGCACTTCCAGGCCGAGATTGTGGTTCTTGGTGTAGGTGACCACCTGGGGGTGGGCCTCGGCGACACGGCAGAATTCAGCTTCCCAGTCGCTATCGCAAATGACCCAGTTGATATGATTCTTCGGTGGTGGCCCCTGGGTATCCCAGCGCAGCGCCTTCGAGGTGGTGAAGCGCACGTGCAGGGTGGAGCCGGTGGGGTTGTAGGGATCGAGCAGCGCCTTGATCGGCCTCGTGCCCTCCAGCGCGCGGGTAATGCCGGCGGTGATGCGATTGCAGGCCATGTCGGCGAGTTCCTGGTACATCAATAGCGCCGGATAGGTGCCGCCCTTGCAGACCAGACAGGTGTCCAGCCACTCCTTGGCGATGCGCTTCAACTGGCCGAACAGGTGCAGCTTGGGTTCCTCGCTGGGGTCGCGCCACTTGGTATAGAGCAGGCGCTGGGTGAGGTGGAACAGCAAAGTGGACGGGCGGGGATGTTGTCGAGATGCTTCAGATTGAGGTCTACGCCCTCGCCGATAATGCCCGAGTTGCGAGTAATGGATGGGCCGACGAGGTCGGGTGTGAGTTCGAGCACGGAGTCGGCGTTGAATTTGGCGGTCAGGCGCTCCTCGGGTAGTTCGACGCGATAGCCCTCGACGCGGGGGAAGCGGATTTCGAGGTGGTCGCGCTCGGGGCGCAGGGCCTTGACGGTGACGGTGTCTCGGGGCGGTTGCGGCGGAGCGATGACGGGCTTGGCGGTGAAGTCGAAGGGTACGCCGAAGATGTCGGCGTATTCGGCGTTAAAGAGCCCCTCTTCGTTGAGATCGTAGGACTGGCGGCGCAGCGCCCGGCCGATGACTTGCTCGCAGAGTAACTGCGTGCCAAAGGCGCGGATGCCGAGAATGTGGGTGACGGTATTGCAGTTGCCAATAATAACAACCTTCCCATTGCGACGGGTCACAAGGGTAGAGTTTCGATTGCTGACGCACCAAACACGCTCATCAGGCTGGGGAACTTCAAGTTCCACCCGGCTTGCCCGTGTATCGCCTGGATCGGAAGTAATCCACGGGGTGTCGCGGACGGTCACACGATAAACGATCCGACCAGATTCTGTACGCTCCTTGTGGTAGGAAGTCGCGAATCCGCGCACAACAGCCATATGCGTATAAGCATCCGCCTGCTCTTTCGTGGCGCACCAGAGCCATCCAGATTTGCCGCCTTGTTGCTCACCGTCGCCCTTCAACAATTCCTCCCAAAAGATAAGGAACTGCTGCCGGGTCATCTGGTGGAGTGCGGGAGCAACCGCTTTATCAAGGTAGTCGGCATAGTGCGACCATCCACGCCGCGCTAAGGAGTCGGTACGGTTCCCCTTTGGAATGCGGAACGTAAAATAAGGACGCCCTCCAGCGTAGGCCCCCGGCCCTGGTTGCACGACACGCTCGATGTAATCGAATTCTAGCCGCTTCAGCAAGTCTCGGATATCATTGTGATATTCCTTTGCTTGTGTGATGACAACATTAAAGTTCGAGAAGCCGCCATCTGTCATAAACCATGCAACAAATCGTAGCTCGTCATCGGTCAAAGGCACACCCGGCAGTAGCTCAATAAGTTCGGCAGCCAGTGGGAGAGCATAACTGCTACGACGCAAGCTAAGTTGCCGCCCCGTTTGGGTGAGGAATGATCGACTTAAAGCCCCGCCACGGCGAGGATCACGATATTTGATGTGAAACTCGTGACCTTCGGTTGTGCGAATATCAAGCTGCTGGCTTTTGATACGCAACATCCGTTCGCTTGGGCGAACCTGACGCTCGCCATAGCCCAGTACCTCGACTACCTCAAGCTGCTCGGTGGCTCGGTTCAAGCTGTAGACAGAGTCGCCCGGATGGATTGTGCCACGGCCACGCCAGCCACTTGGGGTCAGAATCTCGGTCGCGTCATCCAAACAGTCCCATCCTTCGGTCAGCATCGATACCGAGACCACGCAGCGGATGCTGGCGCCGAGCTGGCCGATCTTGCCCACCGTGTTCATCACCTCGCGCAGCAGGTCCTGGTCGGTGAGGTTGTCGGCGGCGCGGGCATCGCCGGTGCGTTCGATGATGTCGCGGCGGAACCGCTCGATCTCGTCGGCGGCCATCTGGTGGAAGTTGTCGTCCAGGGCATCGCCGACTTCGAGCTGCTCGGAGTCGATCAGCAGGGTGTTGGGACGCGGCAGCGGGTTGCCGGTGACGTCGTCGAAATTGCGGAGCAGCGCCAGGCGACCGTTTTCCAAGGTCGTGGCGCCATCCTCGTTGCGGCGATGGAAGCCCGAGACGTAGTCGTAAACGAGCTTGGAAATCGCCGTGTTCTGGCAGACGATGATAAAGCAAGGCGGCACCGGAATGCCGCTGTCCTGCCAGAGATTGAAGGTCTTTTCGTAATGGCCGTAGAGGGCCTGAAGCGCGGTTTGCAGCCGGGTAGGGATTTCGTATAGGTTCTAAAACTCCTCCCACTCGTCGGAGGCGGCGGCGGTGGCTACCGCTTTCCTCTCCACCGGCACCGGGCGGAGCACGGGCCGGGGCTTGGCGGCAACCGGTTTGCCGGCGGGGACGGGCGGGCGCGGGACGGCCTGGACCGGTCGCGGTTCACTCCGGGCCTTGCCCGCGCTCCCCCCACCCGACGCGGTCGCTTTCGCGGCTGACGCCGTCGAAACCACCGTTCCGGGGTCATCCAGCTTGAAGAAGCCCAT
>DGFE01000170.1 GCA_002391525.1 Competibacteraceae bacterium UBA3908
CGCACGGCCTGGCGTTCCTTGTCTTCCGCTTCCCGTCGCTCGACGACCTTCCATACGGCCTCCATGAGCAGGGTGAGCTGGAGAGTATCGGTTTCGTGGTAATCGGTTTCCTTGTTGGCGACTCCGACCACGCCGACGATTTTGCCCCCGCTGCAGACCGGCACGGTGAGATATTTGAAAAGTTTGGCATGGCCTTCGGGATAACCCCTCTTGAGGGGATGCTCGGCGGTAAAGTCGTTGAGCAGAATCGGCCGGCGTTGTCGGACCGCCTCGCCCCAGATGCCGGTCTTGTCCAGCTCGTAGCAGGTCTGGGGATCGACGATAGTGCATTCCCGCATCACCTCCCGGGACCAGGAATTCAGCACGAACTCCCGGCGATCCTCGTAGTAGCGATAGAGGTAGCCGATCTTGCTGCCGGTCAATTGGATGGCTTCGTTCAGCGCGTAGTCCAGGAATTCCTGCAGCGAATCGCTCGGATATTGCAGGATGTTCGCCAGACTGCGCAGCCGCGCCTCGTTGCGGCGTATTTCCCGTTCCGCCGCGCGTTCCTCGGTCTGGTCACGGAACACCAGCACCACGCCGGTGATGGTGCCGCTGTCGTCGCGGATGGGCGCGCCGCTGTCGGCGATGGGGCGTTGGGTCCCGTCACGGGCGATGAGCACCGTATGGTTGGCCAATCCCACCACCACTCCCTCGCGCAGCACGCGCTGCACGGGGTTCTCGACCACGGTATGGGTTTCTTCATTGACAATATGGAAGACGTGATCGAGGGGTTTGCCCTGGGCCTCGGATTCCGGCCAGCCGGTGAGTTGCTCCGCCACCGGGTTCATCTGCCTGACCCGTCCTTCGTGGTCCGTGGTGATGACCGCGTCGCCGATGCTGTAGAGGGTCGTGCGGAACTCCTCCTGAGTTTCCCGCTGCCCCCGCTCCGACCGGTACAGCTCGCGATAGAGATCGGCCTGCCGCCGCCGGTAGGCCAGGGCGGTCAGCGCCCCGGCGAGCAGGATGCCCAACAGGACGAACGAGGCGACCATTCCAGCGCGATAGCGCGCCTCGGCCAGAATTTCTTCGGTATCCACCTTGGCCACCAGAAACCAGGGCGAATCGGGAACGGGCCGCAGATCGGCCAGCACGTCCACGCCACGGTAATCCTGACCCTGGAACAGGCCCTGCTGGCCGAGTGCCGCCTGCGCCGCCGGAAGGTCGCCTTGGGCCAGCGGGATGCGCAGGAGTAGAGCGGTGTTGGCCTGATGGCGCAACTCGTTCAAAAAAGCGACCGTGTCGCCGTCCCGACGGACCAGGAGCGTCTCGGCGCTGCGGCTGGGCGTGGGCCAGGATTGGATCAGAGGATAGAGATAGGAGGCCGCGTTGCTGCGCAGCACCAGTACGGCCAGCGGACGCCCTGCGGCGTCGGGCACCGGGGCGACCGTGTCGAGGTAGACGGGGCCGCGGGCAGAGCGGTAGAAGTCGGAAAGCACCGCGTCGCGGCCGGCGCTGGCCGCCGCGATGGCCTGCCGCGTGGCGGGGGCCGCGGGGTCGGGATCATCCCGGGTGGCGAGCAGGATGCTGCCGTCTGGGTCGAGTAACAGGACGTCGGCGTAGCCATACGCTTCCTGCTCGAGCTTCAATCGCTTTTGCCAATCCGCCCGCAAGCCGGGGGCTTCGGGAACCGTTCGCCACGCCGCCAGCGCCCGCTGAAAGAACGGACTTGCCGACGCCTTGCGGGCGTTGGCCAAACGCTGTTGCCGCCATTGCACAATCTGGCTGACTTTCAGTTCGCCGATGGCGGCGATGTCGTGATACTTCTCCTGGCGGATGCGCTCCGCTTCGACGCGATAATACCCATAGCCCCCGGCCAACAGCGCCAGGGCAACCAAGCCGAAGACGACCGCCCCGATTGGGTGGCGGGAGCCGGTGTGCGAATGGCCGTCCGTCATCTTGTTTCCAGGCTGCTGATCAAATTGTTTTCCAAGGCGACCGACCATGGCGGAGCACTCGCGTCAGGCGCCTACTCACTCGCCGAATGGGTGTGGCTTGAGTGCTGAACCTGCATTCTCAACTCCTTAAAAAATGCGGGGTTGACAACGATGAAGTATAGCGGCGTGCGCTGTTTTGTGCCGCCGGGCCTCGATGGCGCAATCGCTGAATAGCCGGGCAAAATCGTCGTTAGGAAAAATTCACATCCTTTTTGCCAAACGTTCACGTTTCCAGGGCAGATTCCGCTGACTTTCGTCATTCAGGCCGACGCGAGGCGGATTCATGCAGCCCTACCGATTTCGATCCGTCTGGATTTCCGATGTCCATCTGGGTTTCAAGGATTGCAAGGCGGAGTTTCTGCTGGATTTCCTGGAAACCGTGGATTGCGAGCAGTTGTATCTGGTCGGCGATTTCATCGACTTCTGGAGCCTGCGCAGGGGTGGTCGCTGGCTGGCGGTTCATGGCCAGGTACTCAAGGCCGTGCTGGCCAAGGCCAAGCAGGGTGCGCGGGTCATTTACGTTCCCGGCAACCACGACGAGGTGGCGCGCGACTATCTGGGCTTGGTGGTGGGGGAAATCAAAATCCTGCCGGAATGCGAGCACCACACGGCCGACGGTCGTCGCTTTCTGGTGACCCACGGCGATGAACTGGACAACGCCGTCAAGTGTGGCGGCTGGCTGGCCGGTGTGTTCGGCGACTGGATGTACGACATCCTGTTGTTCATCAACCGCTGGAGCAACCGGATTCGTCTGCGGCTGAATTATCCGTACTGGTCGCTGGCAAATTTTCTCAAGCTGAGAATCGGCCAGGCTGCCGCCTACATCGCCCGCTTCGAGACGGCGGCGGCGCACGAGGCCCGGCAGCGCGGGTTCGATGGCATCATCTGCGGCCATATCCACAAGGCGGAGCTGACCGACATCGGCGGTGTTTGCTACGCCAACGACGGTGATTGGGTCGAAAGTTGCGCGGCCTTGGTTGAGCACGCGGACGGACGGCTCGAAGTCCTGCATTGGGCGGCGGAACTGGCGGAACGCCGGATCCGACCAGCCCGGCCAGCGGTGGCGGCACCGGAACCGGAGTTGGTTAGCTGAGAACGGGCGCGCCGATGAAGCGAAAATAACGCCAAAGGCCGCCGTAGGCGCGGCTGATCGCGCGGTCCAGCGGTTGGAACCGGATCTGCAGTTCCGGCAGCAACCGGCCTTCCATCCGCACGTGATTGACGGCCATCCAGCGCCGAAACGCCGGCCAGGCCGAATCGTGGAAATCCACGACCGCGATCAGGCCGTTCGGGCGCAAATCCTGGCGGACGCTGGCGATAACCTGTTCCCAGCCAGGATTGATCATGCTGAGGCAATACGACAACACGATCACATCGAAGCGGGGTTCGCCGCCCAGGGGTTGCGCGTAGGCCTGTCGCAACAGCGTGAGGCGGTCGCCGTGCGGCTCCAGGCAGCGGCGTGCCCGCGCCAGCATGTCGGCGGACAAATCCAGTCCGGTCAGATGCGCGCGGGGAAACCGCCGCGCCAGCCGGGCCAGATTCCGACCGGTGCCGCAGCCGATTTCCAGGATGTTGGCCGGCGAACGCCAGGTCGCTACCCGCTCGACCAAATCGGTGCGGCCGAACAGGAAACTCCAGCGGGTGGCGTCGTAGATGCGGGCGTGAAACCGGTAATAGCGTTCGAGCGCGCGCTTCGCGGCGGGGACGCTTCCGGTCATAGCACTTCCGCCAGATGCAGGCTGCCGTAGGTGCCAACCCGGTCCTGCGCGTGCAGGGCGGCGGTCAGCTCCGGGAAGAAGCGGACGGCGGATTTCACCATCTCCGGCAGGAAATTCAGTTCCGGGCTGGCCGAACGCAGCATGATCTTGCTGCCCGGTCGGCTGTTGGCCAGAATCAGTTCCCATTCCTCGCGCAGAGCTTCGGGCTTGTGCCAGGCCAGCCAGTCCTGATGGTCCAGTAACACAAAGTGGCTGTAGGCGCCGGGATGGTCCTTGAGGAAGTGGCTGACGGTGGCGTTGCAGGTATGCACGCGGGTGACGTTGGCGCGCAGTCGCGCGAAATTTTCCGGCTTGAGGTAATTCGGACAACAGTCCGCCGTGTAGGAACCGGTCAGATACACCCGCCAGAAGTAGTTGTCGTGGATCAGCACTTCGGTAAGCACGTGCCGCAGCTTGGAACTCACGTAACCGACCATCCCGCCGGGATACTGGGTGCTGATCAGCCGGATTTGCGGCCGGGGCACGCCCAGCATCGCCAGGGTCATCGGCTGCTTGACCAGCCAGGAGGTGAAACGGCCCCACAGCGCCGGTTCGATCTGCTCGTAAATCTCCCGTTGTTCGGCCAGCGTCCGGGCATCCAGCAGGTCGAGCAATCGCGAGCGGAGATTGCGCCCGGCGCCAAGCAGATAGCGGCTGAGAATCCAGGCGATGGCGCCGGAGGTGCCGTAGTAATAGAAGGATTTCTTGCCGCTGGCGCTATCGAAATAATCGATTTTTTCGTCCCAGAAGGTTTGGGCGTAAGCGGGCAGACGATGCCGCACCGCTTGGTAGATCGCGCGGAACGCCTGGTGCGAACCGTTCCCGAACAGGCCAAAGAGATCGTCGAACTCGCCGCGCTCGATCAGCGCCAGCTTGAGATGCAGCAGCGCGTTCTGGCGCGGATTGACATCCACCGCGTGAATGGCCGCCGGGGAATCCAGCAGATAATCCAGGGTGTTGCAGCCGGCGCTGGTGAGCACCACGACCCGGCTGGCGTCGTCCAGCTTGAGGATTTGCCGGTCGATGCGGGGATCTTCCCAGCAGACGTTGTAGATCAGACAGCGGTTGTGCACCGCCTTGAACACCAGATCGTGCGCGCCGTTGACCAGTTTGGCGCCGAGTTTCTTGACCATGCCGCTAACCGAACAGGGGAATTCAGAGGAACAGTTCTCGAACAGCCCATGATTGACGGCCTGGATGACGACCGGATGGCGGACTGATTAAGGTTTGGTGACGGGGCGGCGGCGCGCCGGTCCCTGTAGTAGCCGGCTGGCATGTTACAATGCGCGCGCTACTCCAGGGCGGGCAACGCCAGACAACTAAACAGCGACGGTTCATGAGCATCGAACAATCTATCGTCGAGGGCAGCGAACGGCTCGGTATCCCGTTGTCCGCGCAGGCTGTCGCGCAGCTGATGGTCTATCTGGCCCTGCTGGAGCGTTGGAACCGCGCCTATAATCTGACCGCCGTGCGCGATCCCGAGGCGATGGTGGTCCGGCACGTGCTGGACAGCCTGTCGATTCTGCCCTGGGTGGAAGGACCGCGGGTGCTGGACGTGGGCAGCGGCGCCGGCTTGCCGGGAATCCCGCTCGCCATCGCCCGACCGGGGGATGAGTTCTGTCTGTTGGACAGCAACGGCAAACGGACCCGGTTTCTGACCCAGGTTGTCGCCGAACTGCGCTTGCGCAATGTTGGCGTGGTGCGCAGCCGGGTCGAGGATTATCAACCCGAGAACCTGTTTAACAGCGTCGTGTCGCGAGCCTTCGCGACCTTGGCGGACATGGTGGCGGGCGCCGGGCGGCTGTGCGCGCCGGCTGGCCGGCTGCTGGCGATGAAGGGCATCTTCCCCGACGACGAACTGGCCCTTCTGCCGCCCGGGTGCGTGGTGGTCGGCGTTTATCCGCTGCACGTGCCGCATCTGGAAGCCGAACGCCATCTGGTGCATCTGACGCCCCCGCCCACCCCCCGAGACTGAAGTCATGGCCGCCATCATCGCGATCACCAATCAGAAAGGAGGGGTGGGCAAGACCACCACCGCCGTCAATCTGGCCGCCTGCCTGTCGGCACTGCGGCAGAATGTGCTGCTGATCGATCTCGACCCGCAGGGCAACGCCACCATGGGCTGCGGCGTGGACAAGCACACCGTGCCCGCCACCAGTTACGACGTGCTGCTGGGCGAGGCGACCCTGACCGAAGCCCTGCAATGGGTCGAAAAGGCTCAGATGCAACTGCTGCCGGCCAACGGCGACCTGACTGCCGCCGAGGTCAATCTGCTGGAGAAGGACGACGCGCCGGGTCGACTGCGCGTCGCCCTCGCCCCGGTCGAGTGGAACTTCGACATCATCATGATCGATTGTCCGCCGGCGCTGAACATGCTGACGGTCAACGCCCTGACCGCCGCCCATTCCGTGATCATTCCCGTGCAGTGCGAGTATTACGCGCTGGAAGGCTTGTCGGCGCTGCTCGATACCATCGAGAAGGTGCGCAGGTCCACCAATCCCGGCTTGCGCATCGAGGGGTTGGTGCGCACCATGTTCGATCCCCGCAACCGGTTGGCCAACGACGTTTCCACCCAGATCGTGGCGCATTTCGGCGAAGCGGTGTTCGAGACGCTGATCCCCCGTAACGTGCGGTTGGCGGAGGCGCCCAGCTACGGGCTGCCGATCATCCACTACGACGACAGTTCGCGCGGCGCGCAAAGCTATCGGGAACTGGCCCGGGAAGTGCGAAAACGGTTGCGGCGGCCAGCGGCGAGAATAACAAGAGATGGAGCAGGCACATGATCAGGAAAAAAGGCGGTCTGGGCCGTGGCCTGGATGCGCTGCTCGGCGCGGGAGCGGCAGCGGCCCGGAGCGAGCCGGCGCCGGACGCTCCCGCCAGGGAGCTGTTGCGGCAACTGCCGGTCGAGCGGATCGTGCGGGGTCGCTGTCAGCCGCGCCAGGATTTACGCGAGGACACCCTGCGGGAGTTGGCCGAATCCATCCGCGCCCAGGGGGTGGTGCAGCCGGTCGTGGTGCGGCCGCTCGGCGGGGGTCGTTATGAACTGATCGCCGGCGAGCGGCGCTGGCGGGCGGCGCAACTGGCCGGATTGCACGAGGTGCCGGCTGTCGTCCGCGACGTACCGGATCAGGCGGCCATCGCCATGGCGCTGATCGAGAACATCCAGCGCGAGGATCTCAACCCCCTGGAGGAGGCCAGCGCCCTGCGACGGCTGATCGCCGAATTCGAACTGACGCACCAGCAGGCCGCCGAGGCGGTGGGCCGGTCGCGGGCGGCAGTCACCAACCTGCTGCGGCTGTTGGATTTGGCCGAGGACGTGCAACAATGGGTGCGGGAGCGCAAACTGGACATGGGTCATGCCCGCGCCCTGCTGTCCCTGCCGCCCGCCTTGCAGCGGGAGGCTGCCCATCAGGTGTTGCTGCGCGGCCTGTCGGCGCGAGAGACCGAGGAGCTGGCGCGACGTCTGCTGCAACAGACCTCCGCCACGCCGTCGCGGGCGAAGCCACTGGACCCGAATATCCGGTCGTTGCAAGACGACTTGTCGGAACGGCTGGGGGCGCGGGTGCAACTGCGGCATGATACGTCAGGCAAGGGCCGTGTAGTCATCCACTATAATAACCTGGACGAGTTGGATGGCATTATTGCTCGAGTAAAGTGACATGGTGATTTTCGTTGACCCCGCCGCGCCAAATTCCCTATAATCCGTGGCACTCTACGCAGCCAGGAATGGCTAGGGGAGAGCATTTTCGGATGCGGCTTCTGAAGCTTCGTAGAGAAGAAAATCAAAAAACCAAAACAGATTATAACTACATATAAATATGCCCAGCGCAATGCGGTGCTTAGACGATTAGAGCCAATGCGAGCCATGGGCGCAAAACAGATCATCCGAAAAATCACCGCCATTCAATTGCTCCTCACGCTGTTGGTCGCCGCTGCTGCTTTCGTCGTCAGCGGCTTCCAGGCCGCTTACTCCGCTTTGATCGGCGGTGGCATCAGTACTCTCGTTACCTTGTATTTCGCCAGCAAAGTTTTTTCGGTGCGTATCGGCTCACCCGCCGCCAAGGTCGCCCGCGCGTTCTATGTGGGCGAGGTTGTCAAGCTGCTCTTGACGGTTGTCTTGCTGAGCGGCGCCCTGATTTGGTTCGATGTCTCCCCCCTTCCGCTTTTGCTGGCGTACATGGCGGCGCTGATGGCGTACTGGTTGGCATTACCCTTCACATTCGACGCTTCGGTGAGGACGCTATGAGCGAATCTGGTGGTCATTCCGCAACGGGGTATATCGTCCACCATCTGACCAATCTCACGGTTGGAGAGGGTTTCTGGACGGTTCATTTGGATACCTTGTTCTTCTCGATCAGTCTGGGGGCTCTATTCCTGTGGCTGTTCAGGAAAGCCGCGAAGGCCGCGACCAGCGATGTACCCGGACCCTTGCAGAATTTCTGTGAAATCATGGTCGAGTTCGTCGACACTCAGGTCAAGGATTCGTTCCATGGCCGCAATCCGGTAATCGCTCCGCTGGCGCTGACCATTTTCATCTGGGTGTTCCTGTGGAACGCCATGGACCTGATTCCAGTCGACCTGTTGCCGGCCGTCGCCGCAGCGGTGGGCATTCCCTACCTGCGCGTCGTACCTTCCACCGATCTGAACTCGACCTTCGGTCTGTCGATCTCGGTGCTGTTTCTGCTCTACTACTACAGCTTCAAGGTCAAGGGGCCGGTCCATTTCTCCATGGAGATCCTGACGCACCCGTTCGGCAAGTGGTTTATGCCGTTCAACCTCTTGCTGCGGATCGTCGAAGACGTGGCCAAGCCCATCTCGCTCGGCCTGCGTTTGTTCGGCAACCTCTACGCCGGCGAGCTGATCTTCATCCTGATCGCGCTGCTGCCCTGGTGGATTCAGTTCACCCTGGGCTGGCCATGGGCGGTTTTCCACATTTTGATCATCACCTTGCAGGCTTTTATCTTCATGGTGCTGACCATCGTTTATCTGAGCATGGCGCACGAGGATCACTGAGCGGATCGCAAATCCCGGGTCCGGTCCGGGTAACGGGCTGGATCCACGATAACCGGTTTTCTTTCATCCACACCTCAATCTCTAAACGGGAGACAATAATGGAAGCTGCAAGCCTGATTGCCAACGTGCAGGGTATGACCGTTATCGCCGTGGCTCTGATCATCGGGATGGGCGCACTGGGCACCGCTATTGGCTTCGCCCTGCTGGGTGGCAAGTTCCTGGAAGGCGCCGCCCGTCAGCCGGAAATGATTCCCGCGTTGCAGGTCAAGATGTTCATCGTCGCCGGTCTGCTCGACGCGGTGACCATGATCGGCGTCGGCGTCGCGCTGTTCTTTACCTTCGCCAATCCGTTCCTCGGCCCGGTACAGGCTCTGATCAAGTGATTTTCGGGGTTTTCCGACCTGCCAATCCCCCTGTGCGTGAGGAGGTAACAGCGTGAATTTCAATGCCACCCTCATCGGGCAGATGATCACGTTTGGCCTGCTGGTGCTCTTTACCATGAAGTATGTATGGCCGCCGATCATGCAGGCCATGCAAGACCGCCAGAAGCGAATCGCCGATGGTTTGGCGTCCGCGGAGCGTGGCGTGCGCGAACAGGAGCTGGCCAAGACCAAGGCCGCGCAAATGCTGAAGGAAGCCAGGCAGCAAGCCACCGAAATCGTCGCCCAGGCCCACAAGCGCGCCAACGAAATCATCGAGCAGTCGAAACAGGAAGCCCGCGTCGAGGGCGACCGCCAACTCGCCGCCGCCAAGGCCGAAATCGAGCAGGAGGTCAATCGCGCCCGCGAGCAGCTTCGCAATCAGGTCGTCAGTCTTGCCGTCGCCGGCGCCAGCAAGATTCTCAAGCGCGAGGTCGATGAAGCGGCCAACGCCGCCCTGCTGGATGACCTGGTCGCGCAGCTCTGACAACACGGACCACGCCAATGGCTGAAACCACAACCGTCGTCCGACCCGCCGCCGCCGCCCGGCCTTACGCGCGCGCCGCATTCGAGGATGCCCAGGCCGCCCAGGCGTTGCCGCTCTGGTCCGAGCTGCTGCAGGTGGCCGCCGCCGTTGCCGCCGATCCAGCCATGCAACGGCTGCTGGGTCCCTGGAATCCCCAACTGCGCGGCGAGCAGAAAGCCAAGCTGGTGGCGGACCTGTGCCGCGACGTTCGCGGCGGCGCGGAAGTGCCGGACATGTTCGTCACCTTTCTCAGAATGCTGGCCGAGTTTCATCGCCTGCACGAACTTCCCGGCATCGCCGTCCTGTTCGAGCGGCTGCGCGCGGACGCCGAAAGCATCGTTCGCGCCGAACTCATCAGCGCCACCCCCGTGACCGACGCCCAGCGCAAGCGCGTGATCAAGGCGCTCAAGGCGAAGTTCAAGCGCGGTGTCGCGCTGGACTGCAAGACGGATGCGTCATTGATCGCGGGCGCGGTGATCCGAATCGGTGATCGGGTGATCGACGGTTCGGCGCGCGGCCGGCTGGACAAACTCGCCACGGCCTTGAGCCAGTAAGGGGAATACCGCTTTATGCAACTCAAACCATCCGAAATCAGTGACCTGATTCGGCAGCGCCTGCAAGGTTATCAGGCGACCGCCGAAGCGCGCACGGAAGGCACCATCGTCAGTCTGGCCGATGGCATCGCCCGAATTTATGGCCTCGACAACGCGATGCAGGGCGAGATGATCGAGTTTCCGGCGCCGCGGGAAGGCGATCCGGTTACCTACGGTCTCGCCATGAACCTCGAACGGGACTCGGTCGGCACCGTCATTCTGGGTGACTACGAGCATCTGGCCGAGGGCGACAAGGCGCTCTGCACCGGCCGCATTTTGGAAGTACCGGTCGGCGAGGCGCTGCTGGGGCGCGTGGTCAATGCTCTGGGTCAGCCCATCGACGGCAAGGGGCCGATCAACGCTACCCAGTCCTCGCCCGTCGAGGTGATCGCGCCGGGCGTGATCGAGCGGCAGTCGGTCAGCCAGCCGGTGCAGACCGGCCTCAAGGCCATCGACTCCATGGTGCCCATCGGTCGCGGCCAGCGCGAATTGATCATCGGCGACCGTCAGACCGGCAAGACCGCGGTGGCGATTGACACGATCATCAATCAGAAGGGCACCGGCATCAAATGCATCTATGTGGCCATCGGGCAGAAGAACTCCTCGATTGCCAACGTGGTGCGCAAGCTGGAGGAGCACGGCGCGATGGAGCATACCATCGTGGTCGCCGCCAGCGCCTCCGAATCGGCGGCGATGCTGTACACCGCGCCGTACTCCGGTTGTGCCATGGGCGAATTTTTCCGCGACCGCGGCGAGGATGCCCTGATCGTCTACGACGACCTGTCCAAACAGGCCGTAGCCTATCGCCAGGTCTCGCTGCTGCTGCGCCGCCCGCCGGGCCGCGAGGCGTTTCCGGGCGACGTGTTCTACCTGCACTCCCGCCTGTTGGAGCGCGCCTCCCGCATCAACGCCGCCGAGGTCGAGCGCCTGACCAACGGCGCGGTGCAGGGCAAGACCGGTTCCTTGACGGCGTTGCCGATCATCGAAACCCAGGCCGGCGACGTGTCGGCGTTCGTGCCCACCAACGTGATCTCCATCACCGACGGGCAGATCTATCTGGAAACCGATCTGTTCAACGCCGGCATCCGTCCCGCCATCAACCCCGGCCTGTCGGTCTCCCGCGTCGGCGGCGCCGCCCAGACCAAGATCATCAAGAAGCTGGGTGGCGGTATCCGTCTCGCGCTGGCTCAGTATCGCGAGCTGGCGGCTTTCGCCCAGTTTGCCTCGGACCTGGACGAGGCGACCCGCAAGCAACTCGAACGCGGTCAGCGCGTGACCGAGTTGATGAAGCAGAAACAGTACGCACCGATGTCGGTGGCCGAAATGGCGATTTCGCTGTTCGC
>DGFE01000081.1:0-2548 GCA_002391525.1 Competibacteraceae bacterium UBA3908
GCAACTCCAACGACTCCAGTCAACTGCCATCACGATGACTCCAGACGACTATTGCCACCACCTGGCGACGCAGCGGGGTTCGGATTTCCGCTACAGCCTGCTCGGTCTACCGATGGCGTCGCGTCAAACCTTGATCGCGATTCGGGCGTTTTACGTCGAAACCACGCAAATCGTCGAAGAGTGCCGGGATCCCGGCGTTGCCCGGACCAAACTGGACTGGTGGCGTGCCGAATTGGGTCGCTTGTTCGCGGGCGAGCCACAGCATCCGGTGACCCGCGCTCTCCAGCCGCGGCTGGCCACGTTCAACCTGCCCGAGGAATACTTTCGGGAAATCCTGGATGGGGTAGCCATGGATTTAGACTACGACGCCTACCCCAGTTTCACGGAGTTGACCTTGTACATCCATCGGCACGGCAGCGTACCGGCCCTGCTGGCGGCGGAAATCCTGGGCTACCGGGATCGGCGCGCCACGCCGCGGTTCGCCCACGAGGCCGGCGCCATGCTGCTGCTGTTCGAGCTACTGTACGAGGTGCGCCGGCACGCCCAGCACGGGCGATTCTATCTGCCCGAGGATGAAATGCGGCGCTTTGGCGTCCACCCCGGCGAGCTGCTGGCGGCGCAGACCACGGACCGCTTGCGGCAACTGTTCGCCTTCCAGGCCGGGCGGATTCACGAATACCGTCGCCGGGCCTTGGAGTATCTGCCGGACCTGGACCGCTACGCGCAGTGCACCCTGCTGATTGGCCTGGAACTGGCGCTGGCGCTGCTGGCCGAGATCGCCGAGGACGGTTACCGACTGCTGGAACAACGTACCAGCCTGACACCCTTGCGCAAGCTATGGCTGGCGTGGCGCTTGCGGCGTCGCGAAAAAAACCGCTATCGGCCTTCCATGGTGACAGAGTAGGCGATGTTACCCAACCTAGCCCGATACAAGGTATGACCATGAAAGATTATCAACCTGTCGCTGATCTGCTCAAGGAGCGGGTCATTCTGGTAACGGGCGCGGGCGATGGCATCGGTCGCGCCGTCGCGCGCCGGCTGGCCGTTCACGGCGCGACCGTGATCCTGCTCGGACGCACCATTCGCAAGCTGGAGCAAATCTACGACGAGATCGAACAGGTGGGCGCACCCAAACCCGCCATCTATCCCATGAACCTGGAAGGGGCGAGTCCCAAGGATTACGTCGATCTGGCGCGGGTGCTGGACACCGAATTTGGCCGGCTGGATGGGCTGCTGCACAACGCGGCCCTGTTCGAGGGGCTGACGCCGCTGGCGAATTACGACATCGAACTGTGGTATCGGATTCTGCAAGTCAATCTGAACGCGCCGTTTCTGCTGACTCAAGCGTTGCTGGGCCTGCTGAACCGCTCCACCGATGCCTCGGTCGTGTTCACCACCGACCGGGTCAGCGAGGAGGGCCGGGCCTATTGGGGCGCCTACGCGGTAGCCAAGGGAGGCGCCGAGACCCTGATGAAGCTGCTGGCCAGCGAACTGGAAACCAATACACCCATCCGGGTCAACAGCATCGATCCGGGCCAGGTCCGCACCGGTTTGACCCTGCGGGCCTATCCGGGCCGCGCTCCTGAGGAATGGATCGACCCCGAGGCGGCGCTGGCCACCTATCTCTATCTGCTGGGGCCGGACAGCAAGGGCGTTACCGGCCAGACCTTGCACGCCCAGGATTGAGCGGACGGCGGGGACCGGGGGTCGCGCCACGCTCGCCGTCGCGTGGCCGGCCCGGTTGCGCATTCCAGGGATTGAACGGCTGGCGCGGCGGCAACGTCGCCCCCGGTTCGGCGCGGCGCGGCTTTTCGGACCGGCTATCTCCCGGCCGGTACGGACGGTGCGCTTGGGTCTCCACGTCGTCCCGGCTTTCCCGCCGCTGGCCGGACTTGGCCTCCCACGGCTTGGGGACCGGGCGGGAGTGAGCCACCGGTCCGCCGCCGTGAAACGCGCTGGGTTTCGCACCCCCGATTTTGAAAGGACGGCGGCGTCCAGAGGCGAGTGCTTCAGCCGCATCGTCATCAGGTCGATAGCCCACCGCCGCCAGCAGCGCCCCGACCCGAGTCTCGTCCAATTCGTCCCAGCGTCCCGGATGCAAACCCCGGCGCAGGGTGACCGGCCCGTAGCGCACCCGAATCAGCCGGCTGATCGTGACGCCCTGCGATTCCCACAACCGGCGCACTTCGCGATTGCGGCCTTCGCGCAGGACGACGTGATACCAGTGGTTCGCGCCTTCGCCACCCGCCTCGCGGATCTCGTCGAAGCGCGCCAGCCCGTCGTCCAGCGGCACGCCTTCCTTCAGCCGTCGCACCGTTGCCGGCGCGACCTCGCCCAACACCCGCACCGCATATTCACGCTCGATTTCGGACGATGGGTGCATCAGGCGGTTGGCCAGTTCGCCATCGGTGGTCAACAACAACAAGCCCTGGGTGTTGAGGTCGAGCCGGCCCACCGCGATCCAGCGCCCGTCGCGCAACGGCGGCAAGCGCTCGAAGACCGTGGGTCGACCCTCGGGATCGCGGCGAGTCGTGACTTCGCCGACCGG
>DGFE01000081.1:2657-13808 GCA_002391525.1 Competibacteraceae bacterium UBA3908
TCCGCGCCGTTGACCCGGGTGCCCAGTTGCGCGGGGGCGCCATTCACGGTGATTCGCCCCTGCCGGACCCAGTCCTCGATCCGGCGTCGGGAGCCAAGGCCGGCGCGGGCCAGGAATTTCTGCAAGCGTTCAGCCATCGGACGATTCCGTTGGGGTTGGAGAGTCGCCGGCCAGAGCGATAGTGCGGCGTTCCAGTTCCACGCTGACCACATCCAGGTCGCGCAGAGCCGCCAGCGGCGGCAGTTCGCTCAGACTCTTGAGGTTGAAATAATCCAGAAACGCGTGGGTCGTGGCGTACAGAGCCGGGCGACCGGGCACTTCGCGGTGGCCGACCACCTTGATCCAGCCGCGTTCCTGCAAGGTTTTCATGATACCGCCGCTGAGGCTCACCCCGCGCACCGCCTCGATCTCGCCACGGGTAATCGGCTGGCGATAGGCGATCAGCGCCAGCGTCTCCAGCAGCGCGCGCGAGTAACTGGCGCCGCGCTCCTCCCACAGGCGCGAGACCCAGGGCGAGAATGCCTTGGGTACCTGCAGGCGGAAGCCGCCGGCGACCTCGACCAGTTCCACGCCGCGCCCGGCGCAGTCGGTGGCCAGTTCGGCCAGCGCGGCGCGCAACGTCTCCCGGTCGGGCCGCTCCGCTTCCGGGAATACCTTCAGCAACCGGTCCGGCGCCAGCGGCTCGCCGGCGGCCAGCAGTACCGCTTCCAGGATGGCTTTCAGTTCCGGCATCCGCGACCGCTCAGATCCGTCGGCGGAGGTGAATCGGCGCGAACGGCTCGGTTTGCACCAATTCCAGCAAGGCTTCCCGCAGCAGTTCCAGCACCGCCAGCAGCGTCACCACCACCCCCATCCGACCCTCTTCCGGGCGGAACAGCGCGGTGAAGGGAGTAAAGCGCAGCGCGTCCAGCCGTTCCAGCACCTGGCTCATCCGCTCGCGCACCGACAGCGCCTCGCGCTGGATGTGATGGCGACCGAACAGCTCGGCGCGGGCCAACACCTCGCGCAGCGCATGCAAGAGATCGGCCAGACTGACCGGCGGCGGCGCGCGCGCGACTTCCCGCTGAGCCGGTTCGGCGCTGGCGGCGAAGGTATCGCGTTCCAGTCGCGGCAGTGCATCCAGCGCCCGCGCCGCCTGTTGAAAGCGTTCGTATTCCTGGAGCCGGCGCACCAGTTCGGCACGGGGGTCCTCTTCTTCCGCCTCGGTCAACGCCGGACCCGGCAGCAGCAGGCGCGACTTGATCTCCGCCAGCCAGGCCGCCATCACCAGATACTCCGCCGCCAGTTCCAAACGCAACTCTTGCATCAACGCCAGATACTCCATGTACTGGCGGGTGATGTCGGCGATGGGAATATCGAGAATATTCAGGTTCTGGCGCCTGATCAGATACAGCAGCAAATCCAGCGGTCCCTCGAACGCTTCCAGAAATATTTCCAGCGCATCCGGCGGGATGTAGAGATCCTGCGGCAACTGGGTGTAGGGTTCGCCGCTGACCTTGGCGAACGGCGGCGCGGCGACGCCATCCATAATGGTCGCTCATTCACCGCGCTGGGTAAAATTGAATACCCTATTGCGATAATTTATCAAATCCTCATCGCTCATTTGTTCTGGAGGCACCAGCCGATAATGCTTTTCGTCGCTTATCACGACTCCATTTTCTCCTGTTTCAAAGGAAAATAGGGCAATAAGATTATCCTCCATAAACTGTGCCGCAATGGGGCGACATATCAGAATAGGAAATTTAGCGGAACATAAAGCGAAATCCTGTTCTATCTGGACAACTCCAAGTTGATCAGTGCCACCTTTCGCCTGGATTGGAAATACATATTGCGCGCCACGCTGATCCAGGCCAACATAAATTTCGTCTGTCTCAACCTGCCTCATATTGGGTACGGTTGTTCGCAAATGATTTTGTACTGATCAAATATATCTTCAATGAGTTTGGCGTAGCGATTGCTTCCATTAGTCATGTGTGGCTTCCTGTGGTTTGAAATTTATTACCCGAGCCACTGCAATACGACAACTTCTTCACGCATCTGTTTTTTTGTTGCCGTGGCAAACCGGGTGCGGAAAAGATCGATTCCCACCACTTTATAACCCAATGATTGGGCGATGTCAGCCAGAATTTCGCCGGTTTTAATCATAACTTGTAAGTAGGAAGCCTGCTCCCCAACGACATAACCCAAGAATGCGCCAGGCTTCAAGAATGACCTCAATTCCGCCAGGTGGCGCGCCATGCCGCCAAAATATAGCTTGGTCACGCGACCATACAGTTTTTCAAATCCTGATGTTTTATTGAGTTCGATACGTCGTTTTTCAATCGCATCAGCGATAGATTGGATTTCCTGATGGTTAGCTACCCAGTCATCGTCAGCATCTCCTTTGTAAACGTTTCGCGTATTTGAACGAAGCAAACCTTGCTTAAGGTTTCTCAAGTCATTTTTGTTGTTAATAAACCCGAGCAGTACAGATTCAAGTCGAGTGGTGCGGGTATAATCCTTTTCATTCGGATAGGGGGGCGAGGTAAATACGGCATCTATGCTGTTTGGCTGTAGTACAGCAGATAGATGCCTTGAATCGGCATGATGCACTTCGGCATCCGCCCGCTGGGTGGGAGCAGCGCGCAAATCATCAGCCATCGACAGTATTTCTTCCATCCAATCTTCAGTCGCGGATGCATCACTTTTCTTTAGATGACGCACACCGACCTCTGGGCCAAAATGCAAATTGCTTATGGAAAATACCAGCACTTTTGCAAAAGCGAGTAATTCATGATTGTAATAACGCTCGTCTTTGTGAAGACGTATCGATTCAAGCAGGATTAAAGATTTGTGTAACGGAAGAGGGCTTATTGAGTTTTTTAGTAAAAGAGAATCCGCCTCTACTGATAAAGTCCGCAGATTTCCAAATCGTTCCGTTTCAATGATTTTTTCCGCATAATCAGCAATCCGACGCGCATGACTTATCAAGCCATCACTGGCCACACACCAGTTTACCTTTACAGTACTGGCAAAATGAGCCATCGGGTTGGCTTCAATGCCAACACTGTCAATGCCCTGAATCTTGGATTCAACGAGAGTCGTTCCCGTACCACAAAATGGATCCAGGATTTTTTGCTGAGCGTGTAACCCAAACCGATCAATATATTGCCTGACTAAATGAGGAGGAAACGATAAAACAAACCGGTACCAATCATGGAATTTTTTGTCATGGCAATTGAGTTTGTTGGTGGCGGTATTTATTTTATGGGCGCCATCTCTACAAATCGCCAACCGCACGGATTATTCCTCATCTTGAGTAGCTTGGATGCTGAACGTCTTACATTCTTTCATCCAGTCCTATCCACCCAGCGGCCTAATGCCCACCGCGCGCCGCAACTCTTGCAGGAATGGCGCGCTGTACTCGCGCGCCCGCGCCGCGCCCTGTTTCAACACCTGTTCGACATAATCCGGCTTCTCCAGCAGTTCCCGGTAACGCTGGCGCGACTCGCTCAACCGGCTGTTCAGGTACTCGAACAGGATCTGCTTCATTTCCCCCCAGCCGATGCCCTGAGCGTAGCGCGCCCGCATCGCCGCGCTTTCCTCGGACGTGGCGAACGCCTGGTAAATCTGAAACAGCGTGCAGGTGTCGGGGTCCTTGGGAGCCTCCGGCGGCAGCGAGTTGGTCTTGATCCGCATGATCAGCTTGCGCAGCACCTTTTCCGGCTCGAACAGCGGGATGGTGTTGCCGTAGCTCTTGCTCATCTTGCGCCCGTCCAGCCCGACCAGCACCGCCGCCTTCTCGTCCACCACCGCTTCGGGCAGCACGAAATGCTCGCCGTACAGGTAGTTGAAGCGGGCGGCGATGTCACGGGCCATCTCCAGATGCTGCACTTGATCCTTGCCGACCGGAATCTTGTTGGCCTTGAACATGAGAATGTCCGCCGCCATCAGGATCGGGTAGCAGAACAAGCCCATGGTCACACCCTTGTCGGGATCCTTGTCGGGATCGGCCAGATTCTCGGCGACCGCCGCCTTGTAGGCGTGGGCGCGGTTCATCAGGCCCTTGGCCGTGACGCAGGTCAAAATCCAGGTCAGTTCCAGGATCTCCGGGATGTCGGTCTGGGCGTAGAAAATGACGTTCTCGACATCCAGCCCCAGCGCCAGCCAGGTGGCGGCGACCTCCAGTCGCGAGCGATGGACCAGCGCAGGGTCCTGGCATTTGACCAGGGCGTGATAGTCGGCCAAAAAATAGAACGATTGCACGTCCCTGCAGCGGCTGGCTTCGATAGCGGGCAGGATCGCGCCGACGTAATTGCCCAGATGCGGCGTGCCGGTGGTGGTGATGCCGGTGAGCGTGATTTCCATGATGACTGCGCTACTTCGGGTTCGGGATTAAAAGAACAGCGTCAGAATGAAATGCCGGATGCCGTTGACGATAGGCATCAGGTTCAACACGCCGCTGACCAGCAACAACACCAGGATGATCAGGCCGTAAGGCTCCATGTGCGCCATCGCCAGACCGAAGCGGTCCGGCAGCACGCCCGCCAGCGCCCGTGACCCGTCCAGCGGCGGTATCGGCACCAGGTTGAGCACGCCCAGCATGACGTTGACATCGATGCCGGCCACTCCCATCAGCAGCAGCGGTTCGCCCAGCCACGGCCATGCGGTTTGCGCGCCGTGACCGGCCACCGCCACCAGCGCCCAACCCAGGGCCATGACCAGATTGGCGCCCGGCCCGGCCAGCGCCACCAGCGCCATGTCGCGCTTGGGCTGGCGCAACCGGTGGTAGTTGACCGGCACCGGCTTGGCCCAGCCGAAGATGAAGCCCCCGAACACCGCCAGCAGCGCCGGCACCAGCACCGTGCCGACAGGGTCGATGTGCCGTAGCGGATTGAGGCTGAGCCGCCCCTGGGCCTTGGCGGTGGTATCGCCGCAACGCAACGCCATCCAGCCGTGCGCCACTTCGTGCAGGGTGATGGCCAGCAGCAACGGCGGTGCCAGCACGATGAGGAGTTGAACCGTATTTAATTCTTGCATGGCGCGATTATACGCAGGGCTTCCGGGCGCGGACTAGAGAAACGGACTGGCGTCGCCCAGTCCGGGGCGGATCAATTCCGGCGCGTCGCCGGTCAGGTCGATCACGGTGGTCGGCTCGCGCTGGCCGGGGCCGCCGTCGATGATCAAGTCCACGTCGCTGCCCAGGCGTTCCTCGATCTCCTCGGGATCGTACAGCGGCCAGTCGTCGCCGGGCAGGATCAGCGTGCAGCTCATGATCGGTTCGCCCAGTTCCGCCAGCAGGGCGCGGGCGATGACGTTGTCCGGCACCCGGATGCCGATGGTCTTGCGGCGGGGATGCTGCAAGCGGCGCGGCACCTCGTGGGTCGCCTGCAGAATGAAGGTGAACGGTCCCGGCGTGGCGGCCTTGAGCAGCCGGTAGCGGCGATTGTCCACCTTGGCGTAGGTCGCGATTTCCGAGAGATCGCGGCAGACCAGCGTGAAATTGTGATGTCGGTCGGTCTGGCGGATATGGCGGATGCGTTCCGCCGCCGCCTTGTCGCCCAGCCGGCAACCCAGAGCATAGCTGGAATCGGTGGGATAGACGATCACCTCGCCGGCGCTCAGCCGCTCGACCGCCTGCCCGATCAGGCGCGGCTGCGGATTTACCGGGTGGATTTGTAAAAAATGGCTCATGGCCTGTACTATGTCTCTGATTATATCTAACTTAACGATGATCGACCAGGCAACTTGCCAGTCCGGCGTTGCCCGGTCAAGACGGCGACCGTAGAGCCGCCTTTCCTTTATCCGCCCGCCGCGCCTGCCGCGCCCCCAAACGGAACTCCACCACCGGCATGAAACTGCTGTTCGACTTCCTGCCCATCCTGTTGTTCTTCGTCGCCTACAAACTGGCGGATATTTATGTCGCGACCGGCGTGCTGATCGTCGTGACCCTGGCCCAGGTCGGCTGGATCTGGCTGCGCCAGCACCGGATCGAGAAGCTGCCGTTGATTACCGCCGGCCTGGTGCTGGCGCTGGGTGGAGCGACGCTGGCCCTGCACGATCCGGTCTTCGTCAAATGGAAACCCACCGTGGTGAACTGGCTGTTCGCCACGGCGTTCGTGGCCAGCCGTTTCATCGGCCGGAAGACCCTGCTGGAACGGATGATGGGCGGCCAACTGGAACTTCCCGCCCCGGTGTGGGTCAAGCTGACATTTGCCTGGGCAATCTTTTTCTTCGCGATGGGCCTGGCCAACCTGTACGTCGCGTTCACCTTCGATGAAAACACCTGGGTCAATTTCAAACTGTTTGGGATGCTGGGTTTGACCCTGGTGTTCGTGCTGGCGCAGGCCGCCTATCTGAGCCGCCATCTCAAGATCGACGATACCCCGTCAAAGGAGTCCTGACCATGCTGTACGCCATTCTGGGCCGCGACCAGCCGAACAGCCTGGAACGCCGGCTGGCGGTTCGTCCCGCCCATCTGGAGCGCCTGCACGCGCTGCTGGCGGAAGGTCGGCTGGTGCTGGCCGGACCGCTGCCGGCCATCGACAGCCCCGACCCCGGCCCAGCCGGCTTTCAGGGCAGCCTGATAATCGCCGAATTCCCTTCCCTGGAGGAGGTCCGCGTCTGGGCCGACGCCGATCCCTACGTGGCCGCCAACGTCTACGCGGCGGTCGAAATCTTCCCCTTCCGCCAGGTATTGCCGGCATGACCGACCGGGTAGCCCTGCTCGAACAGCGACTACGGGCCGCGCTGGCGCCCGAGGCGCTGGACATCGTGGACGACAGCGCCGCCCATGCCGGTCACGCCGGCGCGCGCGAGGGCGGCCATTTTACCGTCCGCATCGTCTCGACCGTTTTCGCCGGCAAGCCCCTGATTCAGCGTCATCGCCTGGTTCATGCGGCGGTGGCGGACCTGATGCGCCGGGAAATTCACGCCTTGAGCATCGTCAAGGCGCAAACCCCGGCCGAAGCCCGATCCTCAATCCCTGGAACTTAGCTCACCTGTGGAAACAACCATCATGAAAAAACCGAACAGACTGACTCTGCCGCTGCTGGTGCTGTCCTCCGTTCTGCTGCTGGCCGGCACGGCCTTGGCCGCCGACGACAAAAAAACCGAACCGGCGCCGACGCTGGCCGCGCCGGTTGCGCCGAATGCCCAGTTCACCATCCCCGACCCGGTCGCGGTGGTCAACGGCACGCCCATCACCAAGGCGGCGTTCGAGCAATACGCCCAGCAGTTGCGCGGACGGACCAAGGTCGATTCGGCGGAAGCCAGCAAGTCGCTGGTCGATCAACTGGTGATGGAAGAGCTGCTGGTGCAGGAAGCCGGCAAACAGAAACTGGCGGACGACCCGCAGGTCAAGCAACAGCTTGAAATGGTCCAGCGCAGCCTGTTGGCCAGCAGTGTGGTGCGTCGGATGCTGAGCGAAAACGCGCCCGGCGAGGACGCGATCAAGAAGGAATACGAAACCGCCGTCGCGGCGATGAAAGGCAAGGAATACAAGGCGAGCCACATTCTGGTGGACTCCGAGGACAAAGCCAAGACAGTCATCGCCGAACTCAAGAAGGGCGGCAACTTCGCCGAACTGGCCAAGACCAACTCCAGCGACAGTTCCGCGGCCAACGGCGGCGACCTGGGCTGGTTCACGCCGAGCATGATGGTGCCGCCATTCGCGCAGGCGGTCGCCAAGCTGGAAAAGGGCAAATACAGCGAGCAGCCGGTGCAGACCCAGTTCGGCTGGCACGTCATTCTGCTGGAGGATATCCGCGACGCCACGCCGCCGTCGCTGGATGAGTTGAAACCGCAGATCACCCAGATGCTGCAGAGCCGGATGGTGAACGACTATCTGGAAAAACTGCGTTCCGGCGCCAAGATCGAGGTCAAGGAAATCCAGACCAGCGAAGCGAAGCCTGCCCAGGAACCGGCCAAGGACGTCAAGGCGGAAAAGAAGGAAGAGAAGAAGTAGTTACCTGTAAAACCCTGACCCTCGCCCCTTCCCTCAAGGGGAGAGGGGCCGCCACTCCAGCAACGCCCGCAATCCCGCCTCGTCCAGCACGGGCACATTCAGTTCCCGCGCCTTGTCCAGCTTGGAGCCGGCGTCGCGACCGGCCACCACATAATCGGTTTTCCCGGACACGCTGCCGGCCACCTTGGCGCCCAGCGCCCGCAGCCGGTCGGCCGCCTGATCGCGGCTCAGCGACTCCAAGGTCCCGGTCAGCACGAAGGTTTTGCCGGCGAGCGGCTGGTTATCCGCCTGGTTCGCCGCCGTTTCGGGCCACCGCACCCCCGCCGTGCGCAGCCGGACGATAACCTCCTGATTGTGCGGTTCCTGGAAGAACGCGCGGACGGCGGCGGCGGCCACCGGACCGATGTCCGGTACCTGTTGCAAGCGTTCCTCGCTGGCCGTCATCAGCGCCTCCAGCGTGCCGAAATGAGCGGCCAGCGCCCGCGCCGTGGCCTCGCCGACTTCGCGAATGCCCAGCGCGTACAGAAACCGCGCCAGCGTGGTGGCCTTGCTGCGTTCCAGTGCTGCGATCAGCTTGGCGGCGGATTTCGCGCCCATCCGCTCCAGGTCGGCCAGCGTCGCCGCATCGAGCGCGAACAGATCGGCGGGATTGCGCACCAGATCCTGTTCGACCAGTTGCTCCACCAGCTTGTCGCCCAACCCCTCGATGTCCAGCGCCCGGCGCGAGGCGAAATGGCGGATCGCCTCCCTGCGCTGGGCGCGGCAATACAGACCGCCGACGCAGCGGGCCACCGCCTCGCCTTCCAGGCGGATGATCCGCGACCCGCAGACCGGACAGGTTTCCGGCAGCGCAAACGGTTTCGCCTCGGGCGGACGGCGCTCCGGCACCACGCCGACCACTTCGGGAATCACGTCGCCGGCCCGGCGCACCCGCACGGTATCGCCGACCCGCACGTCCTTGCGCGCCACCTCGTCGGCGTTGTGCAGCGTCGCATTGGTCACGGTGACGCCGCCCACGAACACCGGTCGGAGCCGCGCCACCGGCGTGATCGCCCCGGTGCGGCCAACCTGCACCTCGATAGCCTCGACCACGGTCAATTCTTCCTGCGCCGGGAATTTGTGGGCGATGGCCCAGCGCGGCGCACGGGCGACGAAGCCGAGTTCCCGCTGCCAGTCCAGCCGATCCACCTTGTACACCACGCCATCGATGTCATAGGGCAACGCATCGCGACGGTTCAGCAGGTCCTGGTGATAGGCGAGACAGCCGGCGGTCCCCACGACCACCCGTCGTTCCGGGCAGACCCGCAAGCCCCAGTCCCGCAGGCGGTCGAGCAGGACGCTATGGCGGTCCGGCAGTGATCCGCCCTCGACCGCGCCCACCCCATAACAGAACAGGTCCAGTGGTCGACTGGCGGTGACGCGCGGGTCGAGCTGGCGCAGACTGCCGGCGGCGGCGTTGCGGGGATTGGCGAAAGTCTTGTCGCCGCGCGCCCGCGCCTGCTCGTTCAGCGCCTCGAAGCCGGCCCTGGGCATGAACACCTCGCCCCGCACCTCCAGCACGCGCGGCCAACCCTCGCCCACCAGCCGCAGCGGCAGGGCGCGCACGGTGCGCAGATTGGCGGTGATGTCCTCGCCGGTGTGGCCATCGCCGCGAGTCGCGCCGCGAACCAGCAGGCCATCCTCGTAGCGCAGGCTGACGGCCAGGCCGTCCAGCTTCGGTTCGGCGGCGTAGGCAACCGTCGCGCCCGCCGGTAACGCATCGCCGAGCCGTTCGCGCACCCGCCGGTCGAAATCTGCCACATCCTCGATGGTAAACGCGTTGTCCAGCGAGAGCATCGGCACGGCGTGGCGAATCGTTTGAAACGCCGCCAGCGGCGCGCCGCCCACCCGTTGGGTCGGCGAATCGGGAACGATCAATTCGGGATGGGCGGTTTCCAGTTCCCGCAATTCCCGCAGCAGCCGGTCGTACTCGGCATCGGGAATTTCCGGGTCGTCCAGAACGTAATAGCGGTAATCGTGCCGGTTGATTTGCTCGCGCAGTTCGGCGGCCCGATTCGGCGCGGCGCCGGGAACCGTCATGAAGCGTGCTCCATTCACGGGAAGGCCGCGCTTGTCACCGCTCCCGTTCCAGATCGGCAACCTGGTCGCGCAGCTTGATCAAGCCCTGGTTGGTCATCTTGTTGCGATGTTCGTCGCAGATCACTCCGCCGAGTTTGCGCGCCAGCTGATCGGCGGCGAGCAACAGCAGTTCCAGCGCCTTCATGCCCTCCACCGGACCGGGCAGCCGCATGAACAGCAACAAGCCGGGCGTAGTCAGCTCGGCCAGCGCCCACGGCTCGAACGAGCCGGGCTTGCGCAAATGCGCCACGCTGAACACCGGCGTATCGGCGGCGGTCGCGCCATCGAGGTATCGCTCGAACAGGCCGGCGCCGCCGAGTCGAAGTTGTGCTTCCCCGGCGGCCGCCTCGATGTCGACCCCCTTGAAGGACTGATGGCGCGGCGCCATCACGGTCAGCGCCACCGTCATTTTCGGCGCCGACGGCGCGACGGACTCCCGGGAGGGCTCGGCTCCCGATTTCACCGGCCACGAAGCATCGGGTTCGCGATCAAACGGCCAGGCCGCCGTCTTGAACGGCGACGTGTCGGCGGACGGCGCCTGCTCGGGGCGGGTGGACGGTTGGGCCGTCGTCCCCAACGGCGATTCGCCAGCGAACGAGGTCTGTTCGGGGCGCCCGAACGCCCGGGTTATCGACTCCGACGAGGACCTGTCAGCCGGGGACGGCGCCCGCTCGGAGTCAGCCCCGCGATTGAGTGGCCGAATCTCCACATCCACCAGCGCCTTGTCGGCCAGATGATGATCGGACGTGATCCGGCCCAGCTCGCCGAACTCATGAATCTCCCCGCCCCCTTCACCCGGTGGATGCGTCGCGGTCTCGCCCAGCCTCGGCTCTTTTGTCAGCGAGGATCGGCGCCGGCGCTTGCGGATTTCCTCCTTGAGGCGGGCACGGATACCCCACAGGTAGATCAGGGCTACGACGACGGCCCCGATACCCGCCAGCAGCCACTGCAATTGCGTTTTGTCCAGTTCCATCAATCCAAGACTCCAGATTGCGCCGCCGCAACCAGCTTGTACCGCGGTTACCAATACCAGAAGGGCAATACTCCCCCATCGCCGGCGGGCCGGGGAACAGCGCCCTGCCGTTCCT